>DATIUW010000271.1:0-12693 GCA_035466435.1 Polyangiales bacterium | reverse complement strand
GAGTGGCAGATGGTGACGTGGACGGACTTCCACGAGCAGGCCTCGGCCGTCGCGTCCTACCTGCTGGGGCTCCACCTGCAGCTTCAGGACAAGGTCTGCATGGTGGGCGGCACCGGCCCCGCTTGGTGCTACTGCGACATGGGCGGCCAGTTGGCGGGGGCCGTCACGCTCGGGGCGTATCCCACGCTCACTCCGAAACAGCTCGCATACATCCTCGACCACGCCGACACGAAGGTCGCCTTCGTCGAAGGGCTCGAAGAGATCGAGAAGATCCTCGCGCGCCGCAACGAGCTGACCAAGCTCGACAAGGTCGTGGTTTGGAACACGGCCGGGGCCGAAAAGCTCATGCAGGCCCACGACTGGTTGGTGCCCTTCGAGGAGGTGCTTCGAACCCCAATCGATCGAGCGGGAATCGAGACACGCGTCTC
Source organism: Polyangiales bacterium (assembly GCA_035466435.1). Classification (GTDB taxonomy): domain Bacteria; phylum Myxococcota_A; class Polyangia; order Polyangiales; family Houyiibacteriaceae; genus SG8-38. The sequence goes on along the minus strand of DATIUW010000271.1, from coordinate 12,265 downwards.
GGCGGTCGACCCCGAAAGCACTGCCATCATCGTCTATACCAGCGGCACGACCGGCCCCCCGAAGGGCGCCATGATCTCGCACGCGAACATCATGGCCGTCATGCGCGACCAGGACGAAGCTTTTTCGATCGACGAGGGAGACGTCGGGTTGAGCTTCCTGCCAATGGCGCACGTGGCCGAGCGCGTCCTGGCCTTCTACGGACGGATCAACACGGGCATGGCGACGTACTTCGCCTCGAGCATCGCCAAGGTCTTGGACGAGGTCGTCGAGGTGCGGCCGACCATCTTCGGCAGCGTGCCCCGCATCTTCGAAAAGGCATACGCGAAGATCATGAGCACGGTCGAGCAAGCGCCACCCACGAGGCAGCGCATCTTTCGATGGGCAGAGCGGGTGGGACGGGAGGCGGTGCGTCTGTGGCAAGCAGGCAAACCGATCCCCTTGGGCCTCAAGCTTCGGCACAAGATCGCCGACAAGCTGGTGTTTTCGAAGCTGCGCGCCGTGTTTGGCGGCCGGGTGCGCTACTTCATCACGGGCGCCGCACCGATCGCCCCAGAGATCTTGGAGTTCTTCTGGGCGGCCGGCTTTCCGATCTACGAGATGTACGGGATGACCGAGTCGACGGTCATCACGCACGCGAACGTGCCCGGGAACGTCAAGCTGGGATCGGTCGGCCATCCGATGAGCATCGTCGAGGACCGCATTGCCGAGGACGGAGAAATCCTGATCCGGAGCAAAGTGGTTTTCCAAGGCTACTACAAGAACCCCGAGGCCACCGCGGCTACGGTCGTCGACGGTTGGCTGCACACGGGAGACGTCGGAAAGAAGGACGAAGACGGGTTCGTCTACATCCTCGACCGCAAGAAGCACATCATCATCACGGCCGGTGGAAAGAACCTCACGCCGGCGAACATCGAAAACGAGCTCAAGGCGTCGGACCCGTTGATCAGCCAGGCGCACGCCCATGGTGACAAGCGCGCATACCTCGTGGCGCTGATCACCATCGGGGCGGCCGAGGCCGTCGATTGGGCCCGCCAGCGCGGAATGGTGGACCCAACCACGGCGGAAAAGCACATCAAGGCGCTGACCGAGAACCCTCTGGCGCGCTCGGCGGACCTGCAAGCGCTGATGGAACGGGTCACTCGGGACCCCGACGTGCAAAAGCGCGTCGTGGCTGCGGTGCGCCGCGCAAACGAAGCGCTCTCACGGGTCGAGACGATCAAGAAAATCCACATCCTGGACCGCGAATTCAGCGTCGAGCAGGACGAGCTCACGCCGACGTTGAAGGTCAAGCGCAAGAACATCGAGACCAAGTTCAAGGAGACGTTCGATCGCCTCTACGAGGACGATGGGTTTGGCTTAGTCGTGATGACGGCTTAAGCTCGAGCCACGATGCGTGTCTCGTTGGTGTTTCTGACGGTGCTCGTTTGGTCGTCGACCGCGGCGGCCTTCGAGGGCGAGCTCCGTGCCACGTTGTCGAGCCCTCAGGGTATCGCGGCCGAGATTCGGGCCCGGTACGGGGAAAACGGCGACGTCCGGATGGACCTGCAGTCGAGCGATGCCGAGGGAAAGCCCGTGCTGCAGACGACGATCATGCCTTCGGAGGGAAGCAGCTACTACACGATCGCGCATCAACAGAAGGTCATCGTGGAGATGCCCTACTCCGCGCTCGCAGCAAAGAGCCAACAGGTCACCGGTTCGGGCGAAGACGCCGATCTCGAGATCGAGAAGCTCGGCAAGGAAACGGTGAGTGGAGTCGAAACTCGACACGTGCGTATCCGGGACAAAGGGAACGATGCGGTGATCGATCTCTGGCTGACGCAGAAGTATCCGCCGGACCTCTGGACCCGCGCCTTCCGCGGCCGGCATCTCGGGCTGGAGATGTCGGACGACGAGCGCACCAAAGCGATGATGAAATACGGTGTGAAGCCCGGCTTTTCGATGAAGATGCGGGTCGAGCAGGCAGGCGGTGTACCGGTGGTCTTCCTGGTCAAAGAGGTCAAACGGGGTGAGGTGCCTGCATCGATTTTCGAGCTTCCCGAGGGCTATGAGCGCGTCCAAGGCCCTGCCGTTCCACAACCTTGACGACTAGGAACCACCGCGCGATATAGCCCGGGACGGCGATCTAGGGGAAACGCCGAAAGGAGAGCTCATGATCAAGCAATTGCTAGTGCGCGCGTCGATCGTGTTGACCGCGCTGCTCGTGTTGAACGGGTGCAAATCCGAAACCGCCAAGGACGCCAAACAAAGCGACCCGGTTCTGGTGCTCGACGCCGGCCAAGAGCCGCGCTCGGTACTTCGTTACGACATCACCCGTGGAACCACCATGAGCTCCACCATGGAATACGGTCTCGCATCGCTCGCCACCACGCGGACGGGCGCCGCCCTTGCCGTCACCCCTGGAGTCCGTCTCCACATCGTTTCGGGACCGACGCTCGAGGGCAAGCGAGGAACGACACGCTTCGACGTACGAATCATCAAGGCCGAGCCGATCGTTCCAGAGGGCATCGACCCGGCGGTTGCACAGGACCTGAGAAAGAGCGCCTCGGTTCTGAACAACGTGGGCGGTTGGGCCGAGATCGATGACCGAGGTATCGTCAAGCGAGCCGAGCTCAACGAGGCCGCGCAGCGCGCCGACGTTCCGGTCCGCTTGCTCATCATGCTCATCAACGCGCGGACGTCGCTCGCGCGCGTGATTCTGCCAGCCGAGGCCGTCTGCGTAGGAGCAAGCTTGGAAGCTCGGAAGGATCTGGTCCTCTACGGATTCGAGATCAATCAGGTGGACACGTACACTCTGAAGGAAAAGATCGGCGATGAGCTCAAGCTCAACGTGTCGATCCGCCAGAGCGCACCCGCACAAACGCTGACTTTCGAAGAAGAAGGGGTCGAAATCTCGCTGCGCTCGCTGGAGATGGACGCATCCGGCCAAGTCATCGCCAACCTCAACGCGCTCGAGGCCAATGCGGCGGCAAGCGGCGAATCGTCCGCATTGTTGAACGTGAGGACCGTCGACGGCTCCGAGAGGGTCGAGATCGACCGCGCGTTTCAGGTCCGCATGACCGTCGCGTACGAGCTGCCCGACGAAGAAGAGACCGGCGAAGAGGCTGCCGAATAGGCGGCCGAGACTCAGGAATAGAGAGAGCCGGGCCAAAGCGTCGTGACGACGGCGCGTTGCGCACGTTCCCGCTTCCAGTAGTCGGACTCGGGGTCGAGCGCGACGCTGCCGTCGATGAGCTTCTGCAGCAGCGCCTCGACACCGCTGGCAAACTCCGCGTCTTGTACGACGACGTTCGACTCGCTCTCCCAGAAGCTCGCGGTGGCATCGAGATTGGCCGAGCCGATGCTGATTGCGACACCGTCGATCGATACGATCTTGGCGTGAACGTAGGGACGGATGCGCCCGCCACGCGCCACGACCATCGGTGAAGGCGGAGGAGAGAACTCGTACACCTCGACGCCGGCATTGAGCAGGGGCTCGAGCTTCGCTTTGACCATGTACTCGAACAGCGTGCGGTGAAGGGGCGCTGGGAAGAAGCTTCCGTCGGACCGCCGGGCGGTCGCGCTTCCAGTCAGGAGCTTGACGGTGACGCCTCGAGTCAACAGTCGGTAGATGGCGCGCTCGAGCGCCGGCACGATTGGGAAGTCGTTGACGATGTAGACGTGGTGCTCGGCGACGTCGAACATGGCTTCGTACATCGAAAGCCCGTTGGTGTCCGCAAGGCCATGGTGCACCACCAGTCGCCCCGCCGCAGAGCCTTCCGCCTCGAGTGGGGGAAAAACCGTCTCTCCCTCGGGAATTGCGGCGCCGCCGTGCTCTTGCCAAGTCTGCAAAAACGTCTGTTGGACGTCGCGTACGAGCGGGCCCCGAATCTCGATGTGCGCATCGAGCCACGGAATCCGTTCGTGTCGCGTGTTGTCGTGCACGACGACCTCGTCGAACCCCACGTAGTACTCGTCGCTCGCGTTCCGTCCTGACACGAACGCGCGCCGTCCGTCGATGATGAGAAGCTTGCGATGGTCGCGCTTCTTGAGACTGGATACGCCGACCTCTTTGTGGGATTCGATCGGGCCCACCGCCAGCACCTCGACGTTGGCTTCCTGCTGCAAGGTGAGAAAGAGCGGGTTCACCCGTCCGAAAATCTCTTGATCCGAGTAGAGCGCGTCCACGACGAATCTCACCTTCACGCCCTCGCGGGCGCGCTGGACCAGCTTGACGATTAGCTCCTCGGCGAAATCGCTCGGCCGTATGATGTAGAGTTGGATGTGGATGGAGGAGCGCGCCTCGTCGATCGCCGCAAACAACCGCCGCCGTGCCTCGTGGTTGTCGAGCTCCGCATGAAACGCGTTGCCCGGGACGAGCCGCGACTCCGTAGTCTGGTCGAGGCGCCAGTCGAGCGGGGTGCTGTGCTCGCGATCCTCCAGTAGCTGCCGGGCTTGTCGCTCTTCGGAACCGACCTCGCCGGCGGCGAGGCGGGCGGCCATCGTGGCAGGTGACAGCACGCTCACTCGTTCCGCGCGGGTCTCCTCCGAATCGCGGTCCCGAACGGTGAGGACGGTCGTGACCGGTACGCCCTTGGCGCGCAGCCGCCGAATCGCGGTCTTTGCGAACATCTTCACGAAGTCGACGCCCAAGCTGCGAAGCTCCTCTTCCTCCGCGGAGTAGGTGAGAATGGCTGCGGGGGGCAGCCGTCGTTTCAGGACCTCTTGGTGAAGCAACGCGTCACGGTTCTTTTCGTGGATGTCGAAGTAGGCGAGCTCGAAGCCCTGATCGACGAGCTCGCGGAGCAAGTCCACCAACGCAGCGCCGGGCTCCGTGAGCCCCGAGCTAGAGGGAATGACGAGCGCTGCATCGACCAACGCGACCGGGCGGCCGCTCGCAACTTGCAAAAGGCGGTACCCGAAGAGATCGGAGACGGTCTCGCCGCGGTCGTTGCAGATCTTGACGCCCACGCGATAGAGCCCGGGCTCCGGTGCGCGAATCACCGTTCGCACTTCCGCGCCGTCGCCGATCGAAACTTCGTCTGCGACTGCATCGTCGACGTAGAACCGAACGCAGGTGCCGAGCTTGGCCGACACGCCGAGATTGGCGGACAGCTCTACGTATTCGTCGGGGCTGGTCAGGTCGTCCCGCTGCACGCCCCCGAGGAAGCGCCGCAAGCTCGGGTTGCGGCCCCATCTTTCGATGGTGGCGCCGAGGGACCGGGCCGCGCTATCGAAAATCGACGAGGTCTCTTCACCGGACGCCACCACCTGGTCGTCGCCGGAAATCGAGGACGCGATTCGTCGGATTCGTTCGCCGAGGTCCCGGGGTGGCGCTTCGTCGGTCACGCGGGGAGTATAGAACGCTCACGCGTCGTCGTCGGTGACCACGGCCAGGTATGGCAGATTCCTGAACCTCTGGCGGTAGTCGAGGCCGTATCCGACGACGAAAACATCGTCGATCGTGAATCCGAGGTAGTCGATCTGGGCTGGAACCTGGGTGCGGGCGGGCTTGTGCAACAGGGATGCGAGCTTGATCGAAGCGGGGCGGCGCGTCTCGAGGTTCTCGTACAAATACGAGACGGTGAGCCCCGTATCGACGATGTCTTCGACGACGATGACGTGCTTGCCCTCGATCGGCTGGGTCAAATCAGCGGTAATCTGAACGACGCCGGTGCTTTGCTGGTCGTCGCCATAGCTGCGAACGCCGAGGAAGTCGATCGACACGTCTAGGTCGATGTGGCGCGCTAGATCCGCCGCAAACACGTAGCTTCCCTTGAGCACGACGATCATCACCGGCTCCTTGCCCAGGTAGTCGTGGGTGATCTCGCGGCCGAGCTCCGCCACCCGGCGCGCAATGGTACCGGCATCGATGAGAGGCTTGATCGGCATCCGAACCCGCTAGTTCGCCGAGAATACGATCGGGAACTGCGCGGGGCCACCCTCGGAAGACGCAGGGAAGCGCCAGCGCCGGACGGATGCTTCGACGCACTCGGCGAGCCCGCCGGGTCCTTCGCCTTCCGCGGACACGTCCTTGACGCGGCCGGACGACGCGACCGTGACGGACACGTCGAGCCGTACCGCCGGCGGTGATTGTTGACCGCGAATGGCGCGTTCGTAGCAGCGCTGAAGCCTCGGCTTGTTGGCGGTCACGGTCGCGCGCACGCCGCCGCTGTCGAGCGGCGGCTTGTCGTCTTGTGCGTTCCGCGACGGCTGGAGATCGATCGCGGCGGGTCCCGCTGCCGAGCTCGAACGAAAATCTCGCAGTATTTTTTCGTCTTCGTCGCTGAGCGAGTCGCTCTCGTCGGCCGCATTCGCAGCAGCCTCGGTGCGTGGGCTCGGCCGGTCCGGAGCGCGGCGCGTACGCACAGGCGCAATGGCTGGACCGTCGTCAGCTGGATTGGGCGGCGGCGGGACGGCCAGCGTCTCGGCCGGTTTCGCTGCGGGTGCTTCGGCGGGCGCTTCGCCCTCGACCACTGGCGCCGCCGCTACGGCTTCGGCCTCTTCGGCCCCCTCGGTCTTTTCGGCTGCTGCCAGCTCGACCGGGGCTTGCGGCGTGGCCGGCGGGGCCTCAGCGGGGCGCTTCACCGCGGCCGCAGACGTCGCGGGTGGGGTAGACCTCCCCTTTCCGAGCCATTGCGTCCACGACGAATCACCGAACCGATCGAATGCGAGGAAGGCCGCCACGCCGGCAAACACGGCGATCGAAACGATCAGCGCGAGCACGCCGAGCGAAGGCCCGCGCCGCGGCTCGATGCTGGCCTGCGCCGGCTCGGGCGGGACCGAGGGAACCGACACCGGCTCGTCCTCGAAGGACGGCAAACCAGAAAACGCGCCGAGGGACGGCGACGACTGAAAGATGTCCTCGGGCCCGATGGGCGAGGGCGGCTGCGACGTTTCGTTCAACGGCCCGAAGCCCGGCTCCGGCTGCAGAGAGTCGGCAAGGGGCGTCAGGTCGCTCAAGGAGTCCGAAGAGGCCCTGGTCTCGACGAATGGTGGAACCGACGAAAAAGACGTTCGCGACGGCAAGCCGGACACGCGGCGTTCGTGGAGCAATGCCATCAGCTCGGGCACCGTGGCCAAAGGACGCCATTCTTCAAATCCGTCGCGCCAAACGAGCGAGTACTCGCTGACGGCGCCGGCGTCGATCTTGTGCGCCATCTCCTCCAACCGAATCGGACCCACGGGCACGTCGTGAATCGAGACGTGCCACTCGGGCACCTCTCGCGTGCCGACCTCGGATGTCCTGCCTGGAGCGGCCGGAACCGGTGGCGCCAATCCAGGATGCTGGCCGTCGCGCGTCGTGCTGGCGACGCTCGGCGCGGGGGACAACTTTCGCGAGACGGCAGCCGGCCGCCTCGGCGGAACGGAAGGAGGCCGGCGGCGAGCTGGGGCCGCTGGGCGGCGCGCGCGCGCGGTGGGCGCTTCGTGTTGGAACGACGAAACCGGCTCGGACCGTCGCGTCACGTCTTCGAACCCGTACGCCGCGCCACCCGGCACGGTGACGTCGGCGTTGATCTGCCGACCGTCGATCAGGATCTTGTGATCGCACTTTCGGCAGGGGAAGCGCACGACGCGACCCCGCACCTTTTCATCGGAGATCTTGTATTTGGCGTGGCAGCTATCGCACTCGAATCGCATCGGGGTCATCGTCTGTGGGCAAACACACTTACTGGTGCCGTTTCCAGCTTGGCATCGTAGAAATCGTAACGCGAATTGGTGGACCTATACAACGAGAACGAAAAACTTCACATGCCAGAAAGCACGTAGTAGCGGCGCTCGAGATCATCATACAGGAGCACCAGGCGGTTCTCCCCGATACGACGGGACCAGCGCTGGTCCTCTTCATCGTAGGCGATCCGGAAGCTGGCGCTGTAGCGGTAAGACACCATCACCCGGTCCATTTCCCTCGTGATTGTGCGGTATTTGATCTCGTAACGAACGTCGGTCACCCGCTCTCGCCAGCGACTGAGCTTCTTCTGGAGGGCGCGATAGTCGAGGTCGTCCTCGCCCGCTGGGGTGCCGTTGTCGTCCAGGTACTGGGGGTGGGCCATGGCGAGCAGCGCGCCGACGTCCCGGGCCTCCACGGCGTTGCGGTAGTTCTCCATGAAGGTGATCACTTCCCGGTTCTCGGGCGTGTCCTTCACGGTCGTATTCGGGATGTTTTTCGTGCAGCCCGTGGCCGCAAGCAGCAACGCGCACCAAGCAGCGACGGCCAGCGGCCTAGGCATACAGCACATCACGAACCCAACGCTCCTTGCTCCCACGACATTCCCCGATTGTGCATCGGCGGCTACTGAATCCCATAATCTTTGATTTTGTAAAGGAGAGCGCGGTGGCTGATTTCGAGGAGCTTGGCCGCCGCCGTCCGATTGCCTCGTGTTTTTTCGAGGGCGCGGCGAATCAGGTTTTCCTCCATGAAACGCGAGGTTTTCTTGATCGAAAGCTCGCCGTTGGCAAGGCTGGCCGCCACCGGATCGGCCGGCTCGCGCATGCGTTCGGGCAGATCGGCCGCCGTGAGGACGTCTCCCTCGGCCAGGACCACGGCACGCTCGATCGTGTTTTCGAGCTCTCGCACGTTCCCCGGCCAAGCATAGTCGAGCATCAGCCTGCGGGCGCGCTGATCCACGTCGCGGATCTTCGTGCCGAGGCGTCGATTGTTACGCTCGATGAAATGCTCCACGAGCAACATGATGTCGTCGCGACGATCCCGAAGCGGCGGGACGATGATCTGCAAGACATTCAGCCGGTAGTACAGGTCTTCCCGGAACCGGTTCGCCTCGACCTCTCGCCCGAGATCGCGCACCGTCGCCGCGATCACGCGCACATCGGTTGCTTGGTCGCGCGTCGCGCCGAGCGGGCGAATACGGCCCTCCTGCAACACGCGCAGCAACTTGACCTGCAAGCTCAACGGAAGCTCGCCGATTTCGTCGAGGAACAGCGTGCCTTTGTCGGCTTCCGAAAAGAGTCCTTTTTTCTCGGCGTGCGCGTCGGTGAATGCGCCCTTGGTGTGCCCGAATAGCTCGCTTTCGAGAAGCGTTTCGGGGATGGCGCCGCAATTCACCGGCACGAACGGTTTGTCTTTTCGGCTGCTTCCGAGATGCAGGGCGCGCGCGACCAGCTCCTTGCCCGTGCCGCTCTCGCCTTGGATCAAGATCGTCGTCTTGTAATCCGCGACTTTGGCGATCGTCGAGAAGACCTTCGCGATCGCGTCGCTCTTGCCGAGGATGCCGTGGAACGTCTGCTCCTTGCGCATCGCTTCCTTGAGAGCGCGGTTCTCGCGACGGAGCGACTCGCGTTCCTCGGCCTTGGTGAGCGCGAGCAAGACCTCGTCCTGCTTGAAAGGCTTCGAGATGTAATCGTAGGCGCCTGCCTTCATGGCTTCGATGGCGAGGTCCACCGAGCCGTATGCGCTCATCAAGATGACGGTGGCCAGGGAGGACCGCGCCTTGAGCTCGGCGCAAAGCTCGAGGCCGGTCATTCCATTCATCCGAACGTCGGCGAGCACGAAGTCGGGATCGAAGCGCTCGAGCAGCTCCAACGCGCTCTCCGCGCTGTCGGCCGCCTCGACCTGGTAGTCGTGCTTCTTGAGCAGCGTGCGAAGCACGACGCGGATGTTTTCTTCATCGTCGACGACTAGAACCCTGCGCATCCCCCCACCCTGTACTTTCTGCATAGCAGAACCACAACCCTGAAAAAAGTTTCATGATCTGGGAGCGCCAAGGCGAAGATGACTGTAAAGTTGCCGCTCGATTGGCTTTTGGGGCTTCCGTTGGGGTATCCTTTCGGTGTCTCTAGGGGGAAAAGACATGAAGATCCGCTTTGCTTTCGTGCTCGTGATGGTGGGGTTCATCGCGACGACCAGCAGCTGTAACAACCAGTCCTTGAACGCGCTCAATCCGTGCACCATCAACGGCGTCGTCCAGAACGTGCCGGTCAACCCGCAGCGAGCGTTGGACCTGTTGATCCTCATCGACGATTCGCCGTCCATGGAGCAGGAGCAGGCCAAGCTCGCCGAGCAGGTGCCGCGACTGGTGAGCCTGTTGTTGACCGGTGGCGTCGACACCGACGGCTCGACGCCGGTGGGTGAGTTCCCAGCCGTGGAAAGCCTTCACGTCGGCGTCATCACGCCAGACCTCGGCTACTCCACCGAACCGCCGACCAACTTCACGCCTCCCGACGACTTCAACCCGACGCCAGCCTGCGAGCTGAACGGCGGCGCCGGCAAAGCAGGCTTCATGCAAACGAGCGGTCTCATCGACGACGATGACGACGCGGGAACACCGCGTGTGGCCTGCGATGCGCAAACCCCACCCGAAGGAACGCTCTATCTGAACTTTCCGGAACCGGGCTTCGATGCCGCCGACTTGGTGAACGACGTCGAGTGCGTGACCGGGCAGACGGACGGTTGCGGCTTCGAGCAACAGCTCGAGGCGATCTTGGCTTCCAACCGCAACAGCGCCAACGGGGGCTTCAACCGCGAGGACGCGTTGTTGGCGGTGATTCTGATCACCGACGAGGATGACTGCTCGACGACGGACCCACGCGTGTTCGACGTCGAAGACCGTGAGAGCAATCCGTACCGAGGACCCTTCACGTCGGCGAACGAGCTCCAGTTCAACTTGCGCTGCTGGGCACACAGCGAAGCGCTGCAGCAGATCGAACGATATGTCTCGGGCATTGCGGCCCTCAAGGCCGACCCGAGTCAGGTCGTGTTTGCCGCGATTACCGGGATCCCCGAGGAGATCGACTGCCCGAACTGCTCGGACGCAGACCGCTACGAGGCGATTCTCAACGATCCGGACATGGTGGAAGAGCCCGATCCCGCGACCGCCGACACCCAGGCACAGCAGCTTCGGCCCGCTTGTACGGCGACCGACGGCTCCGGCTCTGCCTTTCCTGGACGCCGCATCGTCGAGACCGCCAAAGGCCTAGCCGAGGGTAACAGCGGCGTCGGGACCGTGGTCGAGTCGATCTGCGCCGCCGATTACGCGCCCGCGCTCAATGCCATCGTCGATCGCATCGCAGCGGCCTTGCGGCAGCTCTGTCTGCCGCGATCGCTGAACCGCAATTCGGAAGGCTTGGTGGGCTGCGAGGTCCGCGAGGTTCAGCCCGAAGGCCAAACCTGCGCGACGGCGGGCCGCGGACGCGAGCCCGAACCGGTGAGCAACGAAGACGGGCGCGAAGTGTGCCGCGTGACACAGCTTCCGAGCGCTTCGGGCGTGCCCGATGGGCTCGGCTGGTACTACGACGACTTCGCTGGGGCACAGGAAGCCTGCTCCTTCAACCCGACGCAACAGCGGGTGAGCTTCACCGATGGAGCGTCACCGGTGAGCGGCGCCCGCATCCGCTTCGAGTGTTTGCAGTCCGCGCCGCCGCAAGACGTCGACATCGGCTGGGCATGCTCGGCCGATACCGACTGCAATCCGGACCCCGCCAACTGCCTGGCCGGCGAGTCGAGCGAGCAGTGCGAGACCCGCATTCTCAAGGAGCGCTACGACCGAGACAATCTCGAGCTCGTCTGCGACACGGCGTCGAACACCTGCCAGCTCACCTGCGATAGCAACGTACAATGCCCAGGCGGCTTCGCGTGCTTCGACGAGAGCGAAGACGGCAACAGCTTCTGCGTAAATCCGACCTGCACGCTGAACTGAGGTCAGGGGCGGGCCCAAGCAGGCCTCCGGGCCGCGGGCCCCGGGTCGCGATCCCCGATCCAGTGGCAGTCGCAGTCGCAGTCGCAGTGGCAGCTTCAGTGGCAGCTTCAGCGACAGCAGCAGCGACAGCGACAGTCTGCTGTGTGGGCTTTGTCCTCGTGATCTCCTTTGCGCGTGTGCGTGGGGTCGGGCTGGCGCCCTTTCGGGGAACCCCACGCACACGCGCAAAGGAGATCGCTCATGGGACTCATCATTCAAGAAAAGGCGCTTCAGGCAGCAGGTGAGCTGCGGCAGCTCATGCCCATCGTCCGCAAGCGCGACAAGGCGCTCTTCGACCAGGTTCACCGCGCGATGAACAGCGTCGTGCTGAACATCGCCGAAGCCGATGGCAATGACCCGGGAACCGCCAAGGCGCGGTTTGCGAGCGCCTGCGGCTCGGCGAAGGAAGTCCGGGCCGGGCTACGGCTCGCGGTCGCATACGGGTACGTGACGGCTGCAGGCATTCGAGCCGTCGACGTCGCGCTCGACGAGGTCTGCGCGATGTCCTGGCGACTCTCGGGTCGCTAGCAGCTATCGATGACGACACCCAATCCCCGGAGAACGGTCGCGACGGGCGTGCTCGCGCTCGGGCGCC
>DATIUW010000270.1:0-8899 GCA_035466435.1 Polyangiales bacterium | reverse complement strand
TGTCGGGGCGAAACCCGTTGAACCGTTTTTATTTTACGATTCCCGAGGTGCGCTTTCAGATTCCGGGCCTGAAGTTGGTGCTTCCCTACGTGTCAGGCGGGTTCGACATCAACTTCTGGAACTTCCGCGAGACCGCCGTCGGGTGCGGGTGGTGGTATTGCGCTCCCGTATCGGTCTATCGGTTCACACCAGGGTTTACGGGCAAAGCCGGTCTCGGCTTCAACATGAAGCAGAGCGGTGTGCACGTGGACGTGGGCTTTCAGTACTCGTTTACCGGCAAGGGCGACTTCTTCGAAGATTCGGGCTGGTGGCTCGCCCCTTACGTAGGCGTGCTGATCCGCTAGCGCGAGCGACCGCTCAACGGCGACGGGAGCCGCCGCCCCCGCGGCTCGGCTGCGAGGGCCGTGTGCTTGGTCGTGTGCTTGGCTGGGAGGGCCGTGTGCTAGGGCGCGTGGTCGGCTGAGCGGGCCGCGTGGTCGGTTGCGTCGGTCTCGTGGTCGGCCTTTGGGCCGGCGGCCGGCTCGGTGGGCGAGCGCTTGGCGGAGGCCGGCGCGGCGGCGGCGGTGGCCGGTGTGTCACGGCCCATCGGTAGCGCGGATGGCCGAACGCGGGGGTCCTCACGAAACGGGGATGTCGATGATACCAGTGGTAGTGATACCAGGGATGCCAAACGGGAAAGAAGATTGGCGGCGGCACGTAGAAACCGGTCCAGACGTAGACGGTCGTCGTCGTCACTTGCGGAGGGGGCGCTTCCACGGTCGCTCCGGGTGGAGAGGCCGCGTTGCTGATCGCGTCGTGCCCCCCGGGCGCCGGCGTCGGCCGGTAGACGACCTGGTCGGTACCCCGCTCTGCCCAGCCGGCGTTGTGAAACACCCACTGATTTCCATTCCACTGCCAGCGCGGTGGCACGAGGATCATGTCTTTGACCTTGTAGATCCAGTGTCCGCTCACCCACTCGAATCGTTGACCGGTCCAGACCCAATGCCCGGGCAGCCAGTGATAGGACGTCGATGCGAGCACCGCCGTTGACGGGTGAGCCTCGGCGAGCGGATCGGGCGTCTCGGGGTGGGGCGGTCGATCGTCGGTCGCCTCTACGGGCGGAGCTTCGGCCGGAGGCGCGCTTTCGGGCGGCGGCGGCATTCCCTCGGGAATCTCTTCCGGCGAACGGGTATTCCGCTCGTCCGCGGACTCCTGCGCAACCGACCACGCCGGCATTCCGAGGGCCAAGAGCAACGCCACGAGCCATTTCGCATCCATGGTCGATCCGACCATGATCGAGCGGCGCCTATTCATCTTCCGTCAAGCGTATCGCGAGGACGGCCCAATTCTTCTTGGTGCCGCCCAGCCGCGCGCCGATGTCCACCAAAGTCATCTGCCAACCGTACTTGTCCCGAATGGCTCGAATGGCAGATTGCTTCTTGCCCTCATCCTCGACGACGTGCCCGGTCGCTTCGTGCCAGGGTCCCTTGAGGGCGCCGCGAACCCCGCATTCGGCGATTCGAAGCTTCGGATTGCGGCGCAGACGCTTGACCTTGTAGGAGTCGCCGTTCGTGAAAACGACGAGATCGGCCCCATCTTGGGCCACCCAAACCGGGGTCTGCACTGCGGTTCCGTTCTTTCGATAGGTCTCTAGATTCACGTACCGCGCCTTGGCCAATTTCTCGAAAGCCGACATGGCCGGAGCATAAACGGGGTTTGGCCCCTGCGCATCTGCTGGTAGAAGGCAGCGTCATGCTTCGTCGATCCGCTTTCCTCGCGCTCGGGCTCATCGCCGGCGCTGGTTGCACTTCAGACAGCTCGAGTGAAACGGGCTACACACCAGAGACCGATACGTCCGGCGTCTGCACTACGCCGCTCGGACCACACGAGCCGCTGTGCAGCAACGGGTTTGCCGACGCCACTTGGCCCGGTTCGCATCGGGGAAGCTACGCACAAGGCTCGTCGGTGCTTCCTGGCCCGAGCGTCGCCGAAGGAGCCCGGAGCGAGCATCTCGTGCTCGAAGGGCCTGGCGTGCCGGTCATCACTTCGTTCAGCGCCCCGTACGAGGACGGCGGGCGTGCGGTCTGGTCGACGGTCACCGGCACCGATGCGGCGATCATGAAGGTCGATCACGAGACGTTCGAGATCATCGACTGGTACGTCCCCTCGGAACGAGAGGAGAATCCGCCGACATTTACCCTCGGACTGAGCGGTGCGTATACGGGCATCGACGCCAAGAACCGCTTCGTGGTCGGCCGCACGCGTTTCGTGTCGCTCTTCAGCGACGAAGTGGAGGGGGATCGCTTCTCGCCGATCGCGCTGACGAAGCGCATCTTCATGCCCGACGAAGTCTTCTGCAACGAGGATGACGTCATTGCCGGCATGTCGTTGACGTACGATGGGAGCCTCGCTTTCGCGACCGAGCTCGGCAACTTGTTCGTGATCTCGCCGGACGCAGACCCCGACAATCTCGGAGACATCCCCGTGGTATCCGCCAACGAGGGCTGTGGCACGACGGATCCGGCCGACCTCGAGGTCGTCTCCAACAGCATCGCGGCCGATGAAAGCGGCGGCATCTACCTGCTCACGAGCGCGGCCATGTATCGGTTCGATTGGGATGGCAGCACGTTGACTCGTGCTTGGCGGGCCGCGTACGAGTCAGCCGACGAGGCGCCGAGCCCGATTCGCCTCGGTCCGGGCTCGGGCTCGACCCCGAGCCTCATGGGCACCCGCGCCGACGACGACCGCTTCGTCGTCATCACGGACGGACAGGCGTTGATGAACCTGGTGTTGTTTTGGCGGGACGAGATTCCGGAGGGCTGGGAGCCGATCGCGCCTGGAAAGGACCCGCGCATCGCGTGCGAGGTTCCGGTCGACTTTGGGACGGGCGTGACCGAAGCGATATCGGAGCAATCCGTCGCGGTTCGTGGATATGCCGCGGTCGTCGTCAACGACTTGCTCACCGATCCGACGATCAATCCGCCGTCCATGCTCGATCTCGGCGCCGTGGCGCAAAACCTCGTGTCGGCGCTCGAGGGTGGGATCCCCGAAAAGGCGCCCTTCGGCGTCGAACGCATCGACTGGGATCCGCAGACGCGGGCTTGCTCGACGATTTGGGCCAACGCCGAGGTGAGCATCCCCAACGGGATTCCGAGCATCAGTGAGGCCTCGGGTCTCGTCTACGGCGCCGGTCAGCGCGATGGCCAATGGGGGCTCGAGGGCCTCGACTTCGAAACCGGCGAATCACGCTTGTGGATCCCGGCCGGTCCCGGGGACTGCCCGCAGGAGTACCTGAGCATTGCGGCGCTCCTTCCAGGCGTTTCGGAGATACTCGCGCAGGTTCCCGACTCCTGCGAGAACTCGGTGTACGCGGCCACGACCGTCGGACCGGACGGCATGGTTTACCAAGGCACGCTCAACGGGATGACCCGCTACGTGCCGCCTGCCGTAGAGGAGCTGTCCCCGGAGACGAAAGCTTCGTCGGGGGTCGACCAAGCGCTCGATTTGCTGGATCGTGTGCAATCCGGCGCACCGCGCGCGATCACCGGGCGCGAGTTGCTACGGCGCGCCATCGTGCAGCTCGACGCGACGCAAACCGTTGCCCTCGAAGCGGGGTTCGCCGACGTATCGTCCGCAACTTCGTCGGCCCTGCGTCAGCTCGACGCGGCCGTGGCGAATCTCGATGCCGGCGAGCCATACGACGTCCAGGTGCAGGCGGCGCGCGACACGCTCGCGGGCCTCTGAGCTCGAGGCTCAACCCGAGGTCTTCAACCTGCGCGGCCTTCTAGGCGGGCGAGGATCTCGTCGGTGAGGCGGGGCAGCACCTCGAGCGCGCCCATGTTCTCGTGCACCTGGGCGACGCGGCTTGCGCCCGTGATCACCGTCGACACGTTTGGATTCTTCGCGCACCAGGCGATCGCGAGCTGAGCAGGCGTGCAACCGATCTCCTCGGCAAGGTCGACGACGCGCCTCACCTGAGCGTGGTTGTCCGGGGACGTGATCAAATCGCGGAGCCACTCGTAACCCGGCAGCGCCGCGCGGCTCCCCTCGGGAATCCCATCGAGGTACTTCCCGGTGAGCGCGCCCGATGCGAGCGGGCTCCAGACGGTCGCGCCCATCCCGCGCTGGTCGTAGAGCGGCGCGTACTCATGTTCCACGCGGTCGCGCCACAAGAGGTTGTACTGCGGCTGCTCCGTAACCGGTTTGCGAATGCGATTCCGTTCAGCGATCTGATACGCTTCTTCGATCGCGTCGGCGGGCCACTCGGAGGTGCCCCAGTAGAGTGCTTTCCCGGAGGCGACGATGTCGCTCATCGCCCACACCGTTTCCTCCACGGGAGTTTCCGGATCGGGACGATGGCAGAACAGGATGTCGACGTGATCGAGCCCCAGCCGCTCGAGCGACCCGTCGATGCCATGCATCAGATACTTGCGATTGAGCGTGTTTTTCGTGTTCGGTCCGTCGCGCAAGCCCCAGTAGAGCTTGGTTGACAGCACGTAGGACTCGCGGGGCCAGCCGAGCTCTCGCAAGGCCTCGCCCATGATCGTCTCCGACTTTCCGCCGGCGTAGACCTCGGCATTGTCGAAGAAGTTCACGCCGGCATCCCAAGCAGCCTGCATGCACTCGAGCGCGGAGTCATGCCCAAGCTGGTTGTGGAAGGTCACCCAAGAGCCGAACGAGAGCACGCTGACCTTGAGGCCCGCGTCGCCCAGCCGCCGGTACTCCATCTCCATGAGTGCTGGTTTACTGGATTGGAGCGCCGTCGTCGATCCACTGCTCGATGACGTCGATTTTCGCGTCACAGAGCATGCCGCCGATGGGCATCTGCAAGAAGGGCGGCTGGATGTCGACGCCGAGGATCTTGTTCATCAGATACGACGCGCTGCTGTCGCCCGGCTCGACACGGTCCAAGCTCGGGACCTGGACCGAAGCCACGTTGATGAGGCCCGCCTCGGATGCGCTCAGCGAGCTCAAGTCGAGCCCCGACTGCGGCAAGCTCGCATCGTGGCACGCGCTGGCCGCGCAGCTCACGTTGAAGACGCCCGTCTGGATGGACGCCAGCGTCGGCTCGATCGCGTCGATGCAGACGCCGTCACAGAGCACTTGACCCGCGTCGCACTCACCCCCGCCGCTGTCGCCGTCGTCGCCGCAACCGATCATCATCATGCCCATGCCGAAGAGCAAGGACAGCCCAAAAGCAGATCTAATCATTCGGGCCCCTATAGTTTCTCTTTGTCAGCTCGTAAAGGACCTGCGATCGGGCTCCGGGCGGGGTGCCGTCGCGGCTGGCGGCTTGCGTCCGCCCCGCCTCCAAGTTTACAAGATGGTAACCAGGGATGAGGGGTCCCCGTTCCCCACTCGATCGCTCCCATGACAGCGGAAGCCACAGCACAAGCACCAGGCGGCTCGCTCCCGCAGAGGCCCATCCCTCGAATGAAGGGGCACTGGTTTTGGGGATGCCTATTCGATCTCATCCGAGATCGGTCCGGGTTTCTAATCGAAGGGCACGCGAAGCTCGGCGACGTGTTCTTCGCTCGCGCGCTCGTTCGCGATCTGTTGTGCGTGCGCGATCCAGCGGTCGTCAACGCGATCAACGTCACCTACTGGGCGGACTTCCACAAACCCGATTACATCAAGACCATGTGGAAGCCCTTTCTCGGAAATGGGCTGGTTCCGAACGACGGTGAATCTTGGAAACGTCAGCACAAGCTGATCATGCCAGGGTTCCACAAGAAGCGTGTCGACGCTTATGCGCCGACGATGGTCGCGTTCACACAGCGCATGCTCGATCGCTGGAGCGAAGGAGAACGCAAGGACATGAGAGTCGAGCTCAACGCACTGGCTCTGGAGGTCGTGACCTGCACGCTTTTCGACATCGACATCGGCAAGGAGGATTCGAAGACCATTCGCGACGCGATTGGCGAGGTGAGCGAGATCTTGGTGACCGACGCCGACAAGATGATCCCTCGTCCGGATTGGTGGCCCACGTCCGAAAATCGGCGCAAGAAGCACGCCATCGCGAAGATCGAGGAGATCATCCGGCGCGTGCATCAGGAGCGGCTCACGAACCAAAAGGACCGGGGCGATCTCTTCTCGCACATGGTTTTCGTCGAGGACGAGCAGGGGCGCATGAGTGATCGGCAGCTTCGCGACGAAGCGATGACGCTGATTTTCGCCGGCCACGAGACGACCGCGCACGCACTGACCTGGACCTGGTATTTGCTGGCGAAAAACCAGGACAAAGTCGCCAAAATGCGCGAGGAGCTGGACCGCGTGCTGGGCGGCCGTCCGCCCGAAGTCGAGGATCTGCCGAACCTTCCCTACCTCGAGATGGTCGTGAAGGAATCGCTTCGTCTGCTTCCTTCGGTCTGGGCGTACGCACGGCAGGCGCAGCGCGATCTGGTCATCGAGGGATATCCGATCAAAAAGGGCCAGACGATCACCATCAGTCACATCGCGATGGGACGAAACCCCTCGTACTACGACGATCCGGAGGAGTTCAGGCCGGAGCGCTGGACGCGCGAGTTCGAGCGTGGCTTGCCGCGCGGGGCGTACACTCCATTTGCAGGAGGCCCACGGGTCTGCCTCGGAAAGCAATTCGCGATGATGGAAATGCGGATGATTCTCGCCACGCTGCTTCAGCGGGTCGAGCCGAACGTTCCAGAGGGCTTCGAGCCCGACTTCGTGACGGAGCTTTCGATGCATCCGGGCAAACGCGGGATGCCGATGGTCGTGCGGTTCCGCGAGAATCCGACTTCATGACGCGACTCGGAGCGGGCTCCCGCTGGGAGATTCGCGGCATCACTGCGAAGCGCGTTCGCGTGTTCGATCCGGACTCGGTGACGGCGCGAGGCGCCGCCGAGACTCCTCCCGAGGCGGTGGGGCTGGGCGCGGAGGACGTCGACGCGATCTGGGACGAGGTGGTCAATTTCTATCGGACCGGTTTTCACCCGGCGATTGGCTTGTGCATTCGCCGGCGGGGCCAGGTCATCCTCGACCGCACCATCGGACACGTTCGCGGCAACGGTCCTGATGATCCCGCCGACGCCCCTCTCGTACCGGCTACCCCGAGCACCCTCTTCAATTTCTTCTCCGGATCGAAATCGGTCACTGCCATGCTCATTCACCTGCTGGCGGAGCGGCAGTTGCTACACGTCGACGAGCCGGTCGCGAGCTTCATTCCCGAGTTTGGGCGTAGGCGAAAGGACCGGATCACGATCCGCGATCTCTTGACGCACCGTGCGGGCCTTCCCGCGGCGCCGCCTGGAGCAGCCAACCTGGACATCCTCCAACAGCCGGGAAAAATGCTCGAGCTGATCTACGACCTCGAGCCCGTCCATCGGCCCGGCACGGTGCTCGCGTACCAAGCAGTGAGCAGCGGGTTCATCTTCGCGGAGCTGATCCAGCGCGTCGCCGGCGTAGGAATCCGCGAGCTGCTCCGGCGCGAGATCTCGGAGCCCCTGGGCATGAGCCACTTCAACTACGGAGTCCCGCCGGAAAGGCTCGGCGAGGTCGCCGTCGACGCGTTCACCGGCCCGAAGCTGATTTGGCCGATTCGAGACGTCTTTTACAACGCCTTTGGCGTCTCGGTCGAGGAAGTGATCGAGCTGTCCAACGATCCTCGCTTTCGAACGGCGGTAGTCCCCTCGGGAAATCTGATTGGCACGCCCGACGACATCTGCCGCTTCTTCGAGATGCTCGTGTCCGGGGGTAGCTTCGAGGGCAAGCGCATCTTCTCCGTTGCGACGGTGCATCGGGCGATCGAGCCGCAGACCTTCTGGCAGGTCGATCGCGTCATCAGGTTGCCCATGAGCTATTCGATGGGGTTCATGCTCGGCACGGATCCGGTGGGCCTCTACGGTGTCTGGTGTGGCAGGGCCTTTGGTCATGTCGGTCTCAGCAACATCCTTGCCTGGGCCGATCCGGAAAGGGATCTATCCGTTGCCTTCATGAACTCGGGCAAGCCCTTCTTCGCCTTGGACACGCGGCATTGGCCCGAGTTGGTGCGCCGAATCAGCACGAGGGTGCCGCGCGATGGCGATCGGCTTCCCGGTTTCGCTTCTAGGGAGCGCTAGGCTCGAGAATGACCACCGGAATGGTTCTGTCGGTCCAGGTCTCGTAGCTCGCAAAGTCGGAGTAGTGCTCGACGAGCATGGGCCATAGGCGTGCGCGTTCTTCGGGGGATGCCGTTCGCGCTTTCCGTTTCGTCTTCTGGCGCTTGATCTGCACTTCACATTCCGGATTGGCCTGGAGGTTGCGATACCAAAGCGGGTCTTTCGGCAGCCCGCCTTGTGATGCGACCACGATCACGTCGTCGCCGTCCTCGATGAAGAGAAGCGGCGCAGTTCGAGGCTCTCCGCTCTTGCGGCCAATGGTGGTAAGGAGCAACACCGGAATCCCCCGAGGGAAAGCGCTTCCGACCCGCCACTTCGAGCCGAGCAAGCCGCCCGTCCATCGGTAGACCGCCACGTTCACCTTCGACATCGTCCGGATGATCTTGGCGACGTACGGCTTGTCGAGGCCTTCGGGTTTGGGCTTGATCTTGACCATGCCAGTCGTCATCTCGGTCTCCTAGGCTGGGTCCGCTGCTCAGCTCTTGTTCGCGCGTCGAAGCACCGCGACATATACCTGATCGATCGCCCGCAAGGGCAGCCTTTCGAGAGAAGACCGCAAGCGATCCGGCTTGACCGAATAAACGGGACTCGGTCGTCTCGCGGTGAGCGCCTCGTGCACGACTTGCGCGAGGCTGTCCGGGTCGTGTGCCGAGTCGACCTGTTTGGCGGCGAGCTTCTTCAACTTGCCGATTACCCGCGCAAACTTGGGTGTTTCCGCCTCGGCCTGCGTGAAGGCGCGCTCGATGCCCTCGACCATGCTGGTGCGGAAAGGACCGGGCTGGATGGTGATCACTTTCACGCCGAGA
>DATIUW010000269.1:0-64638 GCA_035466435.1 Polyangiales bacterium | reverse complement strand
AGTGTCAGGATCAGTGTCAGTCGCAGTGTCAGTTCCAGCGGCAGCGGCAACGTCAGCGACCCGTCGTCCTCCGAAGAAGTCGACGTATGGAGGGCTCGGAAAAACGCGACATGGGGTGGAGCGGACGTGCGAAGTGCCAATCGGCATGCGTGCAACCACCTCCGATTGGCACGCCGCCCGAGGGACGGCTTGCGTGGCCGAAGCTTCCAAGTGAACCGGGCCACATTTGCAAGCCGTCCCGTTCCGTGGAACCCCGTGTCGCGTTTTTCCGAGCCCGGCGCTGCGCCCGTCGCCACCCGTTCTCCGGGGATTGCGGTGGCGTGGCGATTACGGCTCGTGCTTTGGGAGCACGACCGTGAAGATCGTGCGGCCTGGTTTCGAGCGTACCTCGATGCGGCCGCCGTGCTCGGTCACGATGCGGTGGGTGATCGCGAGGCCGAGGCCCGTTCCGCCCTGCTTTCGCGTGTAGTACGGCTCGAAGATCGACTGCGTCTCGTCCGCCGGAATTCCAGCTCCATTGTCCTCGACCCGCAGGTACACGGTCTGGGACTTCTCTTCGAGGCCGAGCTCTACTGTACCGCCTCCGTTCGGATGCGCCGCAGCTGCGGCATCGCGCGCGTTTTGCAGCAGGTTGTGCAGCACCTGGGTGATCTGATCGGCATCGACGTGTGCCTCGACCGGCGACCCGGGAAGGGCTGCCGTGACACGCACCGCCCCCTCGCCGTGTAGCGAAGCGGCTTGTTTCGCCACCTCCTTCAGATCGGTCCACGTCCGCCGGGGACGGGGCAACCTCGCGAAGCGGCTGAACTCGTCGACGATGCTGCGAAGCCGATCGACTTCGTGAAGTATCGTCTTGGTCGACTCGTCGAAGAGCGCGTCGAAATCCTCGTGCGATCGCTCGTGGGCCTTGCGCAAGGTTTCGATCGACAAACGAATGGGCGAAAGTGGATTTTTGAGCTCGTGCGCCAAGCTCTTGGCGATTTCCTGCCAAGCCGCCACCCGTTCGGTCTGCCTGAGCTGCTCGCGTGCGTTCCTGAGGTCCCGCGTCATCCGATTGAACGCGGTCGCCGTTGCAGGGAAGGCGCCTCGCTGGTCGTCTCGCAACGTGGTGTCCAAGTCGCCGCGACCGATTCTCGTAGCGGCCTCCGTCAGCTCGTCCATCGAAGATCGCAGCCAACGATTGAGGTAGCCGCCAAACAGCAATGCGAGGCCGAGGGCGAGCACGGCGACCGATCCGATCCAAAGGATGAGGGGTGGGGCGCGCCGGTCGATGCTCGGGCGCCAGACGATGGCGCCCTGACGCACGTCGTCAGCGTCCGTCAGCTCCGCCACCACCGCGTCCCGCGACCCCGCTTCCCCCACCACGAGCATCTGCTCTGGATCGAGGCTTCGAAGCGCCGACAGACGGTGACCTCCGATCACCGTCACGCGGGACCCTCCGCGCTCGATGGTGCAAGATCGCACCAACAACTTCTGGTGCTCTTGATCGCCAAGCGTGACCAGAAAAGACCGATCTCCGGCCTCTCTGGCTCGAGCCGTCAACATCGCGCCGTCGTTTCCGAGCACTCGATGACCGTGTCCGGTGCCAATCACCTCACCACTCATCGAGTCGAGGACCCACAGTGCCTGCAGCCCCGCCGCCTCCATCAATCCGCGGAAAAGCCTGTCGTAGTCGAGGTCGGAACGAACGTTCCTCGAGCGTTCATCGAGCAGCCGGTCGAGCACGAGGTCGTCCCGGCAGAACCTGCTCACCGCGATCTGCCGTTGCTCGTCGAGCTCGTGAAGGTGCGCTTTCGCTAGCTCGGCTTCCTCGGAAGTCTCGTCGACGCCCCAACGTGACACCCCCAACCAGACGATCGCGGTGAGCGCCACGGGGAAAGTCGCGACGAGCGCAAACAGAACTACGACTCGAGTTGCAAGTCGGCTCATGGAGGAGCCACGCCGCCAAGGACCCGGTCTTCTCGCGAGGGTCTGGCGGTCTCGGTAGTCTGACCGCCCTCCTCGTCGAACTGCTCCATCAAGTACATGTTGGGATCCGCCACGTCCGGCGGTCTGGCCACTTCCACGGGCGCCGTGCCCAAGAGAAAGACCTCCTCGATGGCGTCGGCTTGGCCTTCGTACGCGAGCAGGCCAGATGCCGGATCGATGCGCGCAGTGATCAGGCCGCTCGGCATCGCGAAGTCGGTGTCCTTCGGCGTCTGGTCCGCCGCGCTCATCACGTCGATCCAGATTGGGAGCGCGGTTTTAGTGCCGGTTTCGCGGCGGCCGAGCGATCGTTGATCGTCGAAGCCCACCCATACCCCTGCAACCACGGTGGGCGAGTATCCCACGAACCAAGCGTCTCGCGCCGCGTTGCTGGTTCCGGTCTTTCCGCCCACCGCGCGTTCGAGGCGTTGTGCCGGCGTTCCGGTCCCCTCCCTGACGACGCTCTGAAGCATGCTCGTAATCACGTATGCCTCACTCGGTGCCATGACGTCCCGAGCGGGCTCCCGGGGCTCCAGGGGCACCCGTGTTCCGTCCGGCGCGACGATTCGGGTCACCAGCCGCGCTGGCTCCCATCGGCCCCCCGCAGCAAACGTTGCATAGGCGTTGGTGAGCTCGATCGGCCTCACGCCGCTCGCTCCGAGCGCCAGCGCCATGTCTTCCTCGAGCTTGGTGGTAATCCCATCGAGGCGTGCAAACTCCGCGACCTCCTGCACTCCGATGTCCTCCACCACGCGGATGGCCACCATGTTGATCGAGCGAGCGAGTGCCTCGCGAAGCCGGATCGTCCCCTGGTAGGTCCACTCCTCGTAGTTTTGGGGCTTCCATTCGTCGTAGACCGCCGGGGCGTCCAGCACCAACGATGCCGCGGTGAACTGACGCGACTGAATCGCCCGCGCGTAGACGATCGGCTTGAAGGTGCTCCCGGGCTGGCGGATGGCTTGGGTCGCTCGATTGAATCCGCTCTTCGCGGCATAGCCCCCCACCAAAGCCAAGACGTCCCGCGACCGCGGTTCGATGATCACGACCGCACCCTCGGGCCCGCGTTCCATCCGGGCCACGGCGGGATCCTCGTCGCTCCCCATCTGGGTTATCGACACCGGCAACAGGTCGCCCTTCTTTGCGAACTTCGAGGCAGAAAGCCCATCGGGGTTGTATCGAGCGACATCGCGCATCCGGACGACTGCGGGATGGCCTGCCACGTCGAGGCGGATCTGCTCCGCGTCGTCGTCGCTAGCCGTCACCTGCGCGAGATAGGTGCGTCCCATTCGAAGCGAGCCAACCGCGGCGGTCGGCTTTGGACCACGACGCTTCTTCGAGCGCCGGATGGCCCCTTGGTACCCCTGCCTCTCGTCGACGGAGCGAAGTCCGCGTTGTAGCGCCGCTCTCGACTGCTTCTGTAGCGACAGATCGAGGGTCGTGTGAACCTCGTAGCCTCCGGCACCGAGGGCTTCCTCTCCGGCAGCGGCAAGAAGCTCCTGCCGAGCGATGGCCAGCACCTCGGGTGCGGCGCCTGCGCTCTCCGGTAGCTCGACGGGCTCTACTTTCTGCTCACGCGCCGCTGCAATTGCTTCTTCGCTCAAGTCCGGCCAGTAGACGTCTCGCTTCGCTTCTAGCTGAGACAAGACGTAAAGCTGGCGACGCCTGGCAGCTTCGGGATGACTGCGCGGCGAAAGCCGAGCGGGCGCCTGCGGAACTCCCGCCAACAACGAAGCTTCTGCCAAGGTGAGCTCCCGTGCATTCTTGGCGAAGTAATACCTCGCGGCCTCCTGAATCCCGTAGCGACCGTGGCCGAAGTTCACGTTGTTCAGGTAGAGATGCAGAATTTCGTCTTTGGACAGCTCGTTCTCGAGTCGCCGGGCCAGAATGAGCTCGCGGAGCTTCCGCGAGATCGTGCGTTCCGGTGTGAGCAGCATCAGCTTGACGACCTGTTGCGTGATCGTGCTTCCGCCTTGGGCGGCGCGACCCTCGAGGATGTCGCGCCCCACGGCGCGAAGGATGCCCGCGTAGTCGAGGCCCTCGTGCTCGTAGAAATCGGCATCTTCGGCGGCCAGAACACTCAGGACCACGTTGCGCGGCACTTCGGACATCGGAATGACCGTTCGCCGCTCGGTGAAAATCTCGCCGATGACCTTCCTGTGACGGTCGTACACACGGGTGGTCTGCGGGGGCCTGTAGTCGCGCAGCGTGCTGACCGAGGGCAGATCGCGGCTGAAGTAGGCGTAGCCGCCCAAAGCCGTCAGTGCCCCCACGACGAGCAACGCGCCGAGGAGCTTCGTCCACATCGACCGTCTGTTGGACGACTTCTTCCGACGCTTGGTCGCTTTTCGCTTCCTCTTCTTCTGGCTGCTCTTACCTGCCATATCCTTCGATGCGCCTGGCTACTAGCATCCCCCGTTTGACGCCTTCCCCCCAATTCATGACACGTGGCGAAACCTAATCATTCCCGAGGAATTGCGCGATCACCCCTTCGGCGTTCTTCACGGAATTCATGAGAAATCTCGCCTGAAGCGCCCTACGGCGCTCAGGGGCGAGCGGCTCTCTGCCCTGCTGCGCTAGCGTCTGCATGGTGATTGCCGCCGCCACTGAAACGTTGAGGCTCTCGACGAAGCCGCGCATCGGAATCGAAAACGTCCCGTGGGCCGCAGCCCGCATGGGGGCTGAAACCCCGCGATGCTCGTTTCCAAAGACGACGGCCAGTCTCGGAATGTGTCCCAGATCATCGGGCGTCGTCGTGGAGCCCATCTCGGCTACGTAGATCTCGAATCCCTGCTCCTGGAGCCGGCGTGCGCAAGTCTCCGCGCTCCCGTAGCGCACCACGTCGAGCCACCGATGCGTGCCCTTGGACACGCCCCGTGACGCCCTGAATCCGTGCTCTCCGACGATTACGTGCAAGGTCTGGATTCCAAACGCATCCGCGCTGCGCAGCACCGCGCTCGAGTTGTGTGGATCTGAGACGCCGTCGAGCACCACCGTCAGCGCATCGGTGCGGCCGCGCACGACCTCCTCGATTCGTTCCAAGCGCTTGGACGTCACGACGCGCGACAGCGCCTGGATCACCAGCTCTGCAGGCTGCTGCAGCGCAGGAGGGCCTTCGATCTCGATCACGTCTGGGTCGTCGGCACGCAACTACTTCGCGTTCTTCTGCGGATCGACGATCACGCCGACCACGAGAGTGCCGCCCTGGTAGGCTTGTCCTGCGATGAAAAACGGGTCGCCCGCGGATGCCACCACCTGGAGGAGGGGAAGGTAGTCCGCTTTGTCGGGTCGGTTGATCGCTGCGCGCACTTTGTATCTGCCGTCGGGCATCACGCGCAGCAAGGTCAGCTTGACCCGGCGGCCGTTGGGAAGCGACACGAGCGCGTCTTTCCCGGGGGTCAAAGTCACCTTGGGACGGGACAGGATTTTCATCGAACGAAAGGAATTGAAGGGCGGCCGTCGAAGCGCCGTCAGCTTCTTGAGCTGAGGATCGATCTCGCCCTCTTCTTCCTTGGCCAACACGACGAGCACTTCGGCAGGAACACTGGAGTTGACCGAGCGATCCGATCTCGCCAACGAGCTACCTTGCGCGGCTGCGTCCGACAGCGGGCCGATCGCGCTGACCGCGACGGCGATGAGCAGCCAATTTCGAAGACGACTCATGGGATCGCCACCTCTTCCTCGTCGATCCAAACCACGGCCAGCGATTCGCCCGCGCCGCCTTCGACTTCGAAGATCGTGCCCGTATTGCCACCGAAGTCCACTTCGACCACCTCGGAGCCTCGGACCGCCGAAGCGCTGTCCACGTTCGGTCCGGACGGCCACGAAACCACCGCAAGGAACACCGCCGCGGCCGCCGCAAAGCCAGTCGCCACCGCAGCCCAGATTCGCCGCTCCCGAGGGGCGGGGACCGCCCGCAGCGGCGTGGGTCGTGCGGCGGCGGCCTTCTGGAGCGGCTCGCGTTCCAGCGGCGCCGCGTCCGCAGGGGTGCCGATCTCGGCTTCGATGCGTGCGAACAGCGCGTCGGAGTCGATTTCGCCGGCCCACTCGGCCGAGGCGCTCTTCATGGCGGCCCTCAGCCGGCTCAATTGACGGAGCTGCGCCAGGTCCTCTTCGGATCCCTCGATCCCGCGGCGGACCGCCGCCTCCTCCTCCGGGGCAAGCTCCCCGTCGAAGAGTAACTGCAGCTGCTCGTCCTGTGTTTTCGGGCTCTCCATGGTTAGTCCTCAGAAACGTCCTCCCCCACGAGGTAGGGTGCAAGGGAGGCTTGCATTTTTTTCCGGGCATGAAAAAGCCGGCTCATCACCGTGCCCTTGGGAACGTTCAACGCTTCCGCCATCTCCTCGTAGCTCATACCCTCGACCTCTCGAAGGACGATTACTGCGCGGTGGTGCTCTGGTAGGTCCTGAAGTGCTGCTTGAATCGCGTCCCCGAGCTCCCGGCGTAAGGCAGCCTTGCCCGGATTGGCATCGGTGATGTTGGGCACGAGCGCTCCGTCTCCAGCGACCTCGCTCTCCTGGTGCAGGGAGCGTTCGTCGAAGTCCAGGTTCTTGCGCCTGCTACTTCGTCTGACGTGGTCGATGGAGACATTCATCACGATGCGGTAGAGCCAGGTGTAGAAGCTCGAGGTGCCCTCGAACTTGTGGATGTTCTTGTGAACTTTGACGAAGGCTTCTTGGACGGCGTCGAGAGCGTCTTCCTCGTTTTTGACGACGCCCATCGCCACCGCGAACGCTCGACGATGGTACTTGTCGAAGAGCGCCCGAAAAGCTGCTGAATCTCCAGCTTGTATGAGTTGTACCAGATCATCGTCGCCCTTGGCGGAGGAGCCATCTGAGACCTCCTCAGATTTGGACGCTCTGGACAGCGGTTGATTCACCCAAGATCCTCGACGTTTTCAAGGGGTTAGTCGCCGTCGCGACCCTCGCTTCTGTCTACGCGCAAAACGCACGGAAGGCCAGCTTTCAACGGTCTTCACGTTCACGAATCATGGTTTTCGCCTGGTTTTCTGCAGGCGGGCAGCTACCTTGGCCGGGTGCTCGACCTGAGCTCTCTCAATCCGCGTCAACGCGAGGCGGTCGTTCATGCGGGGGGCCCGCTCGTCGTCTTCGCGGGCGCCGGAAGCGGCAAGACCCGCGTGATCACCTTTCGCGTAGCGCACCTAATTGCGGCGCACGGCGTGGCACCGTGGCGGATTCTCGCCGTGACGTTCACCAACAAGGCAGCCGGCGAGATGCGGGAAAGGCTACTCGGCCTGCTGGGCGAGGAAGGCGCGGCGGTCCAGGTAGGAACCTTTCACGCGACTTGCGCCAAGCTGCTGAGACGCCACGGCGACGTGATAGGGCTCTCCAAAGACTTCACCATTTACGACGATCAGGATCAGCTTGCGCTCCTCAAGCGGGTGCTTCGCGACCTCGGGCTCGATGAGAAGCGCTATCAGTCCAAGGCGATGGCGGGCCGAATCAACCGTGCCAAGCAGGAAATGCAAGGGCCCGAGGACCTGGAGGCGCCGGACAGTTGGTCGGAGGTGGTTCGGCGTGTCTACCAGGCGTATGAGGAACGCCTTCATCAAGCAAACGCGCTCGATTTCGGTGACTTGATCTACCGCACCGTGCGGGCGCTCGATTCGAGCCCTTCGTTTCGGGATGCCGTGGTCGGGCGCTTCTCCCACGTGCTCGTCGACGAATTCCAAGACACGAATCATGCTCAGTTCCGATTGGTTCGAGTCCTGTCGGAGGGACACCGAAACCTTTGCGTGGTCGGGGACGACGATCAGAGCATCTATCGATGGCGCGGAGCCGATAGGCGCAACATCCTCGACTTTCGCGCCTCGTTCCCCGACGCCAAGCTGGTCAAGCTCGAGCAGAACTATCGTTCGACTCAGCGCATTCTTCGGGCGGCCAACGCCGTGATCGCACGAAACGTCGATCGAGAGCCAAAGGAGCTCTGGACCGACAACGAGGAGGGCGATGCCATCCTGGTGGTCCGAACCATGGATGAGCGCGACGAGGCGCGATTGGTGCTGCGCGGGGTTCGGGAGCTTCTTTCGAGAGGCCAGCGTTTGTCCGACGTCGCGGTTTTCTACCGAACACACGCCCAATCCCGCGTGATCGAAGAGGCGCTTCGAAGCGCCAACATCGGCTACCGGATCATCGGCGGGATGCGCTTCTACGATCGGGCCGAGGTCAAGGACCTGCTTGCCTATCTACGGGTCATGACGAACCCAGCGGACGACATGAGTCTCCTGCGGATCATCAATACCCCGACGCGTGGCATCGGGAAGACGACCATCGTGCGCCTCTTGGACACGGCCGCCCAACGTGGACGAAGCTTGTCGGAGCTACTCGATGATCACGAAGTCTTGGCTCAGCTCGGCAGCGCTGCGCGTAAGCGTCTCGCGGCCTTCGGCCGACTGCTCTCCGACCTGCGGGACGTGGCTTCATCCGGGCTTCCGTTGGGCGAGGTAGGCGCGGAGCTCGTACATCGAAGCGGGTACGGCGAGATGCTGCAGCAGGACGACACGCCGGAGGCAGACGCGCGCCTGCAAAACGTTCAAGAGCTCCTTGCTTCCATGGATGAGCTCGCCCGCGAGCGCCCCGATGCGTCTCTTTCCGAGTTCCTCGAAGACGTGACCCTCCACACCTCGGCAGATGAGCAGACCGGAGGCGATCGCGTCACCCTGATGACCGTTCATGCCGCGAAGGGCTTGGAGTTTCCGATCGTCATGGTGACGGGCCTCGAAGAGCAGGTTTTTCCTTTCAAGGGGATCGATCCGTGGGAGGACCCCGACGAGCTCGAGGAAGAGCGACGACTTGCCTATGTCGCTTTCACACGAGCGCAAGAGCGCCTCATCCTGAGCATGGCAGGCGTTCGACGCATCTTCGGTCAGCAGCGCGTCGGCATCCCCTCGCGCTTTCTGACCGAGCTTCCCGGGGAGGACGTCGAATGGATCGGAGCGATCCCGCCCTCATCGACGGGGGTATCCGGCATCGAGGAACCGGTTCGCGAGCCCGCCGAAAGCTACGTCGACTATAGCGAAGGCGACCTGAACGACATGGAAGGGCTCCGCCGCGGCATGCAGGTGCGTCATCCGAAATTCGGCGTCGGCGAGATCCGCGAGGTCGCGCAAGGCTCGCCACCACGCGTGTCCGTGCGTTTCCCCGGATGGGGAACACGCAAGATCATCGCATCCTACCTGGAGCCGGCCTAGGCGTCGGCTTTGCTGGTCGAGCTCGACGTGGCCGGGGCGCTGCTCGATGACGTTCCCGAGCCAGTGCCGGAGCTCGCTGCCGCGGGCTCGCTGCTCTTGGGTTTGGCGTCGCCTGTCTTGCGGTTGGAGGGGCCGGAATACAGATCCGATTCCCATCCGCCGCCTTTCAGGATGAAGCCGCCTCCGCCAATCATGCGGCGCGCCTTGAGCTTGCCGCACTCCGGGCACTTCTTGACGGGGTTCTCGGTAATGCGCTGTTCGCGCTCGAACTCGTGGCTGCAGCCATCGCAGGTATAGACGTAAGTGGGCATCGTATGAATCCCGCGGCAAGATAAGCAGCCGCGGGGCCCTGTCAAGCTCAACGCTCCCGCCGCTTGAGCTCCTGCAGGGCCTCCTCCAGCTCGGCGAGCTCCTCTTCCTCGTAGGGCTCCTCGGCGGTGGCCACGCGGGCGCTCACCGCAGGCGCCTGGGCGGGCAGCAAGCCCATCTTTCGCTTCAGTGCCTCGAGCTCGACGTCGGCTCCTCGGGTCGCCTCCAACTCGGAGAACCGGTGTTTGAGCATGTCGCCGGTGTACTGCTCGGCCACCGCGGCGCCTGCCTCCGCCTCGGCCTCCATCTGGTCGATCTGCTCGGCCATCCGGTCGAAAGTTTCGAAGGCGCTGGCGTCCGACAGCCCACTCATGGTCTCTTGGATGCTCTTCATCGCTTCGGCGCGGCGCTTGCGAGCGACGAGTACGTTCTTTTTTCGTTGGGCCTCGCCGATCTTGTTGTTCAGGGCTTTGAGGGCAGTCTTGAGCTGGTCCGTCAGTGACTTTTGGCGTTCCCACTGCTCTTGGTACTGAGCCGCGATGGCGTCGTGCTCTTTCTTTCGCATCAACGCCTGCTTGGCGAGCTCGTCGTCTCCAGAGCGGACCGCGAGCATGGCCTTGCTCTCCCACTCGCTCGATCGCTTCGCTTCGGCATCGAGCTGCTTGTAGAGCCGCTTTTCGTCCGCAATGGCCACAGCCACTTGCTTCTTGGCTTCGATGAGCTGCTGATTCATGTCGATGATGACTTGATTCAGCATCTTTTCCGGATCCTCGGACTTGCTGATGAGGTCGTTGATGTTGCTCTTGATGAGTCGTGCGAGGCGGCTGAGGAACCCCATTGGTCGCGTCCTTTACCTAGCGCTCCGAAACTTCGACAGCTTGTCGTAGTGGTTCGCGAGCGCGAGAGAGAAATCGTCGAGCACGGCCTGCAGCTCGTTGTAGTCGAGGTTCTCCACCTGGAGGGTGCAGGTCAACACGACCGCATCTTCCGAGATCCCATAGGCGCCGTGGACGAGATCGGACGCGTTCAGACGCAAGAGCTCTTCTAGCAGCGCGGCCTTGTCGGTGACCTCTCGGAGCTCGAGCACCTTGACCCGAAACAAAAGTAGCGACCCTGCGGCCTTGATCGCGATGTTCTCCCCGAGACTGCTGTCGCGCACGAGCCACATGCCGTCGTCACCCACCTCTTCGTAGGGGACCTCTGCGCGGGCTAGATACGATTCGATGTCGTCGCGAGAGCGCATGCGATTCCTCGTCAGGAGACTAGCGACCCGGAATCGCGATGGTCAAGGCTCACTCGTAGTCCTCGCCGAGTGGATTGGCCAGCTTGCGAGTCCACAGGATCGCGTCCTTGCGGCTTCCGTCGGCATCGAGAACCCCTTGCGCCAGAAGCCCGGTCTTGCGGTATCCGGCGCCCACGAAAGCCGTCGAAATCTCCACACTGTCGTTCGGCGCGAAGGCAAACGCAGCGACGATGCCACGATCTTCGAGGTCAGAGCCGAGAGCGCGCAGCGCCGCAAGCACCGCGAGCGTCTCGTTCTCGGTGGTAGGCAGACGCAGCACTTCGACGAGCGCATGGCCGAAGCAGTCTTGAAATTCCGCTGAAACGTAGTTCGTCTTGCTGCGGCGCACGCTGGCGTCGTAGTAGACACGCTCGGCATCGCGGCCGAACATGTCGAAGGAGCCCAATGCCGGACCCTTTCGCCACGCCGCATCCCTTGCGCCAAGAGCGTCTTTCTCGGTTGCGGGACGAACCGTTGCTCCCTTGATCTTTTCGGGGATGTCTTTGGCAGCCTTCTTTGCTGCGTTGATCGTTCGTTCGGCGAGCTTGGACGAGGCGTCGCTCACCTCGACGGAGGCGGTCTTGTCACCGATCACGCATCCGCATAGATGTCCATCGCTTCGTTTGTAGAACCCGGGGATCGTTCCTTCGCGGACGAAGCCCACGCGCGTCCATGAAGACACCTCGTCTTTTTCGACGAGCGTGATGACCTTCTCGATGTTCTCCTGAGTCGCGACCGACTGGATGTAGAGGCGCTTTGCCGGTAACGCGCCCGCGCGGAAATCGATCACGCGAATGGAACGGTTCCGGCGATTCACCAGGAGACAGAGATAAGCGCTGTCGCTACGGAAATAGAGCTCTTCGACGGTAGGTTTGTTCTTCGGTCGTTTGGCGGCAGCAGCTTTGGCTCGGACCATGCGTCAACACCTTGAAAATACTTTACTTTTTTAGAACCAGCCGGAATGTAGTGTGTCGACCCCATCGTGTCAAAAAGACAGGGGCAGGCCCGCGATGCGAACCTGCCCCTGCTTTCACGACCTGACCGCGACTATTTCAGTGCGTCGTCGACCGCGGCCTTGAACGCCGGGTAGGGCTGGGCCCCTTGCAGTAGCTTCCCGTTGATGAAGAAGGAAGGCGTGCCGATGCGGGCGCCGGCCTTGCTCACCGCAGCCATGTCTGCGTCGACCGTGGCCTTGTGCTTGCCGGAATCGAGCGCAGCCTTGAAGGCCTTCATGTCGATTCCACCGATCTGCTGGGCATACTTCTCGAGATTCTCGCGACCGAGCGCCCTCTGGTTCTGGAAAAGCAGGTCGTGGTAGGCCCAGAACGCTTTGTCGCCCTTCTGCACGAAGACCTCGCGCGCCGCTTGGGCCGCCAGGTGTGCATCCTTGTGGAATGGAAGCGGGTAGTCACGCCAGATGATCTGGACCTTGTCTCCGTACTCCTTCATGAGCTGGTCGAGGGTCGGTAGGACCCTGCTGCAGAAGGGGCACTGGAAGTCGCTGAACTCCTGGATCACGACCTTCGCGTTCGCGGGGCCCTTGGTCGGCGCTTTCTTCGGCACCGGGATGTCGTAGACCTTGTCTGCGTCGGGAGCGGCTGCGGCTGGTTCCGCCTTCGGCCCGGTTTCGCCGCCGGCGATGGTCTTCTCGTAGACCTTGGCCCTAGGCGTGCCCTTTTCCACGAGCTCCTTGGCTTTCGCCAGCTCTTCGTCGATCAGCGTGGTGAAGCTAGCCAGCGGTTGCGCACCCCGAAGGTTGCGCCCGTTGATGAAGAACGCGGGAGTGCCCCGCGCGCCCAACGTGTTGGCCAGGTTCTGCTGTTCCTGGATTGTCTTGCTGTACTTGTCTTCGGCCAGCGCCTTCTTGAACTTGGCCATGTCGAGGCCGATCTCTTTGGCCCATTTCTCGAGGTTGTCCGTGGTAAGCGCTTTCTGATTCGCGAACATCTTCTCGTGCATGGCCCAGAAGCCCTTGTCGCCTTTTTGTGCATGGGCCTCGAGCGCTGCCGTGGCGGCCGCCTTTGCGTTTCGGTGGAAGGGAAGCGGATTGTTCATCCACACGATCCGTACGTCGTCGCCGTACTTCTTCTTCACCTCGTCCAAAGTCGGCTCGACCCGCCCACAGAATGGGCATTCGAAGTCGCTGAACTCGACGATGGTGACGAGCGCGTCGTCCGGCCCTTTTTGTGGCTCGTCGCCGGTGAGGGGGACTCTGTACACCGTCTTGGGGTCGGGCTGGCCGGGCCTTGCGGCCTGCTCTTGCGGCTCGGGCGCAGCGGGCTTGGTGAGGCCGTCCTTGATCAGCGTGGCGTAGATCTGTTCTTTCTTCACCCCCTGCTTCATGAGCGTCTCGGCGGTGGCGATCTCTTGATCGATGTGCGCCTTGAACGCGGTGAACGGCATGGCACCACGCAGCTGGCGGCCGTTGATGAAGAAGTACGGTGTGCCTCTGGCACCGATCTGATTGGCCAGCGCCTGATCGGCTTCAATGGTCTTCGCGTGCGTTCCCTCGTCGAGGGCTTTGCGCACTTTGTCCATGTCCAGACCGACCTGCTTCGCGTACTCCTCGAGTTGCGGGCGATCCAGCGCCTTTTGGTTTGCGAAGAGAATGTCGTGCAGCTCCCAGAACTTGTCATCGCCGCCTTGCTCGTAGGCCTCCATGGCCAGCGCGGCCGCGGGGCCGGCGTTGTTGTGGAACGGAAGCGGATTGTTACGCCATACGATGCGAACCTTGTCGCCGTAGGTGTCGCGGATCTCCTTCATCGTCGGTAGGACCCGAGCGCAGAACGGACACTGGAACTCGCTGAACTCGACGATGGTGACGAGCGCGTCGTCGGGGCCCTTCTGGGGCTGGTTGGTCACGGGGACCTTGTATCGTTCGGCGTCATCCGCGACCTTGACGTCCGCGGCGGCCGCCTCTTCGCTGCCTCCTGCATCGGCGACGGTCTCCGAGTCCGTGGCGGACCTGGAACCTACGACGTGCCCGAGCGCGAACCCACCAATGGCCATGACGATGGCCAGCAAAATCGATGAACCTTTACTCATACTCTCATCCTCCCACCGCGATTCGCGGCGAGCTTGAAACAAAACCTCACGTTCGAACGAACGCACCAATGCCGGCGAGACCGTCCCGAAAGGGACGGCCGGCGCTAGCGAGGCGGGCGATCGACTCGGCGTGAGTGTTCGGCCCGCTCGCCTCCGGCGACGCCCACGTCCATCCGGACACAGGTGCGGGGAGGAGCGTTCCAGCGAATCGATTGAGCCCAGCCCACGGCTACGGGCACCAGCGTGTGAACGGACGTGCCGTGGGAGCTCGCTGGCATGCACCGCGGGTCATCCGTCCGTTCGCACCATTGCGGCGGTCCGGGCGGCTCTTGCTGCGCTTGCATGGCTTCATCGCATCCCTCGGCGGAGAGCCGGTCGCACGAGCAGTCCGCGGCGTTTACCGAGGCTGCGTCGAGCAGCGCGATCGCCGCGACGGCCAGTACCTTGAACAGGGTGCTCATGAAGGCGAGGTCAAAGTCTACAGCTCCCGCCCCTGCCTGCAACAAAAGCGGTCGGATAACGCGAGCGGGAGGTGAAACCGGGGTGCAGGATGTCGGATAGTGGGAGAGGAGAGGTTACAGCTCAGAGCGGCTGTCCGGTTTCACCCCCCGCAGCTCCTAGGTGGAACGCCAGGCCCCGGGCATCTATTCCATCGAAGACGACGGCGCCGAAACCGCGTCCGGATATCCCGGAATCGCGGCGGCGAGGAGCTTCCCGAGCGCCGCGAAGCCCGGGGTTTGGTCGATCGCCCGCCCGACGTAGACCAGGCTTTGCGGATACCATTGCAGAAAGTCGGGATTTCTCCGGACCCGGTCGATGTAGACGAACCGTCCGGCGTCCTTGAGCTTCCGGTGGAGGGCCACTAGCCAAAACTCTCGCCGCAGCACGTTGGGGTCGATACGACGCAGTGCGGCATAACGCTCGATCATCGTTTCTTGCAGGCCGAGGTCGAGGGCTACGTACGAATCGCAGAGTAGCGCGACCAGGTCGTAGACCCGCGGGCCGAGCAGCGCGTCTTGGAAATCGATGATGGTGAGCCCGCCCGAGGGTCCAACCATGAGATTCTTGGATTGGTAGTCCCGGTGCACGAAGCCGGCAGGCATGGCGGCGATTTCCGAAACGATGGCCGCAAACGCGCGGTCGAGCACCGTTCTTTGCTCGCTCGCGAGCTCGCCGAACGGGGCCTCTAGACCCCACTCCCGAAAGTGATCGAGCTCCCAGCCGAGCAGCTCCCGATCGAATCGGCGCCGGCGGACGATCGACGTCTCGGGCAAGCTGCCACAACGCTCGTGTAGCTCGACGAGCAGATCGACGGCGCGTTCGTAGAGCTCGGGCCAGCTCGCGCGTGGCGTTTCGCGAAGCCGCTCCGCGAGCGTGGTGTCGCCCAAGTCTTCGAGCACGATGATGCCGTGTTGCAGATCCTCCGCGTAGACTCGCGGAACCGGAAGCCCCTTCGACCCGAGAAGCTCCGCCACTTCGAGGAACGGCAACCGGGCGAGCTCGGGCTGCGCGCCGCCTTCGTCACTTCCGAAGGCGTCTTCCGGAAGCTGCATCACGATGATTTCGGTTGGAAGACCGGCTTCGGTATGGTCGACGCGCGCCCGATAGTAGCTGCGCGTCGAGGCGTCACCCCGCAGCTTGACCAGCCGCGTCAACCGTACGGGTCCGCCGTAGAGCTTTGCGAGGGCTCGATGAAGGCTGGACGGCACCATGGGCCGGGCAAGCGTACGTCAGTTGGGCAGCTTTGCGAAGAGAGTTATCTTCACCGAGGAGGAATGAACCAGACCGTGTCCATCGTGCTCGGAACGAGATTGGCAGATCGCTACGAGCTGGTTGCAGAGGTCGCGCGGGGCGCGATGGGAGACGTCTACGAGGCGCTCGATCACCAGCGCGGAGTCAAGGTGGCGGTCAAGGTCTTGCGGGCCGAGTACCTCGCCGACGATTCCATGCGGCGCCGGTTCCGCCGGGAAGGCGCAGTTCTCAAGGCTCTCGATCATCCAGCCATCATTCGCTTGCTCGAGCTCGAGGTCGACGCCGACGGCATGGTGTACCTGGTGACGGACTACGTAGAGGGGTCCACGCTCGCGGAACGAATTGCCGAAGGTCCGCTGTGTCTCGAGGAAGCCGACAGGCTGACGATCGCATTGAGTGACGGACTGGCGGCCGCGCATGGTCACGGGGTGCTCCATGGCGATCTCAAGCCTGGCAACGTCGTGTGGCCGGCTGCCGGAGCGGGGCTGCCACGTCTCATCGATTTTGGCGCTTCGAAGATCCTAGGGCTCGATCGCTTGACGGCGACCGGTGAGGTCAGCGGAACTCCAGCGTACATGGCGCCGGAGGTGATCACGGGAAGGACGGGGGTGGATCGGCGAATCGACGTCTATGGGCTCGGGGTGCTCTTGTACGAGGCGTTGAGCGCCACGGCGCCTTTTCAGGATACACACGTGGGGCGGCTCATGATGAAGATCGACGCGGGCGACTGCCTACCGCTCGACGCGGTGGCCGATGTCCCAGCGAGCATCTCCGACGTCGTTGCCCGCGCGATGCATCGAAATAGGGATCACCGTTACGAAGACATGGCCGCGCTCGAGGTTGCGTGGCAGCGGGCGCGCGGCCGATGAGCGGCGGCCCAGCGATTCGAGAGCTGTGCCGGTTGGTGGGCGTTTCCGAGCCACCGGGCTGGAAAGCATTCTTCGATCTCGCAAAGTCCTGGAATGCACGAACCGATCTCACCTCGTCCCGTACCGACGTGGAGCTGGCCGAGGTTCTGTTCCTCGATGCCGCGCACCTCATTCACGCAGGATGGGTGCCGCCGTCCGGTTCGCTGCTCGACGTGGGTGCCGGCGTGGGGGCGCCCACCATCCCCCTTCTGCTGTTCGAGCCAACCCTCAGGGGAACGCTCGTCGAGCCGAGACGGATTCGGGCGACCTTCTTGCGGACCGCTTCCGGCGTGCTCGATATAGCCTCCCGCCTGACGGTGCGAGAGCAGCGGCTCGATCCCGCGCGACCGATCCTTCCGGGAACGCCATTCGACATCGCACTTTCGCGCGCCACGTTCGCGCCCGAGTCGTGGCTCCAGATTGGGGCCCAGCTCGGGGCCGAGGTCTGGGCCTTCACCGCAGGAGGCGAAGTGCAAGCGCCTGCCGGACTACGGCTCGAACGCAAGCTGACCTACACGGTGCCATCGTCGGGCGCCCCTAGAGCGGCGCTCGCATACCGGCGCTGAAACTCGAACGCTCAGCGGCGGCGTCTCGCGGGGATGATCTGAATCCGCCGCCGGCTTCCTTCGCCCTGCGACATCGTGCTCACGCCCTCGAACTTGGCCAGTGACATGTGGATCACCCGTCGGTCGCGTGCATTCATGGGCTGCAGCGTGACGATCCGGCCCTCGTTCACCGCGCGTTGCGCTTGGCGCTTGGCCATCGAGATGAGACCGTCGTCGTGGCGTTCGCGGTAGTCCCCCGAGTCGATGATGACGTGGCGCCGGCCTTCGGGAAATCGATTGACCATCTTGTTGATGAGAAACTGCAGCGCGTCGAGCGTCGCGCCTTTCTTTCCGATCACCCGGCCGGAGTCCGGCCCGGTCACGTCGAGCTCGATCCGATCGGAGTCGGAGCGAATCGCGATCTGGACGTCTAGATCCATCAGGTTGACCAGCTCCTCGAGGATTTCGGCGGCCTCTTCGGCCTTGCCGTCGCCCGCAAACTGCGAGGGGTCCTCCCCGGGAACCGGCTGATCGAGAAACAGCGCTCCGTCACGTGGTTTGGTCTTATGCTCGTCCACGGCGAGTCCTCTTCTTTCTGCGGGACTGCCCCCGCTTCGGTGCAGCGGCTTCTTCTTCAGCCGCTGGATCGCTTTCGGCGCCATCGCCATCTTCGGAGGCGGTCTCCAAGACCGATGATTCCTGGTCCATCTTCCAGTACATGTACCGTTGCTGCGTGATGCCGACGGCTGAGCTCGTCACCATGTATAGGCATAGACCGGTCGGCAGAAGCAACATGAAAAACGTCATCATCAAGGGCATCGCGTAGAGCATGACCTTGGCTTGTGTCGGATCCATTTGGACGGGCGTCAGCTTCTGCTGCACGAACATCAGCGCCCCGAGAATGATCGGAAGCACGTAGTAAGGGTCAGGGGACGAAAGATCGGTCCACCACAGCACGAAGGGTGCGTGGTAAAGCTCGATGCTCGTCGATAGAGTCTGATACAAAGCGAAGAAGATGGGCATCTGCAGGAGCACGGGAAGGCATCCGCCCAGCGGATTGACCTTGTGCTTGCGCCAGAGCTCCATCATCGCGGCGCCCTTTTTCTCGCGGTCGTCCTTGTAGAGCTCGTTGATCCGGTCGATCTCCGGCTTGAGCGCCCGCTGCTTGGCCATGTTGCGGAACTGCGGAATGACGAATGGCAGGAGCAGCACGCGCACCAGCAGCGTCAGCAGAACGATTGCCACGCCCCAGTTGCCGACGAACCCGTAGATCGCACGGAGGAGCCAGCTCATGCCGCGGGCGATGAAGCTGAACCAGCCGAGATCGATGATGTTGGTCGCCTGGTGTCCGAACGCTTCGAGCGCGTCGTAGTCCTTGGGGCCTGCATAGACGGAAGTGCCGAAGGTGGCGCTTTGTCCCGGCTCGACCAGCTTCGGTGCATACACGAGCTGGGCTTCGAACAAGCTGCCGTCTGGATCCTCGACGGTGCCGCCCCGGTCCGTGGAGAGTAGGTCGCAACGTTCCGCCGTGCCTTCCGCAGGCGCGGCTACGATCGCAAAGTAGACGCTGCTCAGGGCGACGAACTCGACGTCCGGTCCGTAGCTATGAGGCTGCATGGGCCTCGATTCGTCCTCGCTGAGGAGCCCTTCCCGGTCCTCTCGAATCGTCTCGTCGCCTTGCTGACAGATGCCGTGGCTGAGCGCGGGGGAGGGCCGTCCGAAGAATCCGCCTTTCTCATCCTCGCGCCGAACGTAGTGTGCCGACGTGATGCCGACCCCGACCGACTTCGCGCTCGATCCTTCGTTGCGGACGTCGATCGAGGAAAAGAGCTGGTAGGGCGGCTCGGCGAGCTCCCACGTTCGAGTGATCGAGACGTCTTCCCCCACCCACTGAAACCGAATGCGGTCGTCCGATTTCTCGACGACGCTCCAACGCGCATCGGGCGGAATCGACACGCCCGCGAAGGCCGGGGCAAGCGGGAGATATCGTTCTTTGTCCGTGGTGACGAGCTCGTAGGGGTTGCCCTCGGCGTCGTGATAGCGCTCGCCTTTGACCCGAAGGCTGACCATCGCCGTATTGAGGTCGGTGAACGACGCGACGAGCTCGTCGTTTTCGAGCTCATAGATCTCTTGCGATTCTGCGCGGGACCGCGACTCGGCAGCCGAGAGCTGCGTGGGGCTCGAGCCGCCTGGTGCCGTCGGCGCTGGTTCCGCGGCGGCCGGCTCCTCGGTCTGCGCTTTGGGTGGCGCAAAGTGCTGAACGGCCAGAAATGCGCCGAGGGCGATGGCCGGTAGAAGCATCAGAGCGACGGGAGGCGTTTTGCGATCACCCACGGGGCACCTCGTGATGACGACGTGTGCCATGGTCGGGCTCGAGCCGCGGCGGCGGATCGTATCCTCCGGGGTGGAACGGATGGCATCGCGCAATGCGTTTGATTCCCATCCAGGATCCTCGAAGCGCGCCGAATCGCTCGATGCAGGTTGCAGCGTATCGAGAGCAGGAGGGCTCGAACCGACAGGAAGGTCCGATCAAACGCGAAAGCGTCATTTGATAAAGGCGAATCAAGAAGAGAAGCGCTGCCCGGATCATCACGCTTCCTTCGGACGGAGCTTTTTGGCGGCTCCGCGTAGCTCACCGAGGAGCGAATCGTAATCGAGGTCAGTCGCACCGCGCTTGGCGATGAGCACCACGTCGTGACCGGCCGGAAACAGGGAACGATTTCGCCGAAATACCTCGCGGGCCACCCGCTTGATGCGGTTGCGTTGGACGGCGTTACCCACTTTCTTCGTCACGGTGATCCCAAGTCGCGTGTGTGATGATGTGTTTGGCAGGACGACGATGAGAAAGTGGGGCGTGTGGATTCGTCGGCCGTTGAGTTGTACCTGCCTGAATTCGTAGCGCTTCTTCAGCCGATCTCCGCGCCGGAACCGTTGGGGTTCGCTGCCCGGAGTCCCCTTCATGCTCGATGCCGGAGGCATCTTCGCAGGGTGTCCGCTACTTTTTGTAGCAAGAGACCGCGAGGCGCTTTCGCCCCTTGCGACGCCGAGCGTTCAGAACGCTCCGTCCGCCTTTGGTCTTCATCCGCGCGCGGAACCCGTGTGTCCGAAGACGGCGCTTACGATGTGGTTGATAGGTCCGCTTCACAACAACGCTCCCGAGAGATAAGAGGGCCGCAAGAAAGCACGAGGCAGGGGGGGTGTCAAGTCGCCGAGATGCACCCGGGAGGATGAGTCAAGCCTAGGAATTCATGGAGATACTGGGCCAAAGACCGGCGTCTCGAAGGCTGGTGTATCGTGCGCCGCCTACGATGATGTGGTCGAGGACCCGAATGTCGAGCAGTGAGCCTGCCGTGACCAGACGCCTGGTGAGCTCGAGATCCTGAGGGCTTGGCGCTGGGTCGCCGCTCGGATGATTGTGGAGGAAGATCGCCCCGGAGGCCGATTCGCAGATCAGGAGCCGGAAGATCTCGGAGGGGTCGACCTGACATGCGACGCGTCCGCCGCGCGCGACCTCGTGCTCGGCGCGTACGCGGTTCTTCGCATCGACGGAGATGACCCAGAAACGCTCCACCCGGCTCGACATCAAAGGTCGACCGTAACGATTGAAGACCATTTCGCTATTCGACAGGGGTTGCGCCGAGGCGACGGGAGGCACTAGCGCCCGCGAGCCCGCCTCGAACGCGGCGACGAGGCGTGTCGCTTTTGCGGGGCCAACGCCCGGTAAACGCTCGAGCTCTGCGGCGCTCATGCGCCCGAGCCCCCAGAGCCCTCCGCAATTGCGGACGAGTCGGGCGGCCAACGACGCGACGTCTTCCCCCGCTCGCCCGGTGCCGAGCAGCACGGCCAAGAGCTCGACGTCGGAAAGAGCAGACGCCCCGAGACGGGCGAGGCGCTCGCGCGGACCCTCCATACCCCCACACGTGCCTGCAGCCCTCATGCCACGACACATCTTCGTGATCTCCGGGCTGTAACGTCCGCCCTCCCGGCGCCCCCAACCCACGCGCCAGCAGACGCCAGCAGCAGTGTCAGGGTAAGCGGCAGTGTCAGGGTAAGCGGCAGTGTCAGCGACAGGGCCAGTGTCAGCGTCAGCGCCAGTGCCAGCGCCAGGCCCACGCGGGTCTCGGGCCGCGATCCCCGGGTCCTCGGCACGCGGTCCTCGAACCTCAGTCCTCGAACCGCGGACCTCGATCCCCGAACCTCAGCGACCGTCTGCTGTGTGAGCTTTGTCCTCGTGATCTCCTTTGCGCGGGTGCGTGGGGCGGGCTGGCGCCCTTTCGGGGGAACCCACGCACCCACGCAAAGGAGATCACTCATGGGACTCATTGTTCAACAACGGGCACTCGACGCGGCAGGAGGGCTGCGGCAGGTGCTGCCGGTAGTGCGCAAGCGCGACAAAGCGCTGTTCGACCAGATGCACCGGGCGATGAACAGCGTCGTGCTCAACATCGCCGAAGCCGATGGCAACGACGCAGGGACCGCCAAGGCACGGTTTGCGACAGCCTGCGGCTCCGCGAAGGAAGTCCGGGCGGGGCTTCAGCTCGCTGTGGCATACGGGTACGTGACGAGTACTAACATTCGAGCCGTCGACACCGCGCTCGACGAGGTCTGCGCAATGTCCTGGCGACTCTCGGGCCGCTAGGAGGTCAGCGACAGTGGCAGCGGCAGCGTCAGTGCCACGCGGGTCCCGGGTCGCGGCCCTCGGGTCTCGATCCGCGGACCTCGATCCACGAGCCCCTTCTTGCGACAGCGCCAGCGACAGTGGCTCGCGATCCCGGCCGCGGGCCTTGACGGTCAGCGGCGGTTGGCCAGCGACCAGGTGATGGCGCAGACGGTATCGAGCCGTTGTTCGAGGAGGGCGGCGGTGGTGCGCTCGAGATAGCCCCAGTCGGTTGCTACGTGCAGGGCCGCGCGCACTTCTTTGGCGGACCCGCAGGCGGTGGCGAACCGAGCGCGCGCATTTCCCGCATCACTTCCGCGTGCCTCGGCGATGTTGAGGACGAAGCAGCGCCAGCGCCAGCGACAGCGTCAGCGCCAGCGCCAGCGACAGCGTCAGCGCCAGCGTCAGCGTCAGCGAGCCCGTTCTTACCCGAGCGCCGACCCCGACTACTTCTTGAAGAACTTACCGAAGATGCTCGGGCGTCTGCCGTCGCCGCGTGGGGGTGGGGCGGTCGTGCGTCCCTTGGATTTTCGCATCTCGCCCACCCGCACCTCACGCAATGCTTCGAGGTTTTTGGGATCGAGCTTGGCGACCTTCTTGAAATGCTTGAGCGCCTTCTCGTGATCTCCGCGTCTCTTCAGGAAGTGCGCGCGTACGAAGTGACCATGAACGTGGTCCGGATTGAGAGAGAACGTCTTGCGAAGCAGCTCTCGGATTTCGTTCGCGGCGTTCTCGTCCTCCACGCCTCGATCAAGCAGCAAGATCCACGCCTTCATGGCTGGATAGTCGGCCTCCTTGCGCACTACGGACATCGCCGCGTCGCAAATGGCCAGCGCCTCGTCGTAACGCCTGCGCTTCACCAGCACGTCGACCTTCTGGAAGTTGATCGCGGCTTCCACCATCACGTTGAGCTTGCGCTCGGACTCGGGGGTGCCGCCGCCCTGCATGACGGTCTTTTGATACTCGGCGCGCTTCTTCGCGTCGCTCAACGTGTCGTTGGCGACCGTGACGAGATGAAATATCTCTTCGACCCACGGGCGCAGCTCCGCGAGATCGGGCGGAAGGCGGTCCGGATGCCACTTCTTGGCGAGCGTCACGTACTTTTGTCGGATTTCGTCTCTGTCCGCCGACTCTCTCGCACCGAGCATCTCGAAGTAGTTTTGTCGGTCCATCATACCGATGACGCGCGCAGCTTCTTCCCAACGCTTCTTGTGCTCCGGCGTGAGCTCTGGCGGCGGCTCGGGGGGAAGGTCCCGCGGTGCCACGATCTCGCCCGATAGCGAGCCGGCTGGAGGCAGATTGCTGAGCGATGCCGGCAACACGGAGTCACCCGACGGCATGCGGGACTCCCTCGACCCAGGCGGCGTCGACGCGCGACTTCTCGGAGGCGGCACGCTGCCCGGGCTCGACGCGCGATGCGACGAAGGCGGCGAGGAAACGCGCGGCCGATTCTGCGAAGAAGACACCGCCTTGAGCTTCTGCTGGGAGACGGCCCGGTACGGCTCTAGGCAGTCCGTGATCGCGAGAAGATAGATCATGCGCTGCGCTACTTTGGGGTCGCCGAACTGCTCGATGAGAATTGGCGCGGTGGTGGGATCGGCGCGCATCAACTCGATGAACGCCATCTCGTTCGACAGGAGCCCGAACCTACCGAGGGGAGCTCCCATCTTGATCCGCTGACGTTCGACTCCGAGCTTCCGGATCACGCGAGCCATGGCGTCGCGCGGCACCTCGCCCCGAAGCGCGGTGGCGAGCAGCGCGAAGATGTCGACCTGTCCCCGGAGCGCGTCCTGCGAGTTGCTCACTAGATCGGCTTCGTAAAACGCGTAGGGCCCTTCGTGCCGGTGAAAGATCGCGAGCATACCCCGCTCGAGGTCGGCGGCTGGATCGAGAAAGCGGCCGACCGCCGGAGCGCCGGAGCGGAACAGAATTCGGTCCTGACCCGGCCGGTCGTCGTCCGGCCAGACCGCGAGCGTGCCCGACAGCCCCTTCTTCTGAATGGACAGCAGCACGTGACCGAAAGGCGTGGCGCCCAAACTGCCTTCAGCCAGAGGCTGTGGAACTGACGATGGCAACACTCGATGCTCCAACGAATCTATAGGGTGACACATCGCGCGGCTCAGTGACAGCTTTGAGACGGCACTCAGTCCCCTGTGAAACCGGA
This sequence comes from Polyangiales bacterium, assembly GCA_035466435.1. Classification (GTDB taxonomy): domain Bacteria; phylum Myxococcota_A; class Polyangia; order Polyangiales; family Houyiibacteriaceae; genus SG8-38. Next base: position 40,804 of record DATIUW010000269.1, on the reverse strand, counting down.
CACTTGGGGTGCTCTACACAACCACCCCTGATAGTTTCATCAGTCTAAAATATCCCAATCGGTGCCTTCGGGGCCGTCCAGCAGCTCCACACCGCGCACAGAAAGCTCATCGCGAATCCGGTCCGCGTCGGCGAAGTCTCTGGTCTGGCGAGCCTTCGCGCGAGCAGCGATGCGCTCCTCGATCGACTCGGCGTCCAGACCGAGCGCCTGGGCGCGGCGATTGCGGATGCGAAGAAGAACCTCTTGGGCATCCTGCGCGCCGAGGCCGAGCTCGGCCCGCAACGCGAGAAAACCGGCCTCGGCTTGCTCGACCGCGCTCCGCGCCGCCTTTCCCTTTTTGCGCATCGCGTTGTCGCAGAGCTCGTTGACCGCCTTGAGGAAGTCCGACAACCGGGCCAGCGCCACGGGCATGTTCAGATCGTCGTCCAGTGCGGCCCGGAGCTTCTCGGTAAAGCCGCCGATCTCGGCGGGGCTCGGGGCGTCGCCGTCGACGACGCGCCCAGGAGGCAGGTTTCCGAGCCTTTGCTTGGTCTTGTAGAGGTAGGCGACCCGCCGCTCGGCTTCCTCGAACTGAGGAAAGCCTGTGACGTTGCCCGCTTGGTCGAGGGTCCAGTCCAAGTTCAGCGGAGCGCGGTAGTGTACCGTCATCATGAAGTAGCGAATCGCTTCGGGCTCCACCCGGTCGAACAGATCGCGCGCGGTGAAGAAGTTCCCGAGGCTCTTGCTCATTTTTTCTTTGTCGACCTCGACGAATCCGTTGTGCATCCAGCAGCGCGCAAACGGTTTGCCAGTTGCCGCCTCACTCTGTGCAATTTCGTTTTCATGATGCGGAAAGACGAGGTCCAATCCACCGCCGTGCAAGTCGAGCGTGTCTCCGAGGTGCTTCATCGACATGGTGGAGCATTCGATGTGCCAGCCGGGGCGACCGCGGCCCCAGGGGCTGTCCCAACCCCATGCGCCTTCCTCGCTCTTCTTCCACAATGCGAAGTCGGCCGGATGACGCTTGCGGGCGGTTTGTGTCTCGTCGAGACGATCGCTCGCGCCGACCTTCATCTGCGTGAGATCCCGATGACTGAGCTTCCCGTACTCCGGAAACGACTCGACCGAGAAATACACGTCGCCGTCGGAGACGTACGCGTGGCCGCCGTCGATGAGGCGCTGCACTAGCGCTACGATGTCGTCGAGGTGCGTGCTGACCTTCGGCTCGACGTCGGGGTCGAGGTTGCCCAGCCGGTGCATGTCCTCCGCGTAGGCCTCGGCGAATCGCGCGGCGAGTGCAGTCGGCTCGGTGCCGGTTTCCGAAGCACGCTTGAGAATCTTGTCATCCACGTCCGTGACGTTGCGGACATAGGTGACTTTCATTCCGCTGGCGCGCAGGTGCCGTACCAGGACGTCATAGACTACGTAGCATCTGGCATGACCGAGGTGCGCATAGTCGTAGACGGTCGGGCCGCAGACGTAAATCCGTGCGTGACCCGGCTCGGCCGGCTCGAAAGGTTCCTTTCGACCGGTCAGCGTGTTGTGCAGGCGGACACTCATCGTCGGCGAAGTCTGAGCACTTTCGGGCCCAAAGGGCAAGGTTGCGTGGTTGACCGTTTCCACCGGCCCGCTAGAAACAGCAAATGCTTTCGATCCACGAGCGAGGTCGACCCGGCTATGAAGATGCGCTGCGTGCCTTGAGCAGGCGCGGCGACGAGGATCTGGCGCGCGTCGAGCCCGACGTGCGGGCGATTCTAGATGCCGTGCGAGCCCGAGGAGACGAAGCCGTGCTGGAATACACCGAGCGCTTCGATGGGCGCCGCCCGGAGTCTCTCGTGCTGGATCAACACACTTGGCTTCGGGAAGCGCGCAAGGCCGATCCGTCGGTGCGCGAGGCGCTCGCGGCAGCCGGCGATCGCATCCGCCGCTATCACGAGCACCAGCGAGAACCGGGATTTCGTTACGAGGACGAAGGGGTCGAACTGGGCCAGCGCGTTCGTCCCGTCGCCGCCGCCGCCGTGTACGCCCCTGGCGGCAAGGCGCGCTACCCGTCGACGGTCTTGATGACCGCGATCCCAGCGACGGTTGCCGGAGTCGAGCGAATCGTCTTGATAACGCCGAACCCGACGGCCGAGATTCTCGCCGCGGCCGAGGTGGCAGGTGTGACCGAGGTCGTCGATGCCGGCGGTGCGCAGGCGATTGGCGCGGTGGCGTATGGCACGGAGTCGATCGCCCGCGTCGACAAGGTGGTCGGCCCCGGAAACATCTACGTGGCGTGCGCAAAGCGATTGGTCTTCGGCGTGGTCGACATCGATTCAATCGCGGGCCCTAGCGAAATCCTCGTCGTCGCAGACGAAGGCGCGGACCCCGAAATCGTCGCTGCCGATCTGTTGTCGCAGGCCGAGCACGACGAGGCGGCCTACCCGCTTTTGATCACGTTGTCGCGCGCGCACGCCGATGCGATCGATGCCGCCGTCGAACGGCAGCTACAGTCACTTCCGCGCAGGGCGATCGCAGAGCAGGCGGTTCGCAACAACGGATACTGTTTCGTCGTACACGACTTGGACGAGGCCGGCCGGGCAGCGACGGTCTTGGCTGCGGAGCACTTGAGCTTGTCCGTTGCCGATCCGGAGTCGCTGCTCGTGCGAGTCGGCGCCGCGGGCGCGATTTTCCTCGGTTACCACACGCCGGAAGCTGCGGGCGACTACGCGGCGGGACCGAGCCACGTGCTGCCGACTGGAGGCGCGGTGCGTTTTGCGTCGCCGCTGGGCGTCTATGATTTCGTCGTCCGGTCGTCACTGATTCGCTACTCCCAAGCCGCGATTACCGAGCAGGCGGATTTGCTCGAGCAGCTCGCCCGCCTGGAGGGTCTCGAAGCGCACGCCCGGGCGGTGTCCTTCCGCCGGCTCAAGCCACATTGACCCTTGCGAGGCAGTCCGTCGCCGAGTACCCATCCGAGGTGACTCGCGCCACCGTCGAAAAGCGCCTCGCCCAGCAGATGGGTCGCTGCATCGCCGATTTCGATCTCGTCGAGCCCGAAGACCGCATCATGGTGGCCATCAGCGGCGGCAAGGACAGTTACACGCTGCTCCATTTGCTCGAACGGGCGCGCAAGAGGGCGCCGATCGCGTTCGAGCTCGTCGCGGTGCACCTCGACCAGGGGCAGCCGGGTTACGACGGCTCCGCGCTCGAGGCCTGGCTTGGGAGGGAGGGCTACGAGCATCTCATCGTGCGTGAGGACACGTACCGGTTGGTGACCAAGCACATACCGGAGGGACAGACCTACTGCAGCATGTGCTCGCGGCTTCGACGGGGGATTCTCTACAACGTCGCCGAGAGCTTGGGCTGCACCAAGATCGCCCTCGGGCACCATCGTGACGACGCGATCGAAACGCTGATGCTCAACCTGATGTTCAACGGCTCGCTGAGCGCCATGCCGGCCAAGCTCCGGAGCGATGACGGACGCAACACCGTCATTCGACCGCTGCTCTACTCGTCGGAGCGGGACATTGCCGATTATGCCGAGCAGTTGGACTTCCCAATCATCCCGTGCAACTTGTGCGGCTCGCAGGAGAATCTGTGGCGACAGCAGGTCAAAGAGTTGCTCGACGACATCGAGAAGCGGGCCCCCAAGGTCCGGCAGAGCATGCTGGCGGCGCTGAAGAACGTACATGCCTCGCACCTTCTGGGGATGCGCTGAGGCCCATGGCGCGCGCGGCCGCAGTGCTCGGGCTCGTCGCCGCGCTCTTGGTGCCGACGTTTGCGTCCGCGCAGGCCATCAACATCGAGCGCTTTCGGCCGGCGCTCGACCGATTCGGCTTTCTCGGGATGAACGGCAGCGGGACTCCGGGGCACGCGCGATACAACCTCGGTTTCTTCACCTGGTACTCGAACGAGCCCCTTCGAATTCGTTACTCCGATGGAACGGGGGAGCAGGTCATCGATCATCGGTTGACGGGCGACGTGTTCTTCGAGGTGGGACTCTTCGGCAGGTGGTCTCTCGCGCTCGAGGTCCCACTCGTTCTCTACCAAGACGGCGACACCGTGCGACCCATCGACGGCCGGACCACATTCACGGGATTCGCAGTGGAGGATCCACGCTTCACCACCAAGGTTCGATTCCTCGGCGCGAAGACCGAGCAAACCCAGAACCGTCCCGATGGACCCGGGCTCGCGTTGCTTCTCACGATCCCGGTTCCGATCGGGAGCCGCAGCTTCTACGCGAGCGAGGGTCAGTTTTCATTCGATGCGCAGCTACTCGGAGACTTTCATCTTCTCGGGGCGGGTGCGGGGACGATGCTGGGTTGGCGGTACCGGGTGAATTCGCGCACCTTCGGGGTCGACACGCTGGGTCAGGAATTCCAGTACGGGTTCGCGCTCAAGCCACCGATACCGCCCGCCAAAGATCTGTTCGGACTGCTCGAGCTACGCGGGACGACTTCGTTTCGAGGTCGCAGCACGAACACCTTGGAAGGCGACATCGGCGTTCGCTGGACCAAGAACCACGTGACGATGACCGCTGCAATCGGGATGGGGTTCATCCGCGGTCTCGGGCAGGCACGCTTTCGCGCCATTGCCGGTATTGCGTGGTCTCCGCAAACCGACGACTTGGATGGGGACGGGATTCCCGACTCTCGGGACCAGTGCCCGCGTCTTCCTGAAGACATGGACGGCTTCGAAGACGAAGATGGCTGCATGGACCCCGACAACGACAACGACTTCATTCCCGACGTCGACGACAAGTGCCCCAACGAAGAGGCGATCGAGGGAAGGGATCTAGACGAGGACGGGTGCACGGACCCGGAGTAGGGACGGCGACGGTGGCAGCGGCAGGGTCGGTGTTGGCGCGGCGGGCTTCCAGGGTGATTGTGACGGGGGTGGTCGCCCTCGGCATCGGGTGCACGCCGCAGGGAGATCCAGGGATCGGCGCCGGGTTCTTCGACGACTTCGAGCGGGAGCAGCTCGGAAAGGAGTACGGAAGGACCGGAGGCGACTGGCGGATCGAGCGAGGGCAGCTCCACGTGCGCGGGGCCAAGAACCATCCCTTGTGGGTCCTGCGCAAGCTGCCGGCGGACGTACGGGTCGAGCTCGATGCGCGCAGCGAGACCCCGGATGGGGACATCAAGGTCGAGATCTTCGGCGATGGTGCCTCCCACGCGACCGGAGACCGTTACGAGGCGACTAGCTACGTGGTGATTTTCGGCGGCTGGAACAACTCCCTCGACGTGCTCGCCCGAATGGACGAGCACGGCGCCGACCGAATCACCCAAAAGTCCCGGAAGGTCGAGGTCGGACGGACCTATCACTTTCGGATCGAGCGTATCGATGGCACCCTGACGGTGTGGGTGGATGATGAGCTTTTGCTCCGGATGGAGGATTCCGAGCCGCTTCGCGGCCGCGGCCACGACCATTTCGCCTTCAATAACTGGCAATCCGACGTCTGGTTCGACAATTTGAGGATTACACCGCTGTGACGGGTGGTCATGACGCCGAACGATTTTGAAATCCTGCTCTCGGACGCGGAGGTTCAGCTTTCGCGGATCAAGCACCTCTACGAGCAATGGTTTCAGGGGATCGAGCGTCTGGAGCCGCAGATCGCCCGCAAGCAGTTCGACCGGACCTTGCACGAGCTGCGAAAGGTGAAACCGCGGAACACCGCCCTTCGGTTTCGCTACAACACCCTCATTCAGCGGTACACCACCTTACAAACCTACTGGCGGCGCGTCGCACGCCAGATCGAGGAGGGGACGTATCGTCGAGACTTGCTGCGTGCGCGGAGGCGCCGAGACGCGGCGAGGGCGGAGCGAGAGCTGGCCCGGCGCCGTCGAAGCAGCAGCCCGGTAGAGCTGGATCCCGAGCAAGACGTCGACGTCGATGCGCTCATCGACGAGGCAAGCCACCGCTTGGATGCGCTGAAGGCGCCCAAGCCGAACGCGGACGCACGGGCGCTCGATCTGGACAGCCCCGACTCCGCGCCGCAAAAACGACCCGCGTCCCCCGCGGCGCGCCCTGCACAGCCTCAGCCGGCTGCGACGTTTCGAAAGCCGCAGCCTCCGTCTTCTCGTCCGAGCAGGGATCGATCGAGCCCGGCGATCGCCGCGGGCCGCAAGGATCCGCCGCCCATCGCGTCGCGCTCGAAAGGACCGGGGGACGCGCGCATGCGCCAGATCTACGAAAGCTACGTCGACGCCAAGCGCAGAAACCACGAACGCACGGACAAGATCGACTACGAAACCGTCGCCAAGAGCCTCAAGAAAATGGTCCCGAAGCTGGATCGAAAGCACAAGGGCAAGCGCATCGACTTCGAGGTCGTCGTCAAGGACGGAAAGGTCGGCCTCAAACCGGTCGTGAAGAAGTAGGCTCCTCGGCCTGCAGCAACGGGTACGAAAACTGGATGCGCTCGTCGATTGCACGTTTGAGCGGCTCCAGGCTGTCCGGGTCGAGCGCGCTGATCGGGATGCCGCGGTTCGCGAGGGTTCCAGGCGGGCCAGCGAGCTTGTCGCATTTGTTGAACACCACGATGCGCGGGACTCGTTCCAAGCCGAGGTCGACCAGCAGCCTTTCGGTCGTTTCGACGTGCTCGCTTCTGCACGGATCCGATGCATCGACGACGTGAAGCAGTAGGTCGGCATCCTGGGTCTCGTCGAACGTGGCTCGAAACGCCGCAAAGAGATCTTTGGGCAAATCGCGAATGAAACCGACGGTGTCGGTCACGATGACGCTGCGCCCGGAAGGAAGCCTGAGCTGTCGAGACCGCGTGTCGAGCGTGGCGAAGAGCTTGTCCTCCGCTACCACGTTGCTTCCGGTCAACGCGTTCAGCAACGTGCTCTTGCCCGCGTTCGTGTAACCGACGATCGCCACCGTGGGCGCTCCGGTGCGCTTCCGTCGAGAGCGCCGTTGCTCTCGCTGGCGGCTGACCTGCTTTAGTTGGGACTGAAGACGGGTGATCCGCTCCCTTGCGCGGCGCCGGCCGACCTCGAGCTTGGTTTCGCCTGGTCCGCGACCTCCGATGCCACCGGTCAGACGCGACAATGCGTCGTCTCGCTGCCCGAGACGAGGCAAAAGATACCGCATCTGTGCGAGCTCCACCTGCAGCTTACCGTCGTTGGTTTGGGCATGCTGCGCGAATATGTCCAGGATGAGCTGCGTGCGGTCGAGCACCTTGAGGTCGGTCATGCTCGCGATGTTGTTCGCCTGCGCCGGCCGTAGATTGCAATCGAAGATCAGCGTCTCGACGTCGAGCTGCATGGCCCGGATGACGACGTCCTCGAGCTTGCCGCGGCCGAGCACGTACCGCGGGTCGACGCGGTCACGCACCTGCAGAACGCGGTCGGCGACTTCGACGCCGGCGGTTCGAGCGAGCTCCTCCAGCTCGCGCAGCGAGTCTTCCGCTTGGGCAGCGCCACGCTTGTCGCAGACGTGCACCAAGATGGCTCGTCCGTCCTTGGCCGTGACGCCGCGAGCCCGAGCGGCACGCGCGAACTCCTGTTCCAGCGTCGCGATGATCTCCGCAGGGTTCTCGCGTGCCTTGGCGTAGGGAATCGGTCCGAAGGTCCGAAAGGGCGCCTCGGTGGACTCCGCGGGGACGGGGAAGTTGTGCCCGTAGTAGACGCACAACGCACGCTCCTCCCCGGGCGCGAGACAGATCGCAACCACCATGTCGAGTCGCAGGCGGGTCAGGTCGACCAGGTCGTCCCGGCTCAAAGGCTCGTTCCGGAGATGCGTGTGGATCAGCCGCAGGCCCCGGAGCCTGCCGGCGCCTGCCCGAAGGCGTCCGACGTCAGGCAACATCAGCTTGGACGCATCTCCGATGATGACGTGATGGACCGTGCCACCGCGGTCCACCAGAACGCCAACCTGCCGGCCCGTGGCGTGCGAGACGCCCACCAGCGCGCGGGTCAGCTCCGGCGTCGTGAGACGGTCCAGCGGCACGCGTCTCCGATAGATGCGTTGCAACGCTTTGGTTTCCGACGGGCTCAGGCCGCTCGTATCGCCGTAGATCTCCATGAAGACTCTTCGCTCACCAGACCGAAAGGTGGGTCTCCACGACGCCAAAGCAACCCCTGACGTCGCGGCCTCGCACTCGCCCGGTGAAGTTCCCGTACGGTTGCACGAACTCGGTGCGGACGAGCCCGAAGTTGGTACGCTCCTGGCGAGCTCCCACCGGCTCGAACCGGAGGTCCACCTCGTCGCCTTCGAGGCTTCGAATCGCCCAGCGTTCGGCAGTCGGATCGGCTGGAACTTCGAAACGCACTCCGCCAAGCGGCTGCACCTCCCCGTCGATCCAGAGCGCGTTCTCCATCGAGTGTCCCCGCTCGTCGTCGTAGACCTGGGCGGAAAGATTGAGACCGATGGCCGTACCGCCGTCGACGAAGCCGCTGAGCGAGGCCCATTTCCATTCCGTGATGCGATTTGCTTGGGAGCGCGTCCAGTCGCTCGCGCCGAGGCCGCCATCGAGCCGAATCGGGCGTGCGCCCAGCTCGAAATGCCCCGTAGCGGGCCAACCGGCCGCCTTGTGCGTATAGGCGATCCGGCGCGGACCCAACCGATGCACCATGGCGAGCGAGTCGCGTGCCTCGACGTGGGCGCGACCACGTAGACGTTCCCTTCCGAGCGGAACGTCCAGATCGACGTCCCAGCCGTCTCGGGCGTCGATGGTGACGCGAGCCGTGCGGCTCTTCCAAGTCGTGGTTCCCCGGACCGAGCTCGACGCGAAGCGCAAAGCCTTGCCCAACGGGGACAGCGCCCCGTACTCGACGGCTTCCTTCTGGCTCACTCGATCGACCGCGTACGAAAACAGGTTGGCTACGTATCCCAGCTGAACCAGCCCGACCGCCACGAACCACTCCGAAGTGGTGAAGGAAAGGTAGTGCCATTCCTTGAGCCGGTAGCGTTTCCAGCCGCTCGTGCTCATCTCCGCCGTCGCGAAGGGCGTGCGATAGACGCCGACGTGCCATTCGTCTCCGACACGAAGCGAGCTCGGAGCTCTGGGGAGAGGGTGTGCTGAGGTCATTCCAACCGCCGGAGCCGTTCTACGATGCTCCGCGCTTCGGCGTCGTGTAGCGCGTTTTCGAGGGTGAGGGCAGGAGGCAGACCGAGGATGCGTGCCCGAAGGGCGTCCGCACGCGCCCGAGCCTGTACCAGCCGCGTCTGGAAAAGGCTGTTCCGGTCCGCTTCTCTCGCGAGCGTTTCCCGTAGCCTTCCAGTCGCGTCGACGTCGGAGCAAACCAAAAGCAGGTCGCAGCCTGCTTCGATCGCCAGGACGCCGGCTTCTTCGATTTGGTACCGCTCGGTGATGGCCTTCATTTCGAGGTCATCGGAGAAGACGGCGCCCTCGAACCCGATCTCGCGACGCAGGAGGCCCTCGAGCAACTGCGACGACATGGTTGCGGGCACCAACGGGTCGAGCTCCTCGAACACGACGTGGGCGGTCATCAGGGCGGGTATTCGACCGACGGCCGCGCGAAAAGGCGACAGCTCCACCTGATCCAACCTGGCTCTGTCGTGTCGCAGAACCGGCAAGGCGAGGTGGCTGTCGAGGTCGGTGTCGCCGTGCCCGGGAAAGTGCTTTCCGCACGACAGGACTCCGCCGTCGTGAAGACCATCGGCGAACGCCAGACCATGCTCGATGACGACATCACACGTGCGTCCGAACGATCGATCGCCAATGACCGGGTTCCGTGGGTTGGTGTCCACGTCGAGCACTGGTGCGAAGTCCAGATTGATACCGACCGCGCGGAGCTGACGAGCCAACACGAAGGCGGCGTCGCGAGTCAGTCGGGGATCGCCCGCCCGTGCGAGGGCACGCATCGGCGGCAGCGGCAGGATCGGCTCGCCAAAGCGTGCGACACGCCCACCCTCTTGATCGACACACACGAGAAGCGGGAGTGGCGCCGTGCTTTGGGCCTTGCAGGAATCGATCAGGTCGGTCGCTTGCGTTACGTCTGCGATGTTCCGCTTGAAGAGGATCAACCCCGCTACCAATTCCTGCGACAACCACTGCCGAACGGGGTAAGGCGCTTCGACCCCTTCGAACCCGCAGACGATTACGCCGCCTGCCAACCTTTCGAGGTTTGTCATTTCTTCGTGGGACGGTAGCACCAGTCTCCGATTGCAGTCAGGAGGTGTTGTTGCTACAAATCACACTCAGCTTCCCCGCCACGATGGCGACGATATTCAATGGCCCGAGTGATAGATTCTGACTTCGGTCAGCGAGGCGACGAAGAGCAGGGCGAAGGGACCGAAGAAGCCCCGGAGCCGCTCGTCTACGCGCACGAAATTCCCCGCAGGCTCGTCGATCAAGACGCAGCCAAAGTCATCCGGCGTCTCAATCGCCATGGGCACACGGCTTACCTCGTCGGCGGCGGCGTGCGCGATCTGATGCTGGGTCGAAAGCCCAAGGATTTCGACCTGGCGACCAGCGCCCGGCCCTACGAGGTACGTGATTTATTTCGCAACTGCCGTGTGATCGGTCGCCGGTTTCGCCTGGCCCACGTGTTGTTTTCGGGCGGCAAGGTCATCGAGGTGGCGACGTTTCGCCGTGACCCTTCGCAGCGCTACGAGACCATCAAACCCAAGATCGCCAAGAAGATCCCACTTTGCGCCGGTCCGGAGCCGGTACGCTTGATCCCCTCCCGGCGTGCCATCACCGAAGGCGAAGACACCGACCTCTTGATCACCAACGACAACGTCTTTGGCGAGCCGCACGAAGACGCGATTCGACGGGACTTCACGATAAACGGCCTTTTTTACGATCTGGAACGAGGCGAGGTGATCGATTTCGTCGGCGGCGTTGCGGATCTGGAAGAGCACCTTCTGCGCACGATTGGAGACCCCAACGTACGATTCAGGGAAGACCCGGTTCGGATTCTCCGTGCGATCAAGTTCAGCGCGCGGTTGGACATGGGCCTCGACCCCGATGTCTACGACGCGATGGTGCGGCACCGCAGCGACCTGCAACGCGCAGCGGCCCCCCGTGTTCTCGAGGAGATCTTGCGCTTCTTGCGAGGTGGCGCCGCGCACCGTTCGGTCTTTCTGGCCTGGGACGTCGGGGTTCTGAGCGAGGTTCTACCCGAGGTGGCCTCATTCCTCGACGACGACCTCGAGGGTGCGGCGTTGACCTTCGGGCGCCTCAAAGCCGTGGACTCGCTCGCTGCCGAAGACCGACTGCCGGGAGATGCAGTTTTGATGGCCGCGCTCTTGCTCGGTCCCATCGACGAGGCACTGGAGGGCGCATCGGACGTTCCGACCGCGTACGAAGAGCTCGTTCGTGAGCTCTCGCTCCGCTTGTCCTTGCCGAGGCGTCTAAAGGACCGCATCCGGCTCCTCGCGATGGCGCAGCGGCGTTTGCGCACGGGTAAGATTCAGTCGATCGCGCGTCGGGAATACTTCGCAGACGCCGCCACTCTGTACGCGCTCGATTGCAAAGCACGAGGCGAGGAGCCGCCGGACTGGGCACGGGAGCCGAACGAGGCCGTATACAGCGACGAGCCTCGCGGCCGACGCAGACGAAGACGACGGCGACCGCGAAGCTAGGCCGAGTCTAGTTCGTCGCCCGGTCCACGATGAGCTCGAACGCTCTTTCATGGACGTCCGCTTCGTCCGCATCGGGTAGATCGTTCGACAGGTTCGTGACGACGAACAGGAGCCGCCTCGTTCGCTCGTCGAGCTCTATGGGCAGATACGCATCGGGCATCGTAGTGGTATGCGGCGCGCTGAGGCGCCGGGCTTCGTTTCCGTCGGCGTCGAGCTGAACGGCCACCAAAGACCACCGGACACCATACTCGCCGCGCAGCCAGCAATGAAGACGAGTGCTGTCCTTCCAAACGGCCGCGTCCATGATGACGTATGCGCTTCCAAATGCTCGAAGCGGCTGCGCGACCGCAATTCGCGATGGCAGCCGGGTCATTCGTCTCGACACGGGAACCTTCGCATCACCGTCGAGGGAAGCCACCAACGGGTGGGGAGGCTCGCCTCTGCCGACGAACCAACGAAGCACGGCAAGCTCTTCCACGTTGTCGAGCAGGCTGTCTCCGCTGCGGGAGATGGCCGCATCGATGGCCGACCATAGGTCGGGCTCGGCGCGGAGCCCGGTTCCTTCCCAGGTTCGCTGGCTTGCGAGGGCCCACACGTCACGAACGAATCGATGCGATCGGGTGTCGTGGCGCTCCGAAAGGTACGCCAACAAGATCATGCCGCCGGCGCCGCCGTCCGCCGCGCCACCGATCCAGGAGCGGTGCGGCTCGGCCTGCTGTTCGAAGACCGGGTCATTGCATCCCGCATGCCCGATGAGCTCCCAAGTCAACCATGCCGCGGTCGCCCGGCGCCACGCTCTCGCTTCCGCGGGGTCGGCGCTCATCAGCAACGCTTCGGCATAAGCGCTGGTCACGCACGCATCGATCATCGTGGCGGGCAGGGCAGGGCTCACGACGGCGAAGGTCGAAGCGCGGTCGAGATAGCTCCACGGCACGAGCCCATCGGAGTATGCCGAGGCCGGTAGCGCGGCAGTGAGATACAGGTCGAGCTCCGGGCCGCCTCCGAGGTCTCCGTCTGGGATCGGTGAAGGCCAGCCGAGCGCATCGAGTCGCGCCCGCGCGTGCTCGAGCGCATCCATCGCCCGTCGCAAGGTCCGGTCGCTCACGCCAGCGTCGGCGTGAACGGCCAGGAGCGCATATGGGGACCGGATCGCCAGCGACGTAGACGGACGCGGGACCCGCTCGGGGGCCGCGGTCCTGGGACCCGTCCATACCGGTGAGGTCATCGAAACGATGGCTTCGGCCATGTCGTCTACGCCCAGCGGATCGCCCTGAGCCTGCGCAGTCGCTGCTTGCGCGGCAATCGCGACGGCCAGGCAGAGCAGGTTTGATCTCACACGTGGCATTTGACACGATCTGCTTGTACCTTCTACACCCAGGCGTAAGGGGGAACCTATGCACGACGGGCGTTTCGATCCTGGGGGCTTCTACGAGTTCAATCTGAACGGGGGCACGGTGCGTACGCGCAGCGGGGAGCGCGTGGTGCTCCTCAGCGAGGAAGTCCTATCAGCGCTCGTCGCGGCCGCGGCCCGAGATGGCGACTTGACTCCGCTTCGCAGGCTCGGCGAGCTGCTCGGTGAGCACGTGTTGAGCAGCTTGGACCGCCCCGCGTCGTTGCTTTCGCCCGAGGCAGTGCTCGGCCACGTGTGCGCAGTCACCTCCCTGTTCGGTTGGGGGCGCCTCACCTTCGAGCGTTGGGGCTCCGCCCTCGTCGTCGTGCTGCGAGACAAGCCTGCACTCGATGAAGACGAGCTCGGAGCGGCGGCGCTTCTCGGTGGAATGTTTTCGGAGATTTCCCAGCGTCAGGTTTCTTGTGTTCCCTCGGGCGACTCCAAGTTCATCATGGTCGACTTCGAGGTCGCGGAGACGGTTTGGGGCTGGTACAAAGACGGAGCGGACCTGCCCGCCATCGTGGGGATGCTCGAGCCAAAGAGGGCGTCATGAGCGATCGCGAAGAAAGGCTTCGTGCCCTACTCGACAAGGTGAGAGCGAAGCGTCCGGGCGAACGATCGACCCGGGCCGCAGAAGCTCTCGATCGGGTGCGCACTGCATCGGGCACCACCTCCGCCGCGTCCGCGCGACCCTCCCGGCCGGTTCCTCCCGCCGCTCAGTCGGCGCCGGTTCCAAGCACCTTTCCTACCAAAGTTCCGTCTTCTCCGGCCCCCGAGCCGCCGACCTCGCCCAAGCTGGAAAGCCCCACCCGGTACTCATCGCAACCTCCGCACGTGGAGCGGCCGCTTTCGGTCGAGCCGCGAGCCCGCTCGGTCCGGCCGCCTTCCGAAGCGCCTGCCTCCGCGCCACCGCCATCGCGGCGACCCGAAGCGATTCGGCCGCACAGTGTCTCGCCGACCGGTCAACCAGTCGTCTACTCCACCGACCAACCCGAGTTCCCGAGACCCAAGACCTTTGGGGATCTCTTGGATCTCACTCTGTCTTTGCGGCCCCGGTAGATGCTTCTCGTCGTCGACGTCGGCAATACGCACACGGTGCTGGGCCTCTACGAAGGCGACCGGCTGGTTCATGATTTCCGCATCGAGACCGCCAAAGGCCGGACGAGCGACGAATACCACGTCCTGTTGCTCAGCTTGGTCCAGCTCGTGGGGGTCAAGCGTTCCGACGTGCGTTCGAGCATTCTCGCTTCGGTCGTTCCGTCCTTCAACGACACGGTCATCGATGCGGTCGACCGTGCCTTCGACCACGAGATCATGGTCGTCGGCCCCGGGATCAAGACGGGGATGCCGGTGCTCTACGAGAACCCCCGCGAGGTCGGGGCCGATCGCATCGTGAACGCGGTTGCAGCCTACGAGCGCGTCAAGGGAGCGGCAATCGTCGTGGACTTCGGCACGGCGACCACGTTCGACTGCATCTCCTCCAAAGGCGAATATCTCGGAGGGGCGATCGCTCCGGGGATGGAAATCAGCGCCAGCGCGCTTTTTTCTCGCGCTGCCAAGCTGCCCCGAAGCGAAATCGCCCGGCCGCCTCGAGCCATTGGACGCAACACCGTGCATTCCATGCAGTCCGGGATCGTCTTCGGCTACGTAGGATTGGTCGATGGCTTGGTGCGGCGCTTGGCCTCGGAGATGAACACCGAGGTGTCCGTCATCGGCACCGGTGGACTGGCGAGGCTGATCGAGCCGGACAGCGAGACCATCGACGACATCGACGAGTTTCTCACCCTCGAGGGGCTTCGCTTGATCTATCTGCGCAACGCCTAGCGCTGCATCAGCAAAGCCATCGCAAGGACACTCGTCGCCACGACGATGGCAGCCAGAGCATAGACGGCAAGCTCGCTTCGGCCGAGCCTGACCGGCGCACGTGCGGGCTGCCCGAGGTCGGGCTTGGAGGGCCGTTGTTGTCGTGAGGGTCGTGACTCCCGCGGCGGAGGAGGCTCACTCGGCGGCTCTTCGGCAATGGGCAGCAGATCCACATGCTCGTCGGGCAGGCTCTGGACGGTCGCGAGCTCCGCCTCGAGTGTTTGGATGCCTTCGCATCCGAGCTGCTCGGCGAGCATGCGCTTGGCGTACTCGGTGCTCAGTCGAGCCGAGATGGTGTGGGCGACGGGGACACCCACGTCGAGCGTCAAGCGATATCCCCCGAGGTCCACCACGTCGTGTTTTCGGAGCGCTTTGTGACGTCCCGGGACGGCCGGAACCTCGTTGATGCGGGTGCCGTTGGTGGAGCCCTCGTCGACGATGACGTACCCGGCGCCGTGCGCGTGGATGCTCGCGTGCATTCCGCTGACCGCCGCGTGGGGTAGCTGAACATCTGCGCTTCGTGATCGGCCGATCACGATTCGCGATTGCGCGAACTCGTAGACGAAAGTCGACGCGTCGGCTTCCGTCCAAAGCGATTGCACGCTGATCCGAACGCCCATCGTGACCGCCAAGAGTGCGGCTCCGTCGCGAGACGGTCAAGGAAACCGGGTTGCAGAAAAGTGGACGGTTTCGCTGAGTTTTGGGACCAGTCGGGGTGGAACGACGCGCGCGTCGTTCGGAGTACGTTCGATGAATACATCCGCGGGTTACTACCAAGCACCTCGGCCGCCGCGTGTGCCGCTCGATGAGGTTTTGATCAAGCTCCATCCGGAGGGCTTCCATCAAGAGTTCGAAGCCGATGGCATCAATGTAGGTTCGGGTGGGATCTCCATGCGAGCCTCGGTGCTTCCGCAGGTCGGCTCGACGCTCCGGTGCCAGTTGGAAACCCCACGGGGCGGCGAATCGATCGAGATGATCGGCCGAGTCGTGTGGGCGCACGAAGACGGCCCGCACGCGGGTGAGTTCGGAATCCGGTTCACGCACCTCTCCGATCGAGATCAGACGCGCATCGAGACCTTGATCCAAAGCTGGGGACGCACTTCGGCGAAGGCACCGACGGTTCGGCTGCACCTGGACGGCGTCGGCTCGCAAATCGTCGCCGAAATCCAGTCCGAGCACGCTACGGGTCTGTCGGTGGAGCAACCACTTCCTTTCCTCGCAATCGGCAGCGCCGTCCTGAACGAAACGGCAGGGCGTCGGGGGCATCTCGAAGCGGTCGAGCTCAAGATGGACGAAAGCACGCCCAAGTTGGTGCTGAGCATCGGCTACGAAGTTTCCGACGTCGTCGGTTCCGACCTCGGTGAGGCGGAGGCACGAGACACGCTGCCCGACGAGACCCCGCCGTCCATTCGCACTCACGCCGCCGCGCCCGAGGAGGCGCGCGAAGAGGATCGGCCCCGCATCGTCCGATACGACCAAGAAACGGACGAGGCGCCCACCGAATCGATCACGGAGCAGCTCCAGATGCACGCGAGCGCAGCGTGGAGTCAGGTCGTGACCGTGACGGCCAGAGCGCGCGATGCGGTGACGGGCCGGCTCGTGCCGGGCATTCGGCGGAGAGCTGGTGAGCTTTACGCTTTGATTTCCCGCTTCATCGCGGCGCTTCGCGCCCGTTTGGACGACAAGCCTCGACGCAAACAGGTCCCTCGGAGCCAAGCGGCGCGAGCGCATCTGAAGAACACGCGGCGCAACCATCGGCGCTACCTCATCGTGGGGCTCATGGCATGCGCAATCGTCGCCGCGGGATGGCTCACCTATTCGTGGGCGGCCTCGGGACCGGAGACGGAGTCTGCCGAAGAGACTGCGGCAGCCGACGAGGTGGAGATGGCGCCATCGACGGAGCGAGGGTCCCGAGCTGCCGTAGAGACGGCGTCGGCGAAACTGGCCGGAGCTCCGTCGGCTAGCGAGGAAGCCACTGCGTCGGCGACCCGCCACGCCGCACAAGGGGCACCCCTACCGCCCGAGACGGTGCGGGGTCTGTCGTTCGGTGCAGAAGCAGTACCGGGGGGCGAGAAGCACGTGCTTCGCATGAGCAACGAGGTCACCGAGATGGAGGGAATCATCGAAGACGATGGATTTTCGGTGACCATTCCTGGAGCCCTGTCGCTTTCACGCGCAGGCCCGATTGCAGCGGCACACTCCGACGTCGAGCACGCGAGCATCCTCAATCGCGGAGATTTCTCCGAGCTCACGGTTCGATTCGTCGCGGGGCGACGGCCCCCATATCGAGTCGAAGCGCAGGGCGCCGCCATCGAAATCACGATTGCGCGATAGCGCTACCTCGACCGAACGATCGACTGGAAGAAGCGGTGCGACTCCCGCTCGATGTAGAGCAAGGCCTTCCCATCGCGTAGCGCCGCCCTCACGTCGGCGATCGAGCGAACCGGCCGCCGGTCCGCCTGCAAGATGATGTCGCCGGGTCGCAAACCCGCGCGATCGGCATCCGAGCCCGGCTCGACGCCGCTCACGAAGACTTGTCCTTCTCCTCGGTAGCCGAACCGCTCCCTCAACCGCGGGGTCAGCTCCTCGAGCCCGAGTCCGAGCATTCCATTGTCGTCGGCGCCTCGATCGCGAGCCTGGGGACCATCCTCACTCGGTCGCTCGCCCGTCACGACGGCGACCTTCTTGGTGACGTCTCCTCGACGCACTTGGAGGACGACGCGCTCCCCGACTCCGTGCCGTAGCACGGCCCGGAGCAGGTCGTGTCCTTCGTTGACCTTCGTGCTGTCCACTGCAGTCACCACGTCACCGGCCTGAAGACCCGCCTTGTCCGCGGGTCCCTGCGGCACCACGGCGTTGATGAGCGCGCCTCCGTCGATCGATCCGTCGAAGTGGGCAGCGAGCTCGGGGGTGATCTCTTGGAATGAGACGCCCAACCATGCGCGCTTGACCGTTCCGGTTTCGATGAGCTGCTCAGCCACGCGCTGCGCGATCTCCGACGGGATGGCAAATCCAATTCCCGAGTTTCTGCCGATGATCATGGTGTTGATCCCGAGCACGCGTCCGTGCAGATCGACGAGCGGACCGCCCGAGTTGCCCGGATTGATGCTCGCGTCCGTCTGGAGATAGTCCTCGATCTCGTTTGCGCCGATCCCGCCTCGGCCCTTCGCGCTGAGCACGCCGGTGGTGACGCTGTAGTCGAGACCAAAAGGCGATCCGATCGCGATGACGAACTGGCCCACGCGCGCTCGCTCCGACGAGGCGAAATCCACTTTCGGGAGGCCGCGTGCATCGATTTTGAGCATGGCGAGGTCGGTTGCCGAATCGGCTCCAACGAGGCGCGCGGAATAACTCTTGCCGTTCTGTAGGCGAACGTCGATTCTGCTGGCTTCGTTGACCACGTGGTTGTTCGTGAGGATGAAACCGTCAGACCGTACGATCACGCCTGATCCGCCGCCCCGAACGATCCCGCCCCGACCCTGTCCGCCGAAGAAGAAGGGCAACGCATTGGCCTGCGGCCTCGTGACTTCGACTTGAATGCTGACGACCGCCGGCGAAACCGATTCCGCAACCGCGGTCAATGCCGTCTCGAAGGCAAGGGCCCGCGACAAGGCTTCTTCTTCGGTCGGGGCATCGCCGGGTGCGGCATGCGCAGTCCCCATCGCGATGATGGCCAGCGCGGCGCCGAAGGCGATCAGCCATGGCTGCCGAAGCGTAGTCCGATGCATGTACGTACCTCCCTTTTGTCCCCCTAACTGGCGAGGGAGCCCATTGATTCCACGTATAAGTTCGCGCACAACGGATGCCACCGAAAATCGTCGTGATTGTAGAGGCTTAGTGCCCTTCGCAAGGTAGCGTGACGAGGACGGTGGTACCGTGGCCGAGCTCGCTCTCGATCGCGATGCTGCCGCGATGCTGCTCGACGAGGTTCTTGACGATCGACAGACCTAGACCCGTTCCCTTGCCCTTGCGTCGAGTCGAGAAAAAAGGCTCGAACACGCGATCGATCTCGGCGGAAGGGATACCCACGCCGTCGTCTTGGACACGCACTTCGACCCGATCGCGGCCGCTCATGCGCGAAGATAGACGGATCTGCCCCCCGTCGGAGCGTGCCGCATTGCAGGCATTGGTGATCAGATTGACGAAGACTTGATGGAGCTGGCCGGGGACCGCGCTGACCTGAGGCAAATTCGGGCCGTAGTCACGCACGATGCTGACCCGGGCTTCTCGGATGACGTGCTCGCAGAATAGGATGGCCTCCTCGAGCACGTCGTTGATTGAAACCGGTTGTGCTTCTTCCCTCGACGGACGGGCATAGGCGAGAAGATTCCGCGTGAACGACAGGATGCGGTCCGCGCTTCGCAGAATGCGTTCCACCCGCTTCACGTCAGAGTCATCGGCGCCGCCACGGCTCAACTTGCCGAGCAGATACTCGCCGTAGACCGAAATGCTGGTGAGCGGGTTGTTGATCTCGTGGACGATTCCAGCAGCGAGCTGACCGAGGGTCGCAAGCTTCTCCGCATGGATCACTTGTCCTTCGAGCTCCCGTACCTCGGTTCTGTCCTGGCCGATGGCGATGACGCCCGCGACGCGGCCTTCGGAATCCAGAATCGGCGCGAGGGTGAATTGCAGACGCGCTTGCCGGCCTCCTGCCTTGGGCAGTCTCAGCTCGAACGGAGGCGCCTCGCGTCCGCGAAGCGCATTGACGAAGGCGGACAGAACTCGCACCCGATCGCTCTGGCTCGCGAGATGGAGCACGTCTTTGCCCACCAGGCCCTGCCGATCGAGACCCGTGATGCGCCCGAACGCGCTGCTCACGACACGGATTCCACGGTCGCGGCCGACGACCAAGACGGGGATGTTCGCGTGCTCGAGCAGCTTTTCGAGATAGTCGCGCAGATGCAGTGATTCGCGACGAAGCCGCGCGTTCTCGATGGCGGCGCTCGCCTGCGCCGCGGTCACCACCACCGCATCCTCCAGTCGCGGCGGGAGAGCTCCCCGTTCGAACTCGGCTGCCAGCATTCCGACCACTTCCCCACCCACGACGAGCGCTGCATCGAGGCCGTCCCGAGGACCGGAGTCTTCGCCTCGCCCGGCCAGCAGGATGGGCTCGTAGGTCCGCCGAAGGTGCATGCCGCTCGGCGCCAACGTGGGCTGCCCCAAACCTGCGCGGACCAGGCCGGCTTCGGTCACCGACACCTCGTCCATGGCCTCGGGACGGATGTGATGGGTGGTTGCCTGTACGATCGACGGCGTTTCGACGGCGCGCGGGGCAAGTCGCATCGCGAAACGAACGTCGGGATGAAGTCGTTCGAGCGCATGCACGTAGGCGCGCAAGATCCTCTCATCGGTGGCGAAGCCAGCCGTTTCGCGTTGCGCCTCGCGGAGCGACTCGACGATCAGCGTCAGGGCCGAGGAATCGGCGCTACGCCCTCTCGGAGTCACGATCGACTTCACCGAAGAGACCCGTGGCTCGGTGCTGGGCCGCGGCGGTGGCTTCTTGCGCGCGGAGTCGTCCATGCTCAGCCCTTCGCCCCCGGCTCGCCCGAAGCGTCGGCGGCTCGGTCGAGATCGAAGATCTTTTGGTGTCCGACGTAGGCGGTGGTTTCGTACCGCGTGATCTTTCCGATCTTGCGCACGATCTCGGCCATGCGCTCCGCCTCCCGAATCAAGACCTCAGCCGCCTTTGCAGGACCCGAGCCTGCCTCGGACTGACGAAGCAGTAGCTCGGCGTAGGCCATCATGCTGGTGAGCGGTTGGTTGAGCTCGTGCGCGGCAGTGCCCGCGAGCTCTGCCAAGACGCCCTGCTTCTCGGTGAAGGCCAACTTCTTCTGCGCCTCGGCCAATCGCTCCTCGACACGGATGCGGTCGCGTAGGTCCGCGAAAATCAGGACGATGGCGGAAGGTTCCCCATGCTCGTAGATGAGTGATGCCGAAAGCTGCACCGGAATTCGCGCGCCGTGGATGTCCAGGAGGTCCAGCATGGTCGGCTCGAGCCGTCCCTCTCCACCGTGCTCCTCCGAGACGAGTCGCTGCATGACGAGCTCGGCCGATGCGCGTCCCAAGAGGTCCTCGAGCTTCAAGTGGCCAAGCGCTTCGGAGACGTGGCGCCCCGAGATTCGTTCGGCGCTCGGATTGAACAAGACCACCCGTCGTTCCATGTCGGTCGCGATGATCGCGTCCACGCTGGCTTCGATCAGTGATTCCAAGAACTCCATGGCCTTGAGCAGCTCCTGCTCCGTCTCGCGCTGATCGGTGACGTCGTCGAACGAGATCACAGTGTGCCCCTCTGCGCCGATGAGCGGCGCAAACGAGCAGCTACACAAGACCTTGCTTCCATCTCTGCGCACCAGGTGGACGTCGATTCCGCGAGGGTATTGCCCCTGGGAAAGCGCCTCTCGAATCCGCGGCAAGTCCTGTGCCGATACCACTTGATCGATGTCGCCAGACGCAATGGTCTCCGCACGGTGTCCGACCAGCTCGTACGACCGCGGATTCGCAAACACCATCTCCAGGTTGGGACCGACCACGACGATGCCGAGCGGCATCGACGCAAACGTCTTGGCATACCGCCGCCTCAGATCCTCGAGAGGCGTGCGGGCCTGTAGTCGATCCAATCGTGTCAGAAGCTCCTCCCGGCGCAGCGGACAGAAGACGATGTCGTTTCCGAGGTGCTGTGAGCTTTCGGGGAGGGCGCCATCGACGATCAGCAACAGCGGCCTGCCGCTCGGCGGCTCCAAGGAAACGCCGCTCGAACCTCGGGCGTCGAGCGCGATCACCTCGTGGGGCAGCCCGGCGCCGGTGACGGCCTCCGGACTCACGCGATCGACGGACCAGGCCGTGCCCTCCAGTGTCGCGGCCAGGTTTTGAAACAGATGGGAGTCTACGGAAATCAGCGCCAGCGCAGGCATTCGTGAGCCAGCCTACCAGACGCCCAGCCTGGTGGCTCTTTCGAGATGGCTGTGCAACCTTGCGGCCAGGGAGCCAGGTGGGAAAGCCGATCGGCATTTTCGATTCGGGCTTGGGCGGTTTGACGGTCGCCCGGGCCGTCCACGCGGCTCTTCCAGCCGAGAACCTGGTTTACCTCGGCGATACGGCGCGCGTTCCATATGGAACCCGTAGCGCGCGGACGGTCATCAAGTACGCCATCGGGTGCGCGGAGCGCCTGCTCGGCTTCGATATCAAGCTGTTGGTCGTCGCCTGCAATACCGCGAGCGGCGTCGCTCTCGAAGCGCTTCAGGAACGGCTCGACATTCCCGTCGTAGGGGTGATCAACCCTGGCGCGCGTGCCGGCGTGGCAGCCACTCGGAACGGGCGCATCGGTGTGCTTGCGACGGCTGGCACGGTCGCTTCGGGCGCCTACGAGCGCGCAATTCGTCTCGAAAAAGCCGCCATTCGAGTCTTCGCGCAGCCCGCGCCGCTCTTCGTGCCCCTCGCAGAGGAAGGGTGGACGACGGGGGAGGTTCCTCGGCTGGCAGCCGAGCGTTACCTGCAGCCCCTCGCCGAGGCGGACGTCGACACCATCGTGCTCGGTTGCACGCATTACCCGCTGTTGTTCGAGACGATTCACGACGTCGCAGTGCAGCTCCTCGGTCACGATGTCGCCATCGTGGATAGCGCCGATGCCACCGCACGAGCGCTGAGCGGGTTGGTCGACGTCGAGCGGGTCGAGGAGCGAGGGCCCGGGAAGCTTCGTGTGTTGGTGACCGACCTGCCCGGTCAGTTTGGCGCTTCGGCCTCGAGATTTCTCGGAAAGCCCGTCGAAGGGCTCGATATCCGCGCGATCGACCTCTGAGAAGCTTGCAGATTACAGTATCTGCAATATATTCTATAAATACTAATATGCGCGACTTGGGGGGACATGCCATGGCCCCGAGCGAGCCACCGATGGGCGAAGAGAACCGTATCTTCGCCACGGGCGAGCTGCTCGATGGCGTTTACGAAATCATGCAGCTTCTCGGGCGGGGAGGGATGGGTCAGGTCTTCGAGGCCCATGACCACCTCCTTCACCGGCGCGTTGCGATCAAGGCCGCCTGGCCGAACCCGCTAACCCCGCCTTTGCGCAACGAAGCGCGGGCGCTGGCGGCTTTCCAACACCCCAGCTTGGTGACTGTCCACACGCTGGGTGAGCATCGAGGCATCGACTATCTCGTCATGGAACGGGTCTACGGCGTATCGCTGACCCAGCACGCGGCCACGCGCTGGAGTAGCGGGCAGTCTTTCGACGCTGCCGAGGTGGTCCAGCTCCTGATGCCTGCGGCCGAGGGGTTGAGCGTCGTTCACCGTGCGGGCCTCGTCCACCGCGACATCAAGCCCGATAACATCATGCTCACGCCGGCTCACCGTGTCGTGTTGATGGACTTTGGGCTGGTGCTCCCCGAGTTCGACGTCAACGGCAGGCAGCGCGTCGCCGGCTCGCCGCCATACATGGCTCCTGAAGCCCTGCGCAATACCGCGGAGCCCGGCCAGGGGCACTTGGTAGACATCTTTGGGCTCGGCGTGGTCGCCTACGAGCTCTTGACCGGTTACCGGCCGTTTTCGGGCATGACGATTCGGGAGGTCATCGCGTCGCACGAGCGCGGCGGACCGAAGCCGATTTCCGAGCTACGGCCGGATTGCCCCCCGGCGCTCGGCCGGCTCATTTCGGAGATGCTCACGGCCGATCCGCAGATTCGCATTCAGAGCGCGGAGGCCGTCGCATGGCAAATGCGCGCCATTCGGGATGCGCGTCCCCGCGGTGACGATCCGACCGCGGGCGGCAGCAAGACCCCTTCGGTCCTCATCGTGGATGACGACGTCGATCTCGCGAGGATTCTGACCTTTTACGTTCGCCAGATCGTGGGCCGTGCGGAGATTCGGGTCGCCCATGACGGCGAGGAAGCGCTCAACGAGGTGCGGAAAAAGGAGCCGGACGTGATGCTCCTCGACCTCCACATGCCCCGCATGAACGGGGTCGAAGTATGCATGCAGCTCAAAGGAGACGGATTGGCGAAGCGCTGCTCGATCGTCTCGGTGAGCGCAGGGGCGCAGGAGCACGACGTTCAGCTCCTGCATCAGCTCGGCATTCACCATTTCGTGGAAAAGGGCTCCAATTTGCGCGAGCGTCTCCGCACCGTATTCGCGGAGGTATGCGGGGACCAGGCTCTGGCAAGCCCCTGAAGCCACGCTACGATCGGCCGATGATCGAGCCGGATGCGTCGGTGTCGAAGCTCGGGCTTTGGGCGGAACGGCTGGTGGCGCTGCTCGACGACCGCTTCCGCATTCCAGGCACCGACGTACGATTCGGTCTCGATCCGATCATCGGCATCCTATTCCCGGGCGTGGGCGATGCCGTTACCGGCGCCGGCGCCATCGGGCTTCTCGCCCTCGCGTTGCGCCGCGGGGTTCCCCGCGTCGTTCTGATGCGCATGGTCATCAACATCTTGGTGGACGCCATCGCAGGCTCGCTGCCCTTGGTGGGAGACATCTTCGACGTCGGTTTCAAAGCGAACCGGCGCAATCTCGAGCTAGTACGCGCGCATCAGAAGCCCGGGTCGAAGGCCACGTTCGCAGACTACGCGGTGGCCGTCCTCGGAATCAGCATCGCGATCCTGAGCATCGCGGTGCCCTTGGTCGCGGCGCTCTATCTCGGGCTCAACTACGGTCCCGCGCTGATCGAGCATCTTCGGAATCGGTGAGACGCTCTTCGGCTTCGCGAAGCGCCTGCTCGAGATGACGTATTCTCTTCTGGAGCGCGCGAAGATCGCGCTGTGTCGCGAGATTCAGCTTGCCGGCAATGCTTTGGACGCGTCGATCCATCTCGCCTTCGACACGTCCGCGAAAGCGGAAGGCTTTCATGATCAGCTTTTGCGCCCTCGGGTCTTGCATCAGCTTCATCACGCGGGGGTCCTGGAGAAGCCGAAAGAGGCGGTCTTGGAGCGGACTCATCGTAGCTCGTTTCTCATTATCCGATCACGGACTGCAGCTTGGTTGCGAGCAGCGCGTTTCCTGTGACTTTGATCTTGCCCTGCATGAAGAAGTGCATCGCTGCGCCCGGCTTGTCGGTCATTGCTTTCCAATCCTCGCTCGACAGCTCGATCGTG
Source organism: Polyangiales bacterium (assembly GCA_035466435.1). Lineage (GTDB taxonomy): Bacteria > Myxococcota_A > Polyangia > Polyangiales > Houyiibacteriaceae > SG8-38. Next base: position 15,955 of record DATIUW010000269.1, on the reverse strand, counting down.
CAGTCGGCATTGCCCTGATCACCCTCGGTGACGCCCGGCGCGTTCTTCATGTTGACCGTCCAAACACCGCCTCCAGCTCCATGAACTTTGAACAAGAAGATGGCATCGACGGCAGCGGCCTTTTCGAGATCGCTCTCGATCGAGCGTGGGATGTCGTGCTGAAACGAAGTTTGGGGGTCGGGCATCGAAGACGTGCCGCTCGTTGGCGGCGGCGGGAGCTAACAATGCAGCTCCGACGGTGTCAAGCCGTTCCGGGTCAACTCCCGGTTTCCAGGTCCTGCGCCAAGTACGCGAGGATCACCTCGTCGAGGGTCTTTTCGGTCAGGACGTCGTGGCCGAAAGGCGTCGGTGGGGCCTGAGAGATGCGTTGCCGTGATCCGGTTCGAGGACGAACGGGCTCGTACCGGGGCGAGCCTTCCACCAACCGCGCGGCCGCGTGCTCGAGGACCTCGGTGTGCGTCGCGGCCGGAGCTCGCACGTCACCGGACCCAGCGGCCTCGGGCTCGGAGTCCTCGTCGTACGCGCCGTCGCGTAGCGCGATGAAGACTCGCTTGTGCTGCTCCTGCATGAGCTGCTTGACCAGGGCCTGAAGGTTCTCCGAGCCGAGATGCTCCTCGTAGGAGCTCTTCTCCGAAGCGATGATGCGCCCGCCATCTGCAAAAAGCTGCGTGATGACGTGCGGCCGCTTGATTCCCGAGTCCTCGGTTTGAATGTGATACAGCTTTCCCTTATGGCGCACGTTCGTGTTGTACCCCACGAGCGGAGAAGGACTCGCTGCCATCTCGAAATGATATCCCAGAAAGGGGGAGCAGTCCCCTTTTCCAACGCGTCGACGAACGACGCACGGTCTCATGCCTGGAAACAAAAAGAAAAAGACGAAAGTAAGACCTCTGCTGGCGCGGCCTGGAGCTCGCTACACCTGCTTTGGCGACGGCCTGTGCTGTACGGACATCCACGGGATCGGGCCCCTCACCAAGAAGGAAACGGCGGAGATGCGCCGCATCGATCGCAAGTCTGCTGGCTGGGACGAAGACCACGAAGACTACATGCTCCGCACCGCGGCCGACGGCGGGTGTCTCTTCTTGATGTCCAACCAGCGATGCTCGGTCCATGCCAATCTCGGTCCGGAGGCCAAGCCGGAAGGCTGCCGGCGTTTCCCTTTGGGTCTGGTGGCCACTCCCGCTGGGGGCCGCATCACGACCGAGCACCGTTGCCCGTGCCGGACCTTGGGTGACCGTCCCGCGATCCAGCCAGACGAGGTCGAGCCCTCGGTGTCGGATGGCGGCAACCGCCTGATCGCCGATCGCCGAATCAAGCGCATCCCCTTGCGGGCGAAGAAGCACCTCAAGTTCTCGGAGTGGGAGCCGATCGAGGCCGAGTACCTTCATCGTCTTCAGGGCCGTGAGCCGCTCCTTCGCGTTCTAGACACCGAGCCTTTTCCCGCCTTGCGTGGCAGTAGCTGGGAGAAACAGGCCGACGAGTTCATCGCCGCTCGAGATGGAACGCAGTTCGGCACCGCGATGGGCTGGGTTGGCGACACCATGGGCGCGCTACGGAACGGCCGGAGACCGCGACCTCCGGCACGCCCGTGGGCGGCTGCCTTCGATCGCGCCGAGGCACGCTCTCCGAAGCCTCGGACGAGTCGTGAGGTCTTCGGCGACTGGCTGGCGGACGAGGTCTGGTCGCTCAAATGGGCCGAGGACTACCACTTCGCATTGGCCCGTGCGGAGCTCGCGACCCGCCTCGCCATCGGAGAGGATATCTGCGGGCGCCTGCGCAAGACCGGAATCAGACCCGACCGAGCCGCCGCCGAGGCGGTGATGATGCTCGAGGTAGTGGGCGAGTCCGACTACTGGACCGAGATCAAGGACCGTATGCGCGTCTCATGACGATCGAGCGTGACAACCGAGTGCTCGCTCTCCAGATCGGGCGCCCCTTGCGCGCCCGCTCCACCGTGCTTCGCCGCTGTAGCCTCGGTCTTCCCATCGTGGCCGAGGTGCCGCCGATCCTGGATACCGGAGAGCCCTTTCCCACGCGCTACTGGCTCACCTGCCCGCTCGCGCACCGGCGCATCGCGCGCCTCGAAGGCCGCGGTGGGGTACGTGCCGCGCAAGCCAAAGTTGCCTCGGACCGAGCGCTGGGCGACGCGCTCGACGCCGCTCACCTCCGGTATGCACGCGAGCGTGACGCCCTGCTGCCCGCCGACGCAGCGTACCGTCCGACCGGCGGAGTAGGGGGATCGTCGGGCGGCGTGAAATGCCTGCACGCGCACTACGCCGACTTCGCGGCGGGCAACGACAACCCAATCGGGCGTGACGTCCACGAATCGATTGGGGAGCCTCGCTGCGACGTGCCCTGCGTGACTTCGATTGACGGGAAGCTAGCGCGCAATCCAGACTGGCGGGAGCCAGCCGATGACGACCGAGCATCCTGACGTCACCCGAGCTGTGGGGCGCCTTCTTTGGTGGAGCCTGGTGGGCGCTTGTCTCTTGGTGTTGGGAGCCGCCCTGCTGCTCGAGCCCGATCCGCGGGGCTATGGCACCCATACCCAGCTCGGTCTGCCCCCTTGTGGTTTTCTGACCTGGACCGGCGCTCCCTGCCCCGGGTGCGGTCTCACCACGGCCTTTGCCCACGGGATTCGCGGCCACTTCGCGCTGGCACTGAGCGCAAACCCGCTCGGGCTCTTGTTGTTCGTCGCGGTTTGCTCGGCGATCCCACTTGGCATTGCAGGGGCACTGCGTGGCTGGTCGTTCGATGCCGCCGTCCAACGGTTCTCACTGCATCGGTGGGCGCTCGCGTTGGCCGGATGCGCCGCGGTGCTTTGGGCGGTGCGGCTCACCGCTGCATTCTAGTCTTTGCGAGCGAGCGCACGCCGCGTGCGCTTGAGCAGATCGTCGCCACTCTTCACGGCCGTTTCCGGTGTGCTCGTGACCGCGACTTCCAGAATCGGCCGCGGTCGTATGTCCTCGGTCCATAGCGCGCCGCTGTCGATTTGGCGGTGGAGACGGCTGAGGACGTGGCTTGCGCCGGCGCCATCGGTCTCCGGAAGCAGGATGCAGAACTCGTCGCGGCGAAGACGGAACAAGTGGTCGACCGCACGGATGCAAGCCTTCAGCCCGCTTCCGATCAACGCCATCGCCCGGTCGGCTTTACCGTCCTGACTCTCGGACGCGATGTCACCGGCGTTGGCGAGCCGCACCACGATGCACGAGAGTGGATGTCCGTATCGCTCTGCGCGGGTGTGCTCGTAATCCAAGCTGATGAGAAGCTGCGACGGCGTTCCCGCACCGGTGACGGGATCGTGCTGATCGGCGGGCGGGAGGCTCTCCGGAATACCCAGGCGGTCGCGTCGCGTCGCGCGAAGAACGGTGCGCACGCGTTGCTGGATCTCGAACACTCGATAGGGTCTGGTGAGATAGTCTTCGGCGCCGAGCTCGATTCCGCGCCGCCGGGCTTCGAGATCACCCTCCTCGGTCACGAGCAACACGGGGATCATCGCCAGGTTGATGTCTGCTTTCAAGATGCGAAGGATGTCGAACGCGTCGATCTCGGACATCTGTGCATCGAGCACGAGAAGATCGGGAGGATGCCGAGCAACCATCGCGAGCACTTCCGGTCCATCGGCCGCCGTCGCCACCTCGTATCCTGCGGCTTCGCATGCTTCGTGAAGCAACAGGAGATTGAACGGGTCGGGGTCTGCAACGAGAACGAACGCGCTCATCGCTCTTCTCCAACCCCCGCTGCCCGACCGCCATCCCCCACGGCGTGTACGATATCACGCGGATCGTTCACCCTCCAATCTCCGTGCGTCGACCCACGAGGCGGGTAAGCTTGCCGTCGTGGTCGCCCCATCCAGACGCATCGCGACCCGCGTGCTCGAGCGGATCGCACGCGATGATGCATGGGCAGCGCCCACGCTCGACGCCGAAATTCGACGCAGCGGTCCGAGTCGCGCCGATGCGGCGCTGGCGACGCAAATCGTCTACGGCGCACTACGCGTCGGGCCGCACCTGGAAGCGTCGATCGAGCGCCACGCGCGTCGGCCGATTCGAGTCGACGCTTGGACACGCGTGGCGCTTTTGGGGGCAGCCTATCAATTGCTGTATCTCGACAAAGTTCCCCCCTACGCAGTAGTCGACGACACGGTCGAGTTGGTGCGCGAAAAGCGCGGCAAACGTGTGGCTGGTTTCGTCAACGCAATCCTGCGCAAGATCGCGACGCAACCCTCCGCGCCGTCCGCGCGTTCCTCGACGATGGCCGTGCCGCCATGGCTCGGCGACGCGCTCCGCACTTCGATCGGAAGCGATCGGACCGATGCGCTGCTGGCTCTGGTCGACGATGCGCCATCGATCGACCTCCGCGTTCGCGCCGACCATGATCGGGATTCAGTAGCGGAAGCGATTCGAAGCGCGCATCCGGACGCGTCGGTTTCGCGAACGCGCCTTTCGCCTTTCGGATTGCGTGTGAGCGGGGTAGGCGATCCGCGTCGCTTGCCCGGCTACGCGCAGGGAGCATTCGCAGTGCAAGAGGAGGGCGCGCAGTTGATCGGGCTGCTTCTCGATCCGCAGCGCGGCGAACGTGTTCTCGATGTGTGCGCCGGGCGCGGCGGAAAGACAGCTCAATTCGTCGAGGCCGTCGGAGCAGAAGGCAGCGTCACCGCCAGCGATCTTCACGAGCATCGCGTCGAGCAAATCGGGAAGGAGCTCCAGCGCTTGCGGCTCCCGTCCGATCACGTGCACACCGCATGCACCGACTGGACCGTCGGCGGCGGCGCGGTGCGCGGAGAATTCGATCGCGTTCTCGTCGACGCGACGTGCACGGGCCTCGGCACGCTGCGCCGTAAGCCTGAAATTTTACTGCGCGCCAAGCCCGAAGACGCGGCCCACATGGGTGAGACGCAGCAGCGGATTCTAGAACACGCGGCCGGCCTGGTCCGACCGGGCGGGACCCTCCTCTACGCCGTCTGCTCGCCCCTAGCCGAGGAGGGTCAGGCAGTCGTGCGACGGGCTCGCATCGATGGTTTCGAGCTACAGGTCGACAGCCCTTCTTGCTTGAAATCATTGGGATTTGGATCCGATGGACGCCTCTTGATTGGCCCGTGGGTTCCCGGCGCCGGACCCTGGGCCGACGCATACCAGATCTTCATGTGGGTTCATGTAGGATAGCTCGTTGACAGGGTGCCGCCGTAAAGCTAGGTTCCGCTGAGCTTGAAATACGGGGCGTAGCGCAGTTTGGTAGCGCGCACGGTTCGGGACCGTGAGGTCGGAGGTTCAAATCCTCTCGCCCCGACTAGAATTGAACACTGCAATCGCAATTGCAGGGAGGAACGATGGCAAAGGCGCTACCACCGGTGAGAGTTCTGGTCGTCGATGATGATCCAGCGATTTTGGAGTTCATGGAAACGTTCCTCACCAAGGACGGGTTCCAAGTCACCACGCTGGCCGATCCAAAGCAAGCGCCTGAAGAGGTCAAAGACGGTGGCTATCACCTGGTCGTGCTCGATTTGATGATGCCCGGCATGGGCGGAGTCGAGGTGCTCGAGCAGATCCGCAAGGTCGATAGCGACGTCGCGGTCGTGATCTTCACTGGTTACCCCTCGCTCGAGACCGCCGTGCAGTCGATGAAGCTCGACGCCGTGGACTATCTCAAGAAGCCGTTCAATCCGGACGAGTTTCGTGAGGTGCTCGATCGGGTCATGCGCAAGAAAGGCCTTCTTCGTACGCCGGAAGAAAACCTGCACCGCGTGATTGGAGAAACCATTCGCGGGCTTCGCAAGGATCGAGGTCTCACGCTCAAGCAGATGGCGCGTCGTACGGGTCTCAGCGTTTCACTTCTCTCCCAGATCGAGCGTGCCGAATCCAGTGCCTCGATCAGCTCGCTCTACAAGATCGCCACGGCGCTCGACGTGCGAATTCAGGATCTTTTCGGCGAGTACTGAGCCCGCGCGCTGGCGCTTCCGCTAAAGCCCCGCCAGCGTCTGCTTCAGACGCTCCTTCAAACGCGGGTCGTCGATCAGCTCGAGTGTCCGGCGTCCCTCCTCGTGTGCTGCTTCGATGCGGCCATCTTGGTGAAGCAGCTCGACCAGCCGAACGCGCGCGTAGAGATCCTCGGGCGCGATCATCGCCCAGCGCTGGAGCGTGGTGATCGCGCCTTCAACCAGGCCGCGCGACACCAACCGCTCCGCGCTCACCCGCGCAACGAGGGCAGGGCGGTCATTCGGGCCCACCACGACGCTTGCGTAGTAGGCACTGGCTTCTTCGAGTCGTCCGGCGCGCTCGAACAAGGACGCGAGCACGGCTCGTTCGGCGCTCACCTTGGCATCGAACAAGCGTAGCGCGGGCCCCAGCTCATTCGCTTCCAAATAAATGTCGGCTAGCTTGGCGCGGACGGCAAGCGACCCATGCGGGACCATGCTCAACGACTCCGCCGCGGCACCTCGTCGCCCCAGCGCGGACGAGCAGTCTGCCAATAGGAGCCTCGACCGCTCGAAGTCCCCCGCGCCGAACGGAACGTCCGCGAGCCACGCTGTCGCTTGCAGGTAGCGGCCTTTCGCCCAAAGTGCGTGTCCTGTTTCATGGCGGACCGCGGGTGAAGGCTTGCTCGCTTCGAGCATGTGCAGTGCGCGTTCCGTTTGCCCGATGGTGACCAAGAGCCGTGCGCGTTGCAGGTCCGTACCCAGTTCTGCTCCCTCTTCGGAGGCCAGAAAGGCCGCTGCCTTCGTACGGGCGCCGCTTTGGATTAGGGCGGCCACTTTCAAGCGCGCGTTCTGCCCGGAAGAGGATGCGCCGTCGAGGATCCTAGCCGCGAGCGCCGGCCGTCCCGCTTCGAGGGCGAGCCGTCCTGCGGCGCGCGCCCGAGCTTCAGGGACGATGCTCGGCTCGAGGGACAGGGCCCTGCTCAAGGTCTCCGCATCACCGGTACGCCGTGCCAAGTCGATCCAGAGACGGCGTGCGGTGATGGCGCGGTCCTCGGGCATCGTCTCGATGTGCTCTAGCAAGACGGCGTGCGCCCGCCGTCGAAGACCGCTTTCGTGCAGGGTCCGCGCCATCGCCGTCACCGGCTCGTCCCAAGTCGGAGCCAAGCGCCGCGCCTCCACAAGCGCAGAGATTGCGCCTGCTTCATCCCCCCGGCGATGGAGAATGCGTGCCTCGGCAAGGGCGACTCTGGCCGATTCGGGATAGGAGCGCCGCGCCAAGGCCAGTGTACGATCCGCCCTCCTCGACGCGCCGCTCGCGTCCAGCTCCTCTGCGAGGCGGGCCATCAACAGGGCATCCCCATTGGACGCTGCCGCCGCGTTCTCGAACGCAATCGCAGCTTCTTCGTGCAGCCCCCGTCCGGCGGAAAGCTCGCCTCGGATGAACCACTCGTACGCGTACGGCGATACGATCGGGCCCTGCTGGACCTCTCCATCCACCACGCGGGGGACGGTACGCGGCCCCCCCGGCGCACATGCCGTCAATCCAAAGACGAGCAACACCCCCAGCCGAACCACGCCCTAATCATACGGGAAGCGGGCTCGAAAGGCCCGGTTGTCCAGGAGGCTGGATTTGACTTCGTTGCTGGGCACCCCTACACCTCCGCGTAGCGCGAGCCTGCGTTTACACCGATTCCGCGCTCGAGGTCAGGGAGAAGACGATGGGTCCGATTTGGATGACGTTGCTGTTGGCAAGCACGCTCGGCTTGTTCTCATGGTCCGCATACAGGCGTGTGCGGCAGGTGACGGTTGGAAAGCCCGACCCCCGCTTCGCTTGGACAGGCGCCCAGGTGGCGGACCGGCTCAAGACGGTTCTGATTTACGCCTTCGGACAGAAGAGGATGCCGAACTATACGTTGGCCGGTTTTGCTCACATCGGCATCTTCATCGCCTTCAACGTCTTGTTGCTCAACAGCATCATGCTGTGGGGCCGAGGCTTCGATCCCGACTTCGATTTCTGGGGGCTGCTGAGCGCGGACCATTGGTTCGGAAAGCTCTACTCCGTCGCCAAGGAGCTCGCTGCGTTCGCTGCCATCGTGGGCTCGGTTGCCTTTCTCTACCTGCGTTGGGTGAAGCGGGGCGAGGACAGCGGCGATCCGAAAGCCGTCCAGGACAAGCCTAGGATGACCCTCGGGCACCAGCCGAACCGGTTCATCTTCACCGAGCCGATTCTGATCCTCTTCATCATCATCACCATGATGCTGGCCGACTACCTGTACGTGGGCGCCTCTCTGGTCCTCGACTCGCGCGCCTATGGCGAACCGATTCATGCGGGTTGGTGGGAGCCCTTTGGCGGCATCTTCGCCCAGCTAGTCATCGGCCTCGAAAGCACGCGAGCCGTCACTGCGCTGCAACACGTGGGCTTCTGGTGGCACGCGTCTTTCGTTCTCATCTTCTTGAACATCCTTCCGTACACGAAGCATTTCCACGTGCTGACGGTCATGCCGAACGTGTTCGCCTACGATCCGAGGCCGAACGCGCTTCCCAAAGTCGAAGACTTGGAAGGAAAAGTCGAGCGCGAGGAATCGCTCGGAATCAACCGTCTGACCGACCTCACCCACACGCACATATTGGACCTGTATACCTGCACCGAGTGCGGGCGGTGCAGCGACAATTGTCCTGCGTACATCACCGGTAAGAAGCTTTCGCCGAAGCATCTCACGCTGGCCATCCGCGATCATCTCTACGCCACGGAGAAGCAGATGTTCGGCAAGACCTCGTTGGTCGAGGAGCCGAGCGACGCTCCTGCAGCTCCGCCCGAGCCCGGCACGGGCGAAGAGCCGATTCACACCTTTCCGGCCGCTCCGGAAGGTGGCTATTTCGTCAGCGAGACCGCCGTGGATCTGGTTCCCAACATCATTCATCCGGAAGTGATTTGGGGGTGTACCTCCTGTCGTGCCTGTGAAGAGCAATGTCCGGTCATGATCTCCTACGTCGACAAGATCATCGGAATGCGTCGCGAAGAAGTCATGATGAAGAACGAGTTCCCCAGTGAGCTCCAGGGCGCATTCAACGGCATCGAGACGAACGGAAACCCGTGGAACATCTCGGCGATGGATCGCGGAGACTGGGCGGACGGGCTCGACATTCCATTGCTGAGCGACAAGCCCGATGCGGCCGTCCTCTATTGGGTCGGCTGCGCGGCCAGCTACGACGACCGAGCCAAAAAGGTGGCTCGTGCAGTGTCCAAGCTACTCAAGAAGGCGAAGGTCGATTTCGCGATTCTCGGCACCGAGGAGACGTGCACGGGTGACCCGGCCCGTCGCGCCGGCAACGAGTACCTCTTTCAAATGCTCGCCGAGCAGAACATCGAGACGCTGAACGGTTACGAAGCGTCGAAGAAGACGATCATCACGGCCTGTCCGCATTGCTTCAATACGTTAGCGAACGAGTACAGCGACTTTGGCGGCCGCTACGACGTCGTCCACCACAGCGACTTCCTCAACGGGCTGCTGGTGGCGGGTAAGCTGGTGCCCTCGAAGCCCGTGAAGGGCAAGGTGGTTTACCACGACAGCTGCTACCTCGGCCGGTACAACCAGGTATACGACTCGCCCCGGCAGATTCTACAATCCATCGAGGGGCTCGAGCTGACGGAGGTTCCCTACTGGAGTCGCAACAAGGGGCTCTGCTGCGGCGCGGGTGGCGCGCAGATGTGGATGGAAGAGCAGCCAGGTGAGGAGCGCGTCAACAACAAACGAACTCTTCAGCTCGTCGAAACCGGCGCGACCACCATCGCCAGCGGCTGTCCGTTCTGCATGACCATGCTCAGCGATGGGCTCAAGAAGCAGGACAAGGACGAGGAGATCGGTCAACGCGACATCGCCGAGATACTGGCTGATGCAATCGAGCTCGAGGAAGTCGAGCAGACTCCGGTCGCTGCCGAGTAGCCGCAGGCTTCGTTCGAGCGGTTGACACCTCGCTTGCATCGTTTGATGCTCGCCGCGGATGTCCGTGCGCGACTATCTGCATGCTGCGTTTCACGAGCCGCGCACTCCCGTCTACCGGGCAGTCGAATCCGCCGTTTGGACCCTGATTCTGCTCTCTGTCGCGGTGCTGATCGCCGAACCGTTCGTGGCGCAGGATTCCCAGGGTGATCGAATCCTGCAACGAATCGATCGCGTCCTGCTCTGGATCTTCGCCGTCGAAGTGAGCTTGCGCATTCTCACCTACCGGCCGCCTGCACTCGAGGTGTTCGACCAAGCGCCAATTGCCAGGCTGCGTACCGAGATAGTGAGCCGCGCTCGCTTCGCGCTCACCCCGATGATCTTGATCGACATCATGACGGTGCTCGCGCTCGTGCCCGCGCTCCGTGGCTTGCGGGTCCTGCGTCTCTTGCGCTTGTTGCGGACCCAGAGACTCTTTCGCTACGCCAACCCCTTTCGAGGATTGCTGCACTCGTTCGAGAACGACCGCTTGCTGTTCACCTTCGCTTTTTCGGTGCTCGGCGTCGAAGCGATTTTGGGCGGCATCAGCCTCTTTCTCGTCGAGCGTCACGCCAATCCCGTGATCAACGACGTCGGCGATGGCCTCTGGTGGGCGTTGGTGACGATCACGACGGTAGGATTCGGGGACATCACGCCCGTGACGACGCTTGGCCGTGTCATCGGCGGCGCGATGATGGTCGGTGGTCTGTTCACGTTGGCCCTTTTTGCAGGCATCATCGGGCACAGCCTGTTACACGCCGTATTGAGCATCCGAGAGGAGCAGTTTCGAATGACCGGTTACGTCAATCACATCGTCGTCTGCGGCTATGAGATGGGTAGTGGGATGCTGCTCGACGTGCTCAGCTCGGAGATCGATTTCGAAGAGCAACGGGTGGTGCTCTTCGGCCCCTTCGAGCGACCCCCGCAGCTCCAGCCGCAGTTCATGTGGGTGGAAGGCGATCCCACCAAAGAGAGCGAGCTCGACAAGGCGCGCGTCGCGCATGCATCGACGGTCATCGTGACCGGTTCCCGTCGCGTGAAACCACAGCAAGCCGATGCAACGACGATTCTGACCGTCTTCACGATTCGCTCGGCCTTGACCAAGAGCGCCGTTGCGAAGACTCGAAAGAAGCCGGTTCGCATCATCGCGGAAGTGCTTGATTCCGAGAACGTGCAGCACGCGAGGACGGCTGGGAGCGACGAGGTCGTCGAGACACGCCGGGTAGGGTATTCGCTACTCGCCCACTCCGTCGTCTACCCCGGCGTCGCCGACGCCACGAGCCGGCTCGTCTTCGGGGGGAATCAAAACTTCTACGTCGGGAAGATTCCCGGGGGCACGCCCACACCCGTCAGGTTCGACGAGCTCAGCCAAAGCATTCGTGCGTCGACGGGCTGCATGGTCATCGGCATTCGCGATCCGCAAGATGGCAAGGAGCAAGTCAACCCGAATGGCGATGAATTGGTCACGCCTGGGATGGAGCTGTTGTATCTCGCCGCGGCGCCTCGCCTGGAGAGCCCGTGAAGGGATACGCCAGACGAGAGCCTCTTTTGGTGCGCCCCGGAGCGCGGTTCGACTGCCTCGGCGACGGCCTGTGCTGTAGTGACATTCACGCGGTCGGCGCGCTGACCGACGAGGATTGCCAGGCGCTGGCACTCATTTCGGAGGAGGCTGTCGATCGATACGAGGATGGTGGTGATGCCGTGCTCATGATGCGGAGCGACACGGGTCGCTGCGTCTTTTGGAGCGACGAAGGGTGTCTCATTCATCGTCGTCTCGGGCCGGAAATGAAGCCGAGCCCGTGCATCCAGTTCCCCTACGCGCTCACCGCGACACCGCTCGGCGGTCGCATCTCGACCCAGCATCGCTGCACCTGCCGCACCTTGGGGCCTCTGCCTCCGTTGACCGCCGAAGCGGCCAGACCGTCGCTCGTCGACGCCGAGGGCGAGCTCAAGTTCGAGCACGCCGTGCTCGACGAGGTTGCATGGTCGGCCGGGCAGATTCTTTCCTTCGAGGAGTACGCGCGCCGCGAGGCTCCTCTGCTGGAATCTTTGTTGGCCGGTAAGCAGCTCATGACGGTCCTGCAAGCGCAGCCCTTTCCCGAGCTCGAAGGCACCAGTTGGTCGGACATCGCTGACGAGCTGCGGAGCTTTCACGGGCCGTCTAGAGCTGCGGTTGCGTCGCGGTGGTTCGGCGACGCGATCGCTTTCCTGGTCGATCGCAGGCCGCGTATGGAGCACGGCCGACCTTGGGCCGACTCGTTCGAGCGAGCTGCGAAGCGGATCGTGGACCCGGTGTCGCCCAACACCGTCTTCGGCGACTGGCTCGCCGACGAGCTCTGGTCTCTGCGATGGACGCGCTTTGGAAGCCTCGCGCGTGCCCGCACCGAATGGGCGACCCGACTCGCCATCGCACGGCGCATCGCTGGCTGGCTGGACATCAGCGATCCGCTCCGGGACAACGTGTCCGCCGCCGAAGCGGTGATGATCGTCGACGTGATCTCCACTTCCGACCCCTGGGAAAAAGCCCAGGAAGCGATCCGAGACTCGTGAGGTCTGGCGCTCAGAGATCGCAGCCGCTGCCGGGCAAGCCGCGGCATTCTTCGAAGTCGCTGATGCATCCGGCCTCGCTCAGACAGTCGAGGCACAAAGGAGCGCAGAGATTGAGCTGGCAACGCCCCCGGCAGAACGCCTCATCGCCGCATTGTTCGAAGCGGCCGTAGCAGGCTGCACACTCGGTAGACAGCTCCGGGACCGTCGTGGTGATGCATGTCGTGACGCAGCGAGAGAAGCGGGAGAGGACTTCGTCACTGGCAAGCCCCGCGCAAAAGACGAAGCTGCAATACCGTGTGGCATCCCGAAGTCTCGTTCCGTCTTCGATGACCGCGAGATCACCCTCGTTGTTGCAGGCGCCCGTCGGCTCGCCACCATCCATTCCGGCATCGGCGCCGCCATCCACTCCGCCCGAGCCCGCGTCGCGGATCGATCCGGTCGGAGGCGGGCCAGTGGCGCCTCCGGCAACCGTCGGGGGAGCGTCGGAGGAGCACGCCGACGTCGAGAGGCAGAGGCCGAGCAGAAGGACTCGATACACGCCGCGAGGATGCGACACGAGATCCCGGCGGTCAAACGTCGGCGCGGGTGCGAGCCTCAGAAGCCCATGATCTTGGCGATGGCGTAGCGCATCACCTCGGTGGCGCCGCCTCCGATTCGGAAGAGACGCGCGTCTCGCCAAGCGCGAGCCACCCAGAGCTCCTCCAGGTAGCCCATTCCGCCGTGAAACTGCACGCATTGGTCCATGATCTCGGCGGTGACGTCTCCGACGTAGGCTTTGGCCATCGAAACCAAGCGGGTCGTCTCCATCGAAAGCGCGGTCCCCTTGACGTACTTTTCCTCGTTATAGGCAGCGCATGCATTGTAGGAAAGCGCCTTGGCTGCTTCGTACTTGGTATACAGATCGACGAACTTCTGCTGCCAGTACTCGCGCTTGATGAGTGGCTTGCCAAACGCGACGCGTTCGCGGCCGTACTGTACGGAGCGATCGAGCGCGAGCTTGGCGCCCGACAGACCGCTCACGCATCCGACGAGACGCTCCGACTGGAAATTCTGCATCAGATAGACGAAGCCCATGCCCTCTTGCCCGACTAGGTAGCGCTTGGGTACGCGAACGTCCTCGAAGAACAGCTCTGCCGTGTCGCTGGCCCAGTTTCCGGCCTTCTCGAGCTTCTTGGAAATGCTGAAGCCCTTGACGTCGGTGGGGCACACGATGATCGAAATGCCGCCATGTCCCGCTTCGGGGTTGGTCTTCACCATGAGGGTCACGAAGTCCGCTCGCGTGCCGTTGGTGATGTAGGTCTTCGACCCATTGATCACGTATTCATCGCCGACGGCGCGCGCAGTCGTTCGAAGCCCCGCCACGTCCGAGCCTGCTCCCGGCTCGCTCACGCCGAGGGCGGCGATCTTGTCTCCCCGGACCGCGGGCGCCAAGAACTCTTCCTTGATCTCGCGTGACCCGAGGTCGTTCAGCACGGGCGTGGCCATGTCCGACTGAACGAGCAGACCCATGGTCACACCAGCCGATCCACAACGGGCCAGCTCTTCGGATTTGACCACGCTCATCCAGAAGTCGCCGCCGCCGCCGCCCACGTCTTCGGGGTAGTGAGCGCCGAGGATGCCGAGCTCACCGGCCCGTTTGAAGACCGAGTTGGGAAAGATCTTCTCCTCCTCCCACTGGTCGACCTTGGGCGCGAGCTCGTTCTCGACGAAGGCGCGGACTTGTTGACGGAAGATCTGATGCTCTTCCTGAAAGGGTTGGAATGTGGACGACATCGTGCCTCGCTCCGGAAATGAATGAACGTTCATTTAGTAGCCGGAGACGTCTGAAATGGCAAGTCCCGAGCTGAGGCGCAGCAGTGGCTGCTACTGATTGGGAGGCTCTACTGGGGCCTTGGCCGGCTCTAGGACGATCGCATCCAGGCGCTCGGGGTGGATCTCGGGCTCCAGCTCGGTTCGCAGGTCGGTCATCAGCTTGCGCAGCGCCGCTTCCCTGTCTTCGCGCCAGAGCTTGCGTCGGATCGACTCACTTGCCTGCTCCAGGGTCTGGACGTTCTCGGGCCGGATGCCCGTTAGCTCGAGCACGCTCCACTTCCCGTCGCCGAGGTCGAGCGGCTTGCTGCGCTCCCCGGTCTTTTCGAGCGAAAAGGCCGCCTTCACCAAGGTGGCGTTGATCGGCTCGGCATCCTCGTTCCCGACCAGCTTTCCGTCTTCCGTGAAGTAGAGCAGATCGCCCCCCCGGAGCTTGGTTTCCGTGTCGAGGCTCTGTTCCTTGGCCAGGGCACGGAACGTCGCCTCGCCGGACTTCAACTTCCCGAGAATGGTCTGCGCTTCCTTCTTGCTGCCGACCAGAATGTGTCTGGCACGGCGCATCGCGGGGCGGCGGAAGTCTTCGGCGTGCTCCTCGTAGTACTTTGCGACCTGCTCCTCGGGAATGTCGGCGGGCGTGACCGCCTCCTCGAACTCTTTGCGCACGAAAAGCTGGACGAGCGTCTGATCGACGAAGGCCATGACCTCGGGGTCTTCGGCGTACCCGAGCTTCTGCGCGCCTTGGTAGAAGAGCTCGTTGCGCACCTGATCATCGCCGAGCTCCTTGAGCAGCTCGGGGTCTGCGAGCCGCTGCCGGGCATAGGGAGAGCGCGCATTGATCAGGTCTTCGAGATCACCGACGGTGATCGTTTCGCTCCCAACGGTGGCGAATACCTTCGCCCGGCGCGCTTCGTCGGCGCTCGAGGGCTCTTCCTCGGCGAACGCCGTGACTCCGAAGGCGCCGATGGCGAGCGTACAAATCAGCAACTTCCCTCGCATGACGCGGCAGCGTTTCACGAGCCCCCGAGCCGGTCAAGGGCCGCAGGTGGCAAAGAAGCGTGCCAGCTCCGATGCCAGCGCGCGGGGCTCGAACCAGTGGATCATGTGGCCCACGTTCGGGATTTCGACGAAGCGATGATCCCGAATCTCGGCGATGCGCTCTTGCTCGTCTTCCAATCGAAAGCCTCGTTGCCCGGAGACGATCAAGGTAGCCGTGGAGATGCCCGCGAGGATCTGCTTGAACGCAGCCGCTTGGAACGGGCGTGGTGACCAAGTTTTGTGAAGCGGGTCGAACGTCCACTGAAGGCCGCCCTCCACTGGTTGGGTGCTCCGAGCCACCAAAAAGGAGCCGAGCTCATCGTCGAGCTCCGGATTTTGGATTCGCATCCTAGCTAGTGCGCTGCGTTCGCCGTCCATCGGTCGGCGCTCCTGGCTTCGAACCGCGGCCACCGCGTCGAGCCACGCGCGCAATCTCTCGATGGGGTCACGGGGTTCCATTTCCGGAGGTCCGATTCCTTCGATCAAGGCCAAGCTGCGAAGCTTCCTGGGGCGCGCTGCGGCGTACATCGCGCAGGCGGTTCCACCCATGGAGTGCCCCACGAGATGGACCGGGTGCTCGGTCAGTTGTGGAAGCAGCTCGTCGAGGTCGAGAACGTAGTCCGGAAAGTGATAGTAGCCGCCGGCGCCCACCCATTGACTGTGA
>DATIUW010000268.1:0-10483 GCA_035466435.1 Polyangiales bacterium | reverse complement strand
GGGCGGTACTGGCAGCCCGGCGGCGGTCATCTCGCCCAGATTGGCCCCTTTGCCGCCCGCAATTGGCGTATCGGCCCGGCGCAGCGTTTCGAAGTCTCGTACGAATTGATCACCCGCCATACCCTGAGCCTACATGCATCGGGCGCGCCAAGTCTCCGCCTGCCGAAACCGCCAGAGAAGGCCGGAAAACCGGCTCCGGATGCGCGCGAAACGTGCGCACCGGCGGCGGTCCGGCGAAGAAACTGCGCGTCTGCTACGAGAATGCCGCGGAGATTCGGCAGTTCCGTTTGGCACGCCGCCTGCAGTGCTGGTATCACATCAGTCCCTCGAGGAGGAAACCATGAGCGCGGAAGAAGCACAGAAAAGCCTGAAGCAAGAGCTGGAGGAGACCCGCAAAGACCTTCGGCGGACCGCTGACGAGATTCGGGTGAAGCTGCATCTCGCCGGCATGGATGCCAAGGACGCGTGGGAGGATCTTCAGCCGCGTCTTGCCGAGTTCGAGCGCCGCTTCGACGCGAAAGCCGATGAGGTGAGCGATGAGCTCAAGGCGCTCGGCGGCGACATCAAGAAGCGGCTGCAGAAGATCAAAGCCAAGCTCTCCGAGTAACGGTTAGAGGTCGGCGGGTAGTCAGGTCGGCGAGCCGACGGGCTGCTCCCGTACCACGTATACGCTGCAAGGCGCATGACGCACCGTGGCTTCGGCGACGCTTCCAAGCAGTCGCCGAATCATCCCGGTGCGTCCGTGCGACCCCACCACGATGAGGCTCGCCCTGGTGTCTTTGGCGATTCGGCAGATTTCCATCGAGGGGTGGGTGCTGGGGACCGCGTCGTACTGCACGTCGGTATCCGCGAGGTGGCTGAAGTACCGCTGTCGCGCATCGCGAAGCTGATGCATCGACTCTTCGTCCCACGCCTGCCGGTCGACCTCCGTCGGACCTAGCGCCGCCGGCCCGCGGAGTCGCTTGGGGTCGAATACGTGGATCAAGAACACCCGCGTCTCGTCGCGCCTGGTGATGTCGGAGGCGCGCTGCAGCGCGATGTCGGAGCAGGGAGAGAAGTCGGTACAGACGACGATCAGCGGCTTCATGTCACGAGATTGTGTCCAAGACTCAGGTCATGTCGAGCAGGATCTTACCCGTACGTCCCGGACGCCGGGCGTGCGCGAGCGCGTGGTGAAGGTCCTCGAGTCGGTAGGCCTTTTCGACCTCGGTGCCGAGCACGCCGCGCTCGATGAGCTTGGCGGTCCTGCGAATCAGGCCGAGCCGTTGGAGGAGCGAGCGTTGGTTGAGATACGCAGACAGGTAAAACCCTTCGATGCGCGTCATCGGCATCATGATGTCGCGCGGGGGCAGCGAAATCGGCTCCCCGCTCAGCGTGCCGTAGCAGACCATCCGCCCGCCCGGCCTCAGGGTGCGCAGCGCCTCGGAGCCCGTTTTCCCAGCGACACAGTCGAGCACGAAGTCGACCCCGTCCGGCGTGATGCGATGGACCGCTTCGAGCAGGTCCTCGTCTTGCATTGCGACGACGTACTCACTGCCTGCCTCCCGCAGACGCTCGGCGCCGGCATGGCTTCGTACGACGTCGATCACCCGAAAACCGTCCTGCCGGCCGAGGTTCCGAATCATCTGTCCGAGCGCCGAGCCGGCCGCGGTCTGCAAGAGCACCGCGCCCCGGGGTACTTCGAGCAAGTGCCGCACCAGCACGAGCGCGGTCAGGGGATTCACGAAAAACGAGCACGCCTCGGCGTCGCTCATGCCGCGGGGGACGGGAAACGCCCGCCGCGCGTCGATCAGCGTCTGCTCCTGCCACGTGCCGTGGGGAGGCCCGCTCACCACGGCGACACGCTTGCCCACCAGGCGCTTGGCGAGAAAGCCCCCGCCGGCTTCTTCGACCACGCCCACCCCCTCGACCCCGAGCGCGTAGGGCGGTGTGGGGAAGGCGTCTTGACCGGGTCCGGGCGTCGGACGCGTGGCGCCGAGGTTCCAGATCATTCGCGCAAAGGCGCGCTCGTAGGTTCCATCGATGTAGTTGAAGTCGGACGGGTTGACCGGCGCCATGTGCATTCGCACGCGCACCTGGCCGGGACCGGGAGACGGTACGGGATTGTCGCGGAGCTCGACCGAGCTCGCGTCGTCCGAAAACAAGTCGATGTAGGCCGATTTCATCGGTGTCCTTCGAGAGAAATCAATCGTCTTGGGGTCCGCTCAGGCCGCTCGGCATCTGAAACGGCCAGTTCGAGTCCACCGTGCCGCCATCGACCTCCAGCGCCTTTCCGGTCACCCAGCTCCCGGCGTCTGAAAGCAAGTAGAGCGCTGCGGCCGCGATGTCTTCCACGGTGCCGAGCCTGCGCATCGGCGTGAGCTCCTCCATTTGCTTGGTCAGGTTCTTGTCGGCCGTCACCATCGCCAGCGCATCGGTCTCGGTCGCGCCCACCGCGATGGCGTTGACCCGGACGTACGGGGCCCACTCGTGGGCGAGAAGCCGCGTCATGTGCGTCATGGCAGCCTTGGCGGTGCCGTAGGCGACGAACCCGTGGTCCACCAGGTGCGCGATCGCCGAGGAGATGTTCACGATGGCGCCGTGACCGCGCTTGGCCATCGATGGCGCCAATGCACGTGATAGGTGAAGCGCAGTCGTCGCGTTGAAGTGGAACGCGTTGTCGAATTCCTTGTCGGTGCACATCAACGCCGGACCCGGAAGCGTTCCTCCGGCGTTGTTGACCAGCAAGTCGACGCCGCCGAGCTCGGAGAGCGCCCGCTCGGCCAGACGGTCGAGCTGCTCGGGCACGAGGACGTCGGTCGGCACCACCAGGGCGCGTCTTCCCATGGCTTCGATGATGCTGGCGACTTCCTGAAGCGTGTGCTCGCGCCTCGCTGCGAGCACCACGTCGGCGCCTGCCTCGGCGAGCGCGATGGAAATGCCACGGCCGATACCACGACCGGCCCCCGTGACGACCGCGACGCGGCCGTCTAGTCTAAAGCGATCCAAAATCATGCGTTTCTCCGGCGCGTACTCTCGGGTATTCCGGCCGATTTCGCAACCGTGACGTCTTTTGTACGCGCCTACGGGGGCCAAGCGCGCAATTCAGCACTACCGTTGACCGCTACCGCGCGCTCTCGTACTTTCTATCGAATGACTTACGGCATCGCCGTCAGAATCGACGAAGGGCTCGTGTTCGTGTCCGACTCCCGCACCAACGCCGGGGTCGATCACATCAGCACCTACAGCAAGATGCACACCTTTTGCGGCGACGGCTCGCGATTCTTCGTGCTCCTCAGCGCCGGCAACTTGGCGACGAGCCGCGCCGTCGTGAGCCGGCTCGAGCGTGACATCGAGGACCGCGCCAAAATGAGCTTCCTGTCGGTCAAGCGGCTGACCGATGCGGCCGACTACGTCGGCCGGGTGAGCCAGGACGAGCAGCGCAAGCACAGCAAGGGCACCAAGGGCAGCGGCCCGAAGTTCAGCCCCGGTGCGAGCTTCATTCTCGGCGGCCAAATCGAAGGTGAGTCACATTCGATCGTGCTCATCTACCCGGAAGGCAACTACATCCCGGTATCGCGTCATTCGCCCTTTCTGCAGATCGGCGAGGAGAAGTACGGAAAGCCGATTCTAGATCGTATCATCGAGCCCGGTCTGAGCCTCGAGGTCGCCGGCCGGTGCGCGCTGGTGTCGATGGACTCGACCATGCGGAGTAACGCCACCGTCGGCCCGCCGATCGACCTGCTCCTCTACCGCGCGGGAACGCAGCGGCCAGGCAGCCAGGTGACGTTTGGCGAGGACGACGATTATCTGCGCGAGTTGCGCCGCGCGTGGCAGGAAAGCCTGAAGCAATCCTTTGCAAAGCTTCCGACGCTTCCTCTGCCCTCGCCGGCGGTTCGGCTCGTCGACGCCTAACGCGCTGCGAGGGCCGATCGTTGTCGACGAAGGTCGAGCGTGAAATGGCTCTCCTCGCTGTAGGACGGCGCGATGGGCGTTCGCTTCGTGCCGGGGACGATCTCGAATTGCCGCCAGCGCGCTCGCTGCCGCCGTTGCGCCTCGGCGAGGCTCCGGGGGAAACCGTCGTAGAGAGGCTGGTCGGGATTCCAGTGGTAGTAGCGACCTCCGGCCGTCACCTCGTCGGAAGAGCCGAGCACCTCGATCTCGATCGGCGACTGAACGGGAACGTGCGGATGAAGCGCGGGCCATCCATCCGCCGACTTGTAGCGCACACCCGCCACCGCCTTGCCGTCGATCTCGCGAAACGCGATGCGCACGCCCTGAACCAAAACCTGGCTCCGTTCGAGCAGCGCGAGATTCGAGACCGAGAGCTCCAAGCGATCGGTGGAGTTGTCGACCACGCGGGACGTGGCGCCACCCGCCGTGCTCTCGGCCATCAGCGGCCACGGCTCGAGCGCTTGGCGGATCAGCAGCTCGCCTTCGGCCAATGGGAGGCGTCCGAGCACCGGGAAGCGCGCTTCGAGCACGGTCTCGAGCCACGCCCGCTCGAACGGCAAGCCCGCCTCGGCCAAGTCCTCGCAGATTTCGCCGAGGTCTTGCCAGAGCGCCGTGGGGAGCATGTACCGGTCGTGCAGTAGCGCCCCGTGACGCACCATGTCCTGCCGGTAGGGACGCTCGGCCAGCATCGCGAAGATCGAGCGAAGCAACAGCGCGACCAGCGACTGCACGCCGACCTCGGCCATGGTCTGGAAGGCGCGAAGCTCGATCAGGCCCTGCGAGCCGTTGGGGGCGTCGGGGTTCCAGAGCTTGTCGAGGCAGATCTCGGCGCGGTGGGTGTTGCCGCTGCTGTCGGTCATCAGGTTGCGAAAAAGACGATCGAGAAAGCCGCGGTCGGCGACCTCGGCGGCGTCTGAGAGCGCGTCGACTCCACGGCACGCGGTCTCGAGCTCGTAGAGCCTTCCCATGAGTGTCTCGTCTGCGCGCGGCGCCTGCGAGCCGGGGCCCACGTACTGGCCCGAAAACAAGTACGAAAGCGCCGGGTGTCGCTGCCAGTAGCGAACGATGCTGCCGAGCAGGTCGGGCCGCGCGAAAAACGGGTTTTCGTCGAGGCTCGGCCCGCCAAAGAGCACGTGCGCTCCGCCACCCGTGCCTTGGATCTGTCCGTTGAGGTGATACCGGGTGGTGCGTAGGCCTTCGGCGTACGCGGCGCGCGTGATCCGTTCGAGTATGCGGTCGTACTCACGCCAGCTCCTGCATGCCGGCAAGTTCACTTCGAGCACGCCCGGGTCGGCAGCAAGCCCGAGGCCGTTCATCGGCGGTCCGCCCGCGGGCTCGTACCCGCATAGAACCAAGCCTTGCATCCCCGCTTTGGCCGCCACCCGCTCGGTCACCCGCAGCAAGGCCCCGAATGCCTCGAAGTCGAGCGGAGGAATGAACAGATGAAGCGCGCCGTCGTTCGCCTCGGCCGTCAGCGCACGGTGCAAGTGCCGTTCGTCGAGCTCGCCGAGCGGGAGCCGCAGCCCGAGCGGGCTCTTTCCCGGCTCGAGCTCGACCGGGTCATGCGGCGAAAACGGCCATGCATCCGAAACCCAGCCTGCGCCCGTGCGGTCGAGCGGCAGAACCCAACCGGCAGGACGATCAGGCGCCTCGCCCCGCTCCACGCAAGGCAAGACGTAGCGTCCGAGGCCGAGCTCCGCGGCCATGCCGCCGATCAGCGTTCGCGCGTCGTGATCGGTATTCGAGCCGGGGCCGTCGTCCAAAAGAAGGATGTCGAGACGCGTCCACAACGGGACGCCGTCGTCACGATCCAAGAGGCGGATGACCCATCGCGGAAGCGGCTCGCCGGGATACTGCTTGCCGAAGACCTGCATCGCGACGCCGCCCGGATAGACCTCTTGCAGCAGCCGCGCCGCCAGCCGCCGCGCGTAGCCGAGCTTTTCGGGCCCGAGCGCCTCTAGATTCCATTCGGGCGCCTCGGGCTTTTCGGGAATGAACGTGGGCTCTCCGCCCATGGTGAGTGCCAACCCCCGAGCCTGCAGACTGCTTTCCACCGCATCGGCAAGCTCGTCGATGCTCGCCGTCACCCGGGTATCTCCGTGATCCGCAAGTCTACGGTCATCTCGGAGCGGACGTCACCGTGATGGAAATACCGGCCTTGGATCGGGTTCACCCATTGTGGCCGGTTCGCCACCGCAGCCGGCAGAAAGTGATGGTCGGTCAGGAGGCCGTTGGTGGGGTCGAACCCTCGCCATCCTGCGCCAGGTAGATAGACCTCGGCCCATGCGTGCATCGAGCCCGCCGCCCGGTTGAACGCGCTCGCACCTGCGGGCGGCGGCGGCTCGTAGAGGTATCCGCTCACGAAGCGAGCCGCCAAGCCCAACTGACGGCTCGTCGCCACGAACAGCTCGGCGAAGTCGCGGCACGATCCACTGCCGGCGGCGAGGGTTTGGTTTGCGGTCTGGACCCCTTCGTCCTCGCGGCGTTGGTAGGCGATGTTGCGATTGATGGCGAGATTGAGATCCGTCAAGAAGCCGATCGTCTCGCGGCCGATCGTCGCATCTCCGAGCACGCCGCGAACCCAGTCGAGCACCCTCCATCGTTCGGATTCTTCGGCCTCGAGATACGGCCGCAAGGCGCTCTTTTCTTTCTCGTCGTAAGCGAACGGAAACTCGGCCGCGCGCGCCTCCAAGATGAAGTCGAAGGGATTTTCCTCGGCCACCTCGAACGACATCCGGCAGTCGAACGCCAGCACGGACGACTCCACCAAGCCGAAGCTGACCACCGCGACGATGTTGTTGAAGCAATCGCGCACCCAGCGCACCCTCGCCTCGGGGCGGCATTGGAGCGAGAAGCTACGCACGTGCAAGGTTTGGCCCTCGCGAGGCCGCAAGTAGAGCGAATGCTCGCCAAAGCCAACCGGCTGCTCGTAGCGATATTCGGTCAGGTGCTCGACCGAGATCTTCATGTGCCATCAGTTAGCAGGTTTCGGCGGCAAATGTAGTTTCCGCTTCATTTCCGAGCGATGTCGGCAACGCAACATCTGCGACCGCGCGCCGTCCGCACGTGCCAAGCAGATCCCCGAGCGGTATGGTCTGCTGGTCGTGAAGAACGTCATCCGCTTTCCCACGCAGCTCCGCACGATGCGCCACGCAGCGCCCGATGCGAAGCGATACCGGATGGTCCACGGGTACCGACGCGCCTTCATCCAGGCCGGGAGCGGGCCGCCGCTCTTGTTGATCCACGGCATCGGCGACAGCGCCGAGAGCTGGCTCGACGTCATTCCATCTCTTGCCCGCCACCACACCGTCATCGCTCCGGACCTGCTGGGGCACGGCGACTCGGACAAACCCCGCGCGGACTACTCCCTCGCGGCCTACGCGAACGCCATGCGCGATCTGCTGAGCGTCCTCGACGTCGAGCGCGCCACCGTCATCGGCCACTCCCTCGGCGGCGGCGTCGCCATGCAGTTCGCCTACCAGTTCCCCGAGCGCTGCGAGCGGCTGGTGCTCGTCAGCACGGGGGGTGTCAGCCACGAGGTGCACCCGATGCTCCGGTTCACCTCCGCGCCGAACGCGGACTTCGTGCTGCCCTTACTCGCAGCGCCCGGCGCGCGCTTGCTCGGCAAGGCCGCGTTTGGGGTCTTGAGGGCGCTCGACACGGACCTCGGTCACGATGCCGAGCCGCTTTCGCGCGTGTTCGACGCCCTACCCGACGCCGCGTCCCGCCGGGCCTTCGTCCGAACCCTGCGAGCGGTCGTCGACTGGCGAGGGCAAGCCATCACCATGCTCGACCGTTGCTATCTCACGCAAGGCATGCCGACCCTCTTGGTGTGGGGCGCCCGTGATGCCGTCATCCCGGTGGCGCACGCCCACAAGGCGCACGCCGCCATGCCGGGAAGCCAGCTCGAGGTATTCGCCGACGCAGGTCACTTCCCCCACCAAAACGACCCAGACCGCTTCCTCCGCGTGTTCCGGGACTTCTACGACGGCACCGATGCCAACTCGCACAGCATCGACCAGTGGCGCGCGCTTCTTCGCCGCGGCCCTATTGCTGCGCCTGCTGTTGCGCCTGTGCTCCGGCCGGTGATTCCTGGTCAACCCGGTTGACGCGCACCGATACCTCGAGCCGCTCTCCGTGGCCCCCTGCGTAGAGGGTGCCTGCGGTCGGGGTGGCATCGCGGTAGTTGCGTCCCGAAGCGACGCGGATGTGATCGAGATCGACGAGACACCCGTTGGTGGGATCGAAGCCTCGCCAGCCTACCGACGGCAGGTACACCTCCGCCCAAGCATGCGAGGCGTCGGACTGGATCTGGTTGTGATACTTCGAGCCCGTGTGGATGTAGCCCACCCGGTAACGAGCGGGCACGCCCAAGAGCCGCGCGAGGCAGATGAAGAGGTTCGCGAAGTCTTGGCAGACCCCGCGCCGTTCCGTGTACACCTCGAAGGGAGACGTCTCGAGCGTGGTCACGCCGGGGATGTACTTGAAGTCGCGGTGAAGCGTCTCGTTGAGGTCGATCAGCGTTTCGAGCAGGTCGTATGCCCTGCGAGCGGCGAAGCTCATCGCGAACCCGGAAAGCTCCCTGAGCTCGGACTCGGGCAGCTCCGGCGGCAACAAGTACGGGTTCATCATCTGACGCTGCCAGGGCATCCAGACGAGCGGGATGTTCGTGCTCCGCAACGAAGAATGCGTATCGACGTGGTACGTCGTCACCTGGGCCTGCACCCGAACCCATAGCTCCGTGTAGGGCTGGTTGATCTGAAAGCTGAGCACGTGATTTCCGAACACGTCCTCGTACGAAAACGACTGCCCCGGCGGCGAGATCTCGAGCATGTACTCCGACACGTCTTGGGTGAGGTCCCGCACCGGCTGCAGCCGCACCGTGTGACTCGACGTCTCCACGGGAGTCTCGTAGCGATACACGGTCTCGTGGGTGATCTGATACGTGCGGGAGTTTCCGTGGCGCGAGTCGAGCGGCGGCAAGGCAGGCCCGGGCACCGAGCGCTTCGGACGCGGACGCGCCTTCACGCTCACCTGCGGCGCTTCTGCTTTCGACTGCGTCCAGGACGATCTCGCCGTTTCCACCGGAACGGGCTTCACGGGAACGTCGAGCAACCCGGTCTCGATCGAGCGGCCCCGGCTGACCACCCGCATCTCGCCGGGCGCGAGCCTCGTCCAGGGCTCGTCCGACAACGGCCGCGTCGAGATGATGGCGAGCGTACGGTTCTCGTCGACGGAGCTCGATACGTCGAGCTCGAGCAGGTCCGACTCGAGCGTGACCGACGACGGCGGCGGTACGCGCCGAAGGTGATGCAGCGCATTGAAGCCGCCTCGATCGTGATAGGCGAGGACGTGCAGCCCATCGCTCCAAATCGCGTTGAGCGTCCCGAGCTGGTTCAGACGGTGGAGCCAGTCCCGAATCGTCTCCCAACCGAGGTCCGAAAACCCACGCGCGCCCGCGGCCCGCACCTGGCCCATCAGCCAGCAAAACGCGTGCTCCGAATCGGTGTGCCCCACGGGCTCGAAGCCGAGCGCTTCGTCGAGCGGCAGGGTTTTGTCGAGGTTTCGCCCGAGCTCGCCGTTGTGCGCGAAGATCCAGTCCCTTCCGGCGTGGCTGCGGACGAACGGGTGCGTGTCGGTGAACGACCGGCCCCGGTGCGTGCCGCTGTGGCAAATGAAGATGCTCGAGCGAAACCGATCCCAGCGCTGCACCGCGGTGGCGACCGCCATGTCGTATTCGACGTGCGGGTCTTTGAGGACCGACGCCCCGACGCCATCGCGCGGATACCACGCAAAGCCCCAACCGTCGGGCCGATTTCCTTTCTTGAAGTGGACCTTCGGAGACGCTGGGCTGTCGTAACAGATCGCGAGAAGATCACTGTTGAGCTGCTGCACTGCTTGCCTCCGCCAAAATTCGAGTCTGCAACTCCGTCGACTGGAAGAACTCTTGCTCGACCGACGTGCAAAGGTCGGTCACCGAATCGACGAGATAGGTCAGCTCGTCGTGGAGCTCGTCGCCGACCAACACGTGCCCCTCGCGCAATGCCACGTGGCTGAGCAACGCTTCCAGGAGCGCCGTCGAAACCATGCCGATGCGATTCGACCCGAACCCTCGAACGTGCACCAACGAGTGACGGGCCGAGCGCAGACAGTGCGACACCGACCGCGGAAGGTCCGGCTCGAACAACAAGAAGCTCACCACGTCCCGCGCGTTGGGGGTGCCGAACGAGCGCTTCTGAAACGGCTCGGTCGCCGAGCAGCATGCGAGCAGAGCCCACCATTGGGCGAGGCGAACCGGGTCGTCGATCGGGCCATCATCCGGGAAGGTGTGGTAGTGAACGTCCATCAGCCGCGCGGTCTGGCCTGCGCGCTCGAGGTACCGTCCGAGCCGCATGAACGCGAGCGGCTCGCCGTTGAGCATGGTGTCGTCGGCCTGCCCGTGAAAGAGCTCGCCCATCTGACGGATGTGTTGATAGAAATGGTCCCGATCGGAGCGGTAGAGCCGTCGCCCCGGCCCTCCCTGCAGCCAGTGCCAAAGCGAGTTGATCGT
>DATIUW010000267.1:0-21137 GCA_035466435.1 Polyangiales bacterium | reverse complement strand
GTCATCGCGGATGCAGCTCGCGTTGCATCCCCCGTTCGATGGCTTCCACCAAATAAGGCCTGAGCCCCACCGCAGGGATGATTCGATGCACCGAACCCATCTCGAGGGCCCGATGGACGCTGTGCACCCCGTCGAATTCTTCGGCGACTTCGCGGAGCTTTTCGGAGTGGACCACCTTCTTCACTTTGCTCAGACGCTCGCCGAGCGCCACGCGTTGGTTGCCTGTGGCATGCTCGATCTCCTGCTGGAGCGCGATCACCCTGTCATCGGAGAGGGTTCGCTTGTGAACCTCTCCAGCGAAAACTACGGCCGCCGCAGGTGCTCCGCCGATCACCGAGGCATACGTGCCTTCGAGCGCAGCCACCTCGAGGGACGGGTTGAGCTTGTTGGAAAAGACGACGAAGGCGCCACCGTGATAGCGTGAAACGACCAGAAAGACGATGGGGCCTCTGAAGTTGACCACCGCTCGTCCGATCTCTGCGCCGTATTCGAGTTGGAGCGACCTCATGGAGTCGGGAGAGCCGTCGAAGCCGGAAAGATTCGCGAGGACGACCAACGGCCGATTGTTGCTCGCGGCATTGATTGCGCGAGCGACCTTCTTGGACGACATGGGGAACAGCGTGCCGGCCGTCCACGTCGTCGGCCCATCGGCGGGCACGAACCCGATGCGGGCCAGAGGCTTCGATTCGATTCCAATCAGACAGACCGGGTAGCCTCCGATGTGCGCGTCCCATACCACCGCGGTCTCCGCGTCACGCATTCCGTACCATCGCTCGAGAACGTCGTGGTCCTGATCGGTCGCCGCTCGCATCACCTTCCGGATGTCGAACGGCCGCTTTCGCCCGGGATTGGTCCGGGGGTCGAACACCTCTCCGACGGTTGCAAAGCTGGCGACCCCCACGTGCCCGTGCGGAGAATGGCGAACGTCTCGATCGATGGGATCGTTGGTGGCGGCCCTGCGTGGGAAACGCTCGCCCGGGAGCACGTATGTGTGCTCGTAGTGGCGAAGCAGAATGTGGCACGCATCTGCGATGTCTCGAGCCGCATACTGAGCCTGGCCATTCGGACCCATGATCCGGTCGTAGCCGCCTATCCCAGTATTGTCCTCGGCCGATACGCCTCCGGAATAGTCGAGGGCCTGCTTGCCGGTCAACACCATCGCGCTGCCTGGGACCATCACCAGAATGCCCTTCGTATGCATCAGCATCGTTGCCTCTGCATTCCAATAAGGCTGCGCTCCCACGTTGATGCCGCACACCAAGACGTTTACTTCGCCCCCTTGCTGCGTGAACTCGATGACCCGGCGCAGCACGTCGGCTATCCAGTCCATGTTCTCCGTGCCGCTCTCCATCGAGATCTTCGCGCCCGCCGATACGGCGTACCACTCGACGGGCAATCTCTTCTCGCGTGCGAGATCGAGCGCCGCGATGATCCGACGGCATTCGGGCTCCGCGAGCGACCCCATGCCTCGGCTGGGGTCACCAAAGAGCGCAACGCGGGTCATTCCTTCGGGATACTTCTCCGTGAAGCTACTGAGCAGCCCTACGATGATGTTCGACGTGTTGTTTCCCGGAGGACGGTCCACCGGCACCAACGCACCGGCGTCGTCGAAATCGTGCTCCTGGAATCGCCCACGGGGAAAGTCCGACTGAACGTCACCCTCATCGCCAGGTGTGAGCATGGAGATGATCTCGTAGGGATGCATCAATCCTCGCTGCCGAAGACGGACGACGGTCTGCTCGTACGCGCTGCGCGGCCGCATTGGATGGGTCGGCACGTCGCGAAGCCGGACACGCAAGCCCTGGCGACCGCGAGTGGCCACTTCCAACAGCTTCGGCTCGAACGCACCGGTCGCCCTGTCGAGGATGTCGGCTTGGACGACGATTCGTTCGAGCCCGAGCCCGACCGTCTCGGGAGCGAGCCTATGAATGATGCCGTTGATCTCCTCTTGGCTCAGATCCAGTGGAGGCCACAGAAACAGGTGCACGCGGTTCCACTGGTAGCGATCGTGTGACGTGCGTTTGCTCTGCTCGCGGCGAATCGTCACGAGGCACTTGGACAGTGTGCGCTCGAAGCTCGGAAGGCCGACTACCCGACCGAGTCCGTCTCGCACAGGCGTGAGATCACGGACTTCGCCTAGACAGATCAATCGTTCGTCCTTGCCCGTCACTCTGTAGAGGTAGACGTCCTCCGGCGAAGGAACGCGTACGGTATCGAGGTCTCGTAAGCGCCAAAGAAAGAGCCGCTTGCTCAGCATCGGGTGCATCCCGCGATAGACGAGCTCTTCTAGAAAGCCATCCGCGCCCATACGAAACGTGAAGCCCTGAAATTCACCAGACCCCAGGCCGGTCTCACTTCCCGTGATTGCGACGATGACGCGCCGAATCGGCCGGCCGGGATCCAATTCGTCCAAGACCGCTCGCAGATCCTCCGAGGTCGCATCTGCGCCTCGAAGACGGCCGCGGCTGAACAGATAGAAGTCGACCACGACGTCATCATCCGGCGGCACCTGAGCTACGTACCTCCTCAGCACCTCGACCGCCCGCCGGAGATCGTCGCTGACGACATGGGTTGCGAAAAAATGAATTTTCTTTCCTTCGTACTCGTACCAAGAGCTCGAGAGGTCGAGCCCGTCGTCGGAGAAGACCCGAAAGTCGCGCAGGTCACACATCTTGTAGTAGCGGCGAGCTAGAATCTCGAGGATGATTTGGCGCTCGTCGTGGCTTGCTTGCTCGAGACGGCGGGACAGAAAACCCTTGAGCGCGAGTGGGACTGCGACGAGCTTGCTGATGTGCGAGCCGCGACCGGGTCCGTGCGGGTCGGACGCCAGCGTCGACAGTACGTTCTCGATGTCTTCGAATGCTTCTTTCGTCGCTCGTTCTTGAACGGGTCGCTCGAAGTAGTGGTACTGGAGCTCGCGAGCGATGTCGTGAATCGCAGGGTAGCGGCCCTGAGTCTCGGTGATGAGACGCGATAGCAACTCCCGAAAGCCGTCATCTGCGTGGTCGCGCAGCAGGCCGACGTTGTCGAGCCGGCTCTGCAGCAGGCTGAGAATCGGCCCGATCTGTTCGTCGATGCGTCGATTACCCTTACAAATGCGGAACAAAGACTCCTGCAGCTCGGGACTCCGCTGGATCCCGTCGAGGCCGTAGTGGCTCCCCGCCCTACGCAGCTTGACGAGAAAGGACGCCGGCAGCTCTTCGTCGCGACGCACGACCATGTCCCGCAGGAAGGTGAACAGGTATTCCTCGGAGGTGTGTTTCCCGAACTCTTCCGAGTCCCCATCGCTGCGAAGCCGTCGAAAGAGGGCACAAAGATCGACGAAGATGCGGAGAATTTGGTCTTCCAGCGCGATGATGCGGAAATCATCTGGTGGGACGTCTCGCCCGACGAGGTCGCCGTCAGCCATCTTTCGCGACAGCTCGAGACCGTCGGCGTCATAGCCCATAACCAAACAGCGAAGCTCTGTCAGGTTCTGGCAAGAGCTCGACCATGCCGCGTCACGCCGACCGGAGAGCTCGGAGAAATCGAGTCTTTCTGCACGCGCAGAGTCCGCCTCCCCGGCACTCGGCTCGATGAGCACGATCGGGGCGCCGACGGGCAGCTGCACGTTGTTCATCACCATGACCTCGCGAACCCTGCCCGAAAACTTCGCGCCAACCACCATCTCCATTTTCATGGCCTCGAGCACCACGAGCCCGTCGCCCACGTCCACGTGTTGCCCTTCTCGAACGAGAACGTTGACCACGACCGCTGGCGACGGCGCCCTGACCAATCCACCCCGATCGCGCGAAATGCGGTGTGGCACCCCGTCGACTTCGACGAGGATGTTGAGGCCCTGGTCGACCGACTGAATTCTGAAGTGACGACCTTTGATCTGCAGTCTCCGCTCCGCACCCTCGAAGCGGTCCACCGTGAGCTCGATGCGTTGCCCGTCGACGTCGATTCGGTACTCCGATGGGCCCAAACGGAACACGTCGAGCTCGTACGTGTTCCCGCCGTGAGTGAGCTGCATGCTTTGTCCGCTACTGTCCTCGACATGTGGGCGTCCCCGCGCGGCTGCGGTGTAGAACTGCGCTCGCTCCACGTCGAGCTCCGCGTCGTAGCTGTCGATGGCAGCCTGCAGTAGCGCAATCTCAGCACCCGCACGCGGCAAATGCTTGCGTTCGGCGACGAGCCGATCGACCCAACCGACATCGACCTCGTTCGAGCGCACCGCGGGGTGGTCGATGAGTCCGAGCAAGAACCCCTTGTTGGAGGCTCCGCCTCGAATCACGACCTCGCTCGCGAGCAACGCGCGACGGAGCCTCGCCATGGCCTCTTCCCTGGTGCGTCCTTGGGCAATAATTTTCGCGATCATCGAATCGAAATCAGCGGGAATCTCATCGCCCCGTGCAATGCCTGTGTCGATGCGAAGGCCTGGGCCGCCGGCCAGCCTGAGCTCTTCGACCAGCCCGGGAGATGGGGCGAAGCCATCCTCCGCGTCTTCGGCGTTCAGACGCACCTCGATTGCGTGTCCGCGCTGCGCCGGGGGCTCGCCCTCGAGTCGGCCCCCACGCGCGACGTGAATCTGAAGCTT
Source organism: Polyangiales bacterium (assembly GCA_035466435.1). GTDB lineage: Bacteria > Myxococcota_A > Polyangia > Polyangiales > Houyiibacteriaceae > SG8-38. Next base: position 16,558 of record DATIUW010000267.1, on the reverse strand, counting down.
CACCAGGTCGACCCCCGTGGTCATCTCGGAGACGGGATGCTCGACCTGGAGACGCGCGTTGACCTCCATGAACGAGAGCTGCTGCGTCGGCGGGTGGTACAGAAATTCGACGGTTCCCGCATTGCGGTAACCAATCGCCTGCGCCAAGCGAAGCGCCGCACGCTCTAGCTCTTGGCTTTGCGTTTCGTTCAGAGCAGGAGACGGCGTCTCTTCCAGAATCTTCTGATTGCGCCGCTGAAGCGTGCAGTCGCGAACGCCCAAGGCCCACGTTGCACCATGGTCGTCTGCGATGATCTGAACCTCGACGTGCCTCGCGCCCGTCACCATCCTCTCGAGAAAGACCGTGCCATCTCCAAAGCTCTTTTCAGCCTCCGAACGTGCGGCCTGGAACGCCTCGGCGAGCTCCGAGGCTGCCCCGACGCGTCGAATTCCACGTCCTCCTCCGCCTGCCGTCGCCTTGATCATCAGAGGGTAGCCGAGGCGCGCCGCCTGCCGGCGAGCGTCGTCCAAGGTGTGCACTGCGCCTCCACTCCACGGGGCCACCGGCACATTCGCCCTTTCAGCCAGTTGCTTGGATCTTATCTTGTCGCCGAGCTGGCGCATCATGTCGCCTGTCGGACCTATGAAGACGATGCCGAGCCGATCGCACAAGTCCGCGAAGTCGGGCCGCTCGGCGGCGAACCCCCACCCCGGCCACACGGCTTCTGCACCGGTCGCGACGAGCGCGCGCTCGACTCGCGCGTGATCGAGATAACTCGATCGGCGCTGGCCGTCGCTGGTCAGGTAGGTCGCAGATCCCAACGAATACGCTTGGTCGGCCTCGCGTACGAACATGGCGCGCCGGTCGGGATCCGTGTGGAGGGAGATGGTGTGGAGCGGATCTCCGTGCTCCCTCCCGTACTCACGGGCGGCGATGATGAACCGCATCGCCGCCTCGCCGCGGTTGAGGATTGCGATTCGCTTGAACTCGGGGTTTGTCATGTTCTCAGCCCATTGCGGCGCGAAGCGGCCTGCGCTTTTCCGGATCCACTTCGTCGGGAAGCTCGGCGGTCCGATAGCCGCGGAGCACTACGTATAGACGGCCGTCTTCGTCCGTGACGTGCGCATCGAACGAGCGACCGCCATCTCGTGGCGCAACGACCGCGTGCAAACGCCCGTTCGCTCCGTCGGCCGGCCTCACGAAGAGGACCTCGTCGACGTGTTGCGGCAGTCCCATCTTCCCACTCGTCCCGATTTGCCATACCCCTGCCGTTTGAAAGCAAAGCTCGACCAATCGGGGCTCCGTCACGAAAGCGAGGCCCGGAGGTTGGCGATCGTTCGGAAGGGCGGCACTCATTCGGCCGACCACCAATCCATCGTTCTTCCATACTTGGTCGAGAACTCGGTACGCGGGACCATGGAAGTAGACCTGGTAAATGTCTTGCTCCGCCACCGTTTGGCCCGCCACCTCCGGAAGCCCCTCTGAACGGCCTTCCTCGATCGGCTCGCGTGACAGCCGGACGGCCGCGGTGAAGTGCTTTTTGAGCTCGTTGCGGCCCATGATGTTCCGAGCGCCGACCAATTGGCACTGCGCCACCACGTCGTCTCCATCGGTGCTGAACAGCACGGACCACGTCAACGTACGAGGCTCGTCACGATAGAACTTGAAGGGCGCCAGGAACTCGACGTCCTCGATCGCACGAATGTGCCAGTCGGGAAAGAGTGTCTTGCTGACCTCGCCGAAACCCTCGATGCCCATGACCCCGGGCAGAACCGGGGTGCCTCCGATTCGATGATCGTAGAGGAAGGGCTGCTCCTTGGGGTCGAGCCGGGTCTCGACCCGGAGACCCTCGTGGACGCCCATGGAGAGCACGGTCGCGCCCATCAGCCCTCGGCTCGCACCCGAAAGCGCGCTGGGATCGAGCCCACCCGTCGCGTCCCACTCCTTCATGAGGATGCCCAGCGCGCCGCCGATGATCACTTCGCCTCGCGTACCCGCCTCGAGCTCCTGACGCACGACCGGAAGTCCATCTGCTGGTTTCAGCATGTCGATGCCGGCGAGCTCCATCATCTTTGGAATGGAGCCCCGGGACGCCATCCCGATGTCCGCCCACGCGGTCCAATCCACGACGATACCGCGGGTATCGGGCCGAGCGCTCCGAAAGCTCGACACCGACTTGGCCAGAACCTCGTTGGCAGCGCTGTAGTCGGTCTGACCGCCATTGCCGAATCTTCCGGCTATCGAGCTGAAGACGACCGCAGCACCGAGATGCATGTCTCCGATGCTGGAAAGCAGATGATACCAACCCGTGGCCTTTACATCGAAGACGAGGTCGAACTCCGAAGGCTTCTTGTCGGGCAGGAAGTGACTGATCTCCAAACCCGCAGCGTGGATCAGCACGTCGATACGGCCGCTCGTTTCGCGAATGGTGTCCATTGCTCGCGCCACTGCGTCACCGTCGAGCAGATCGACCGAGTGATAGTGGGCGCGACCGCCGACTGCCTGGATCGACTCGATTGCGCTCAGCGCGGCGTGCTGCCGCTCGAGGCCACCAAGCAGCTTCTGCACGGCGACTGGCGTCGCCTTCTCTCCGCTCTGCTTCATCCGTTCGAACAGGTCTCGCTGGAGGCCCTCGCGATCGCCCGCAAAGCGTCGAAGGTCCGGATCGGCGGCGTCCGGCTCGGGTGTCAGATCGAGCAGATGAAACGTACCGCCAGATGCCCTCGCGAGGTCATCCACGATGGCCGAGACGATCGATCCAGCCGCTCCCGTCACGACGAAGACCGTCTCTTTGCCCAGCGGCAACGGCCGACTTGCTCGGCCTGGCTCGAACGACGCCGTGATGGTCCAGCGATCGTCGCCCGTGTATCCGAGCTCGCACGCGCCCGGGTCCGACAGTGTTTCGGCGAGCAACCGCTCCGCCACGCTTGCTGGTGTACAGTCGGCTTCGAAATCGACGACCTTGACGAGAGCGTCGGGTTTCTCGCGCTTGTACGTCTTGGTGAATCCCGTGACGGCCCCACCGAGCGGAGCCAGGGCCCCGGCCGCGTCGAAGCCATGCTTGCCGCCCAGGCGCGTGGCCGACACCAGGAAAGTGCCCTCGGCCGAGATCTGTTCGTACAAGATACGCATGGCGGTGTAGAGCAACTTCGCGCGCACGCGGATGGCATTCGCCCATGCTTCCGCAGGCATCTCGGAGATTGGGGCCTCGCGGTCGAGCGCTGCGAGCCAGTACACGCCCTGGATGGGACCCTCGCGCATCCATGCCTCGAGACGCTCGCTGAGCTCCTCGGGCCCCGGAGCGCCCTCGATCGGAAGAACGATCACGCCCTTCTTTTCCAGGCGCTCGGACAGAGCCTTCCCGGCGCCACCACGGTCGTGCATGACGACGACTCGATCGCCTCGTTGAAGCGCAACGCCGGTAGGCTTGCAGAAAGACAGCGGCGGCCGCAGCACGGCGATCGGTACTCGCCGAAGGCCTTCCGCCGCTGATCGTGGGGAAGCGCTCGGCTCGACGGTCTCCTCGACTACGGGCGTGGGGTCAGCCCCAGCCGCCGGCAGATTCGACTTCACCCAGGCGATCACGTGGTTGAGCGTCGGGAAATCGCGCAGCTCCAGGTTGTCCTCTCTCGGGATGTCGTACGCTTCCCGGACTGCGGCGAATGTCTCCGCCTGCTTCACCGTATCGACGCCGAGATCGGCCTCCAAGTCCAAGTCGAGCTCCAGCATCTCCGGCGGATATCCGGTGACTTCCGCGACGACCTCGAGCACCTTGGTGGCGATCGCATCGCCCTGCTCGGTCTGCTGAGAGCCTTCGAGAGGCTCCCGTGTATCCGTGGGCGCCGCTAGGTCCGGGCGATTGCTTTTCACCCAGCCGATCACGTGGGCCAGCGTCGGAAACTCGCGCAGCTCCAGATTTTCATCCCGGGGGATGTCGTAGGCCTCGCGAACCGCTGCGAAGGTTTCGGCCTGCTTCACCGTGTCGATCCCCAGGTCCGCCTCGAGATCCAGCTCGAGGTCCAACATGTCCGACGGGTAGCCCGTCTGCGCCGACACGATGGCAAGCACCTTGTCTTCGACTTCATCGCGCTCGGACGTCGCAGCGGCAGCCGTCGCAGGAGCCGACGCAGACATCGGCGCCTGCGCCAAGTCCGGCCGTCGATCTCGCACGAACTGGATCACGTGCTGAAGCGTCGGAAACTCGCGCAGCTCGAGGTTTTCATCCCGAGGGATGTCGTAGGCCTCGCGAACCGCTGCGAAGGTTTCGGCCTGCTTCACCGTGTCGATCCCCAGGTCCGCCTCGAGGTCCAGCTCGAGGTCCAACATGTCCGACGGGTAACCCGTCTGCGCCGACACGATGGCAAGCACCTTGTCTGCGACTTCATCGCGCTCCGGCGTGGACATCGCCTGCGTCGCCGAAGGAGGCGGCGCGGGCGTGTCGGTGATCGTAGGCCTACCCTTCGCAGGAGACGGGGCGGCCACAGCTGGCGATGCATCCGGGCTCTGGCTCTTCGTCTGTCGAGGCCCCTGCTCTTTCACTCGAAGCGTACGATGCACCACCTCGAGCTCGGGCCTTGCATAGCCGGTCTCTTGCGCAATCCAGCGACGGAAGGTGTCCTCGTCATGGACGCGAGTGGCATAGCCAAGCGCTCGTGGCGACGGTCGGCTTCCGTCTGGGCTCGGGACCCAGCGCAGAAGCGCCAAGCTGATCTGAGATCCGAAGCCCGCGCCGAGCCGCAGCGCATACCGTACCGGATAGCTGCCTCCTCGCGAGAGGTTCAACGCGCCCAGCTCCGGGTCGACTTCCTTGAAATTCGCAACGGGTGGAACCATGCCGGTCTCGAGGATCTTCACGGCCGCGGCATCTTCCATGCCTGCGCCCATGGCGTGGCCGGTCATTCCTTTGGTATTGCCGATGACGATCTGATCGGCGGCCGCGCCGAACGCTCGACGCAAAGCGCTGATCTCTGCCTGCGCGCTCCCTCCACGCGCGGGCGTATACGTCTCGTGCGACACGAACACGGTCTGAGGCGCGATCTCTGCGCGGTCGATCCCGTGTCGCGCCTCGCAATCCCGGATCAACTTCTCCATGAGCCCCTGAATGTGCTCGATGTTCAACCGGCTTCCGTGGTACGCGCTGTTGGCCGTGATCGTGCCGAGCACTTCTGCAATTGGTCGGAGACCACGCTCGCGAGCCGCGTCGGCACGCTCGATGACCATTCCGGAGGCACCCATCCCGAGGATCAGCCCGTGACGACGTCGATCGAACGGCAATGCGGCGTCCTCGAGAACCTCGTCGGTTGCAGCAGCCCCACTCGCGAGGAAGCCTGCGCCCACCCACTCCATGAGGTTGTCGCCCGTGACGTTGTCGGCGGTGACGATCAGCACACGTCGGCAGCGTCCGCGCTTGATCCAGTCTTCCGCGAGCGCCACGGCCTGGGTGCCGCTCGCGCAAGCGGAGTTGATCTGGGTATTGGGTCCTCGCGCGCCGACGTGCTCGGCGAGCTGTGCGTGTCCCATCGACAGCGTCTTGAAGATGAATCGACGATCGAAACGGTAAGGCTCGCGCTCGAGGTCGCTTTGCAGCTCGGCGATGCGACGATCGAGCTCGACGGCAAGTGCATTGCCGCTTCCGTTCCCGGGTGTGCGCGCTCGTAGGTTTTGTAGCTCATCGAGAAGCTTTTGCCGCGCCTCCGCTTGGTGATAACGACCGAGCTCCCCGGCAAACATGTCGTACCCCGGAAAGGCCGAGGCGAAGATCACGCCGGTTTCGTCCTGCATCGCATCTGGCAGAGCCCAGCGGTCCGGGAGCTGCGTCCCTTTGGAGGTCGTCTTGTAGTGCATGACTAGCGGAATCCCCGCGTCGCGGAGCGCCTCCAAGCCTGCTGCAATGGCCATCTGCGTCGTGGAGTCCATCGCTGCTGCGCGGTCTTCTGACACCCCGAAATCGTCTACCAGCCCAATCGCGCCGCCCCGGCCTGCCAGCTTGATCACCTCGGAGGGCGAGTCGATGGTTTCGAAGCGAGGGCCTCCCTTTTCCGACTTGACCAAGCGCGTGATCTTCTTGCCGGCCATGGCGCGGCGGAGACCGACCGGAATCACGTCGATGAAGCTCTTGCCATGCAGCATTCGATCGACGTTGTCATCGTCGAAGATCTTCTCGCCACCAGGAAGACCGATGCTGGCTCCGCTGACCACCACCGGCTCCGACGAATCGACGGCGCCTGCGCCCCGATAGACGGCCATGCCTCGATCGAGGAAGTCCGCGAACAAACGTCCGAGCTGCACATAGCGATCTCCCGCCTCGCTCGGAGCGCCCGCAGGTGAAACGCTTCCGGCCGCCGCAACGACGGGAGTTGCCTGCGTCGGAGGCGAAACGGGCGCCTGCGGTCTCGTCTCCATGGGGGCGGACGCGCTGATCACGTTCGTGAGCCCCACTTCACGCCTCGGCGCGCCGAGACCGGCCGTGTAGAGCCCGGTGAGCGCCCCGTTGAAAGAAGGCAAGTCGCCAACCTTGGGATGGTTCGTGAAAAGCGACAGAGTGTCGGGCTTGGCGCCCAACACGTCTTCCGCAAAGCTCGCGAGCGCGGACTTCGGACCCACTTCGACGAACGCGCGGACGCCCGCATCGTAAAGTGTTTCGAGCCCTTTCACGAACTGCACGGGCGATGCGATCTGCTTGCCCAGGATGTCGATCATCTCTTCTGCGACGTTGGACCCCATCGGATAGAGCTCGCCGTGGATGTTCGCGACGATGGGGATCTTCGGCGATTCGATTCCGAGGCGCCTCAGCTCTTTCTTCAGCGGCTCACTCGCGGGCGCGACGATCTCGGTGTGGAACGCATGACTGACCGGCAACGGGATTGCGCGATGGCCCGCCTTGGTGATCGCTTCCACGGCCGTGGTCACTGCAGGCGAGGAACCGCCGATGACCGACTGGCCGAAGCTATTGATGTTGGCGATCACGACGTATCCGTCGATCGAGGCCAGGATCTTCTTCACCTCGTCGATCGGAGCCAGCACCGCCGCCATGAGGCCGTTGTCTTGGACCGACACTCTGGTCATCTCGCGGCCGCGAGCACTCACGGCTTCGAGCGCTTCGCGAAAACCAAGGGCGCCGCATGCGACGAGCGCACCGTATTCGCCGAGGCTATGCCCCATGACCATGTCCGGCGTGATGCCGTAGGCGGCCAACAGGCGTGTCAGGGCGAGATCAGCGGCCAGGACCGCAGGCTGAGTGACCTCCGTCTGACGAAGCGCTTCCTCCGCCCGAGCCAGCGCGGCCGTGTCATCGGGATCGACGAAGATGATCTCACTCAAAGGCTTGCCTAGAAGCGGTTTCATCACTTCATCCGCCTCTCGGAACGCGTCGCCCACGATGGGCTCCACGTCCCGCAGCTCGCGCAGCATGTTCACGTACTGCGAACCCTGCCCCGTGAACAAGAACGCCGTCTTTGGCGGCGCGCCGGTTTGGTAGAAGATCCCCTGCGGCCGCAACGCCTTCCACATGGCGGGGTTGTCCGAGCGAAGACCCCTGAGGGCGCTCGCGCCCTTTTTGGCCAGCTCTGGGGCACTGCCGAAGTCGATGCCGAGCCGCTCGGGGGCTTCGAGATCCGACGCGGTGGGCGGCTCTGGCTCCGGAGCGCGCCCTGCTGCTGCGTTGGCGAGCACTCCTTCGAGGCGGCTCTCGAGCTCGGCCTTCGATGCCCCGCCGATGAGCAACGCGCCACGAAGCGGCGCTTTGTCGGTCGCCGTGATGCCTGCTGTCACCGCGCGCTGCGATCCTGAAGGCACCGATACCTGCACGGGCTTCTGCGCGCGGATCCTTCCGGGCACGTGTTCCTCGAGTACGGCGTGGAAGTTGGTGCCGCCGAACCCGAAGGCGCTCACACCGGCCCGCCGCACGTCCTTCAGCTCATCCCACGGGCGCAGCTCCGTGTTGACGTAGAACGGAATCCGGCCGAATCCGATCTTGGGATTCGGCTTTTCGAGACCGATGCTCGGAGGGAGCTGCTTGTGATGGAGCGCAAGCGTGGCCTTGAGCAGCCCCGCCGCACCCGCAGCGCCTTTGAGATGACCGATGTTGGATTTGACCGATCCGAGCGGGACGCTCGCCGGCTTCAACCCCGCGCCGGAGAAGGCCTCGACCATGCTCTGCACTTCGACCACGTCGCCGACGCGGGTCGACGTCCCATGCCCTTCGATGAGGCTGACGGTGGACAGGTCCTCCCCGGCGTGCGCCCAGGCTCGCTCGATTGCGAGCTTCTGCCCGATGGGATTCGGAGCAGTGATCCCTTTGCCTTTGCCGTCGCTCGAGCCGCCGATTCCTCGAATTACGGCGTAGATTCGGTCGCCCTCCGTTTCGGCGTCCTCGAGGCGCTTCAAGAGAAAGACAGCCGCACCCTCGCCCATCACGAAACCGTCCGCGCCTTCATCGTAGGGACGCGTACCGCTCGCCGACAGAGCGCCAATCTTGCAGAACTTGGTGTAGCTCGGCGCGCTCATGTTGCTGTCGATGCCGCCGGTCAACACCGCGTCGAAGTCGCCCTCCTCCAGACCCGCTACGGCCGCGCTGAACGCGGCCATGGCCGAAGCACATGCAGCGTCGGCCGTGAAGTTCGGTCCGTGGAAGTCGAAGACGGCCGCCACGCGTCCCGCGATGATGTTCGCGAGCTCTCCCGGCATGGTGTCTTCGGTGATGCTCGGAAAATCTCGACGCACTTGTTCCATGGTTTCGGCGAGAATCGCTTTTTTGACCTTCTCGGGCAGGGCCTGAAAAGAGGGCGCCTCGTCGAGCTCCCGGGTGAGCTCGGGAAAGAAGATGCGAAGCGCCGTCTTGTAGTGCTGATCGCCAGCCATCGCGTTGCCGAGAATGACGGCAGTGCGGTCGCGATTGAGCGGCCGCTCCGGATACCCGTAGTCCAAGAGCGCCTCGCGAGCAGACATGATCGACCATTTCTGCGTTCGATCCATCGCATCGGCGACCTTCGGTGGGATGGGCAGCTTCCATTCGAGCGGCGCCCAGGTGAAGTCGCGGACCCAGCCGCCGATCTTCGAGTACGTCTTGTCGGGTGCTTTCGGGTCCGGGTCGTAGTAGAGCGCCGGGTCCCATCGATCGACCGGCGTTTCTGTGATGCTGTAGCGCCCGGCGACGATGTTTTCCCAAAATGCTTTGGCATTGGGCGCGTCGGGCAGGACTGCTCCGACGCCGACGACGGCTATCGCTCGGTGTTCCTTGTCTGGCATGGGGGGCTCCGTAGTGACTCATCAGCGCTCGTACAGAGCGTCTGCAACTTGGTTCATGTCCTCGATTAACCCCACCTGTGCCGCGTACACCTTCGACAGTTGGGCGCTACTCTCGAGCGATTGGACGTTGGCGTCCGTCTCTTGGGCGCCGACGATCCAACGCATCCCATCGACGGCGACGCGCTGCGCCGCCTCGCGGGCGAAGACCCGGGCCATGGCGGCGAGCGTCTTCGCATCGAACCGCTTTGGGGCCTTGGGGTCGAGATCACCGAGCTTGGCACGTACGGCGCGGCGCGCGAATGCTGAAGCGCCTTCGACGTAGGATGCAAGCTCGCCGATCCGAAACAGTACGTGTTGATTGCGTGTGAGCCGCTCGGCACGTGCACGCTCCATGATCTCGGCGAGCGCATGCGAAGCGAGCGCAGCAATGCCCGCACCAGCCTCGGGATGCTCGCTGTGCATGCCCTCGAGCCGGCGACCGAGGTCGTGGTAGTGCTGTCCGCGTGTCTTGAGGTGGTGTTGCCAGCGATCACGGCCGATGGTCATCTCCATGATCTCGGACGTGCCCTCGTAGATGGTCGTAATACGAACATCACGCTTGATTTTTTCGACCATGTACTCTTTCGTGTAGCCGTAGCCGCCGTGCGCCTGGATCGCGGCGTCGGCCGCGGCATTCCCAGCTTCGGTTGCCAGGTACTTGGCAATGGCGCCCTCGGTGTTCAGCAGGTCGTCGCCGCCCTCGTCGATCTCTTCGGCCGTTTGCTCGATGTACGCTCGGGAGGCCTCGAGACGAACCGCGTGAGGGACGATGAGCTTGTGCGTGAAGCCTTGCTTCTCCGACAGCGGCGCACCGCCTTGAATCCTCTCGGTCGAATACTGAATCGCACGGTCGAGCGCCGCCCATCCGGCCCCCAGGCCGAACGCTGCGACCATGAGACGCGTAAATCCGAAGACGAGCTGGGCTTGGCGAAGCCCCTGCCCTTCCTCGAGACCCACCACGCGGTCGGCATCGACGTACACGCTCTCGAGTGTCAGCGCGGTGGTATTGCTCAGACGGATCCCGTGCTTGTCCTCGGGCTTGCCCGAAGTGAAGCCATCCGCGCCCCGCTCGACGACGAACCACGTCGGCCCTCCCGGCGCCTTGGCGAGGATGGTATAGACGTCCGCGTGACCTCCGTTGGAGATCCACTGCTTGTTCCCCGTGATCTCGTATCCGACGATCGTTCCGTCCTTTTGCACCGGAACTGCGACCGTGCTGAGCGCGGCCAGATCGCTCCCGGCAGCCGGCTCCGTCGCGCCGTACGCCATCAGCAGGCCCTCTTCGGCGATCCGGCTCAGCCAGTGCGACCTCTGTTCGGGCGTGCCGCCGAATACGATTGGATCGCTCCCGAGAAATGTCGCGAGGACTCCGGTGGCGAGCCCGACGTCGATGCCGGCCATGGCTTCGCATACGCGGTAGACGTCGAACGCCCCTCCGCCCATGCCGCCAAACTCCTCCGGGATGAAGACGAGCTGAACCCCGAGCTCTTCGCTCCCGATGGCACGCACGAGGTCTTCCGGGAAGATGTCCTTTTCGTCGAGCTCGAGAAGCTTCTCGTCGGATAGATTGGATCTGGAAAAATCGGATAGCGAATCGAGAACCAAGCGTAACGATTCTGCGTCGAGCGTGCTGTTGTGGGGCATGGAGACTCACTCCCTCGAGTCGCCGCCGCAGATCTTGCGCCTCTGGCTGTTCACTGCATTGGCGAATCGGGTGAGCAAGCACCTTCCATGCCACGGCGACGCTTTTTCGACGGCGCCTTGAATTCAAAAGCACCGGCGTTGCGATGCTAAACAGCGCGTAAAGCTACGACGGCGATCGAGGGCGCAGAATCTGCATTTGCGCTTCCGGTGCCAGACGACGTGCGAAAGAAATGCGCGCTACGTGATCTGCACCGAAGCGTCGCGGTTTACCGGCGTGAAACAATCGTCCCCGCGGCGCAGCAAATGGCCTGCTGCGCCGCGGGGCTCTCGTGTGTCACACCCGCAGATCGCGAATGTAGTTGCGTCGGCGCCGTCGACCGAGGAGCAAGACGACGAGACCGACCAACAAGGCGTTGCCCGTGGTCGATCCGGGCGCTTGCACGTCGCAGCCGCAGCCGCCGCCGTCACCCATGGTGATGCTCAGGAGCACCGAGCTCCCGTTGTTCGTCGAATCAGGATCGTTCTCCGTGGCGCCAGCTTCGGCGAGGATTTCCACCTCACCGGCCATCTCGGCGGAAAGCACGACCGCCACGACGACGCTCTGGTCGACCGCCAGATCACCCAACATGCACGCGATTTCACCCGCCGACTCCGTGCAGGAACCAGCATCGGGTGTTGCGGACACGTAACCAACACCGTCGGGAAGCGTGATGCCGAACCGGACGTCGGTGGCATCGTCTTCTCCGCCGTTGGTGACCGTGTAGGTCAGCTCGATGTCGTTCCCGACGTCGACGCTGCTAGCCACCGCCTCACCGACCAACGCGATGTCGCTGTTGCCCGTCACCGTGATCGTCACGGTGGCCTCGTTGTTGCCGGGCTCCGGATCCATCGTCGACGTCGCGATGACGTTCTCGATGTCGAACACACCGGCTTCCTCTGCCATGACGCTGATGGTCACGGTTTCAACCGCGCCCGTTGCCATCGTCCCGAGAGTGCAACTCACCGCACCCGCAGTCACCTCACAAGATCCGACACTCGGCTCCGCCGCCGTGGCCGTGAGGCCCGCGTCCAGCGTCGAGTCGAGCGTCACGTTCTCCGCGTCCACGTCCGGGCTGTCATTGTGGATCTCGACCACCAAGTCGAAGCTATCGCCCTTATCCACCTGATCCGGCGCAGTGACGTTGTTGATGTGGAGATCGCTCCGCGTGATGAACAGCTCGAACGCCCCGACATCGCAGACGTAGGTCCCGTCTAGGTCGCCGTCGTCGGGTCGGATGCTCCCTCGCTGGTCGTTGTTGGGACAACGCACGTCATCGCCCGCATCGATCGCCGGGCTGGTCTGTGCGTCGCCCGCAGCCTCCGAAGGCAGTGCATGTGTCTCGGTCAAACCGCCGTTGTTCGCCAATGGCGACAGCAGTGGATCGGTATTGACCAGGTCATTGAGACCGGTGTCGAGGAGACAAGTGTCCGCATCCTCGATGTTGTAACCCGTGGAGACGACAGTTCCGGGCGGGCAAGTGGACGAGCCGCCCGAGCATCCACAGTTGGCCTCGCGTCCGGTCTCGCCGCCTTGGACGAGATTGTTGGCGAGCACCGTGTTGACCAAGGTGTAGGTCCCCGAGCCGAACGAATTCAGCCCGGCGCCGCCACCCGGGGCGTCCGTGGTCGCCAGGTTGTCCGCGACCGTCACGTTCCGCAGATTGATGGTGCCGTTCGTGGTGATGCCTCCTCCCACGTCTTGGCCCACGTTTCCGCTGACCGTGGTGTTGGTGATGTTGATGACGACGTTGGCGCGCGCGGCAATTCCGCCCCCACCGATCGCCTCGTTCCCGTTGATCGCGGTCGCCTGGATTTCAGTGACGTGAAAGCCCGTATCGAACAACGCGCCGCCGTTCTCGGCCTCGTTCGGGCTTTCGAGGAGCGAGGCGTCTAGCTCGCCCGTCTCGTATGGAATCGGCGAGCTCGAGGCGCCGAGCGTGCAGCCCCGAATCAGCGAGGCCGAATCGAGATAGGCCGCGCCGCCGTTGCCACCGCTCGTGTTTCCGCTGAGGACCGAGTCGATCAAGGTCATCTCGGCCGTCACCATGATGCCGCCCGCGTCCGACCCAGACTGGTTGCCGATCACGGCGATCCGATTGAACTCGACGGCTGTGACGCCGCCCTCTTCTTCCTCGCCGCCGTCAGGCGGACCGCCGGGAAGCGGATCCGACGGGCCTCCATGGACTCCTTCTTGAAAGAGCACGACTGCCGCGCCAGGGCCGATGGCAATGCCGCCGCCGAAGCGCCGAAACTGCCACGCCTCGTCACCGCTTGGCGTCTCTTGGACGTCGCAGTTGTATTCGTTTTCCGGGTCGGTGTCGTTGAGAATGCCGACGCTACCGGCACGCACCATCAAGTCGGAGATCGTCACCAACTCGACGGTCGTGCTCCCTTCGGCCTGGATGTGGAAGATCCGATCGCCGACCGTGGGGTCCGTGATCGACTGCTCGTCCCACTCGATGATCGTGAGGGCTGGGCCCGCGCCGAAGATCTCGACGTCTTCGGTGATGTCGAGATCACCAATCGCTGCGTTGGCTTCGATCTGGGCTACGCAGGGGGCCGGACCTTCTGGCACCAACATGAAGGTCTCGTCGAGACCATCGAGCGTCAACCGAATCGGGTCGCTCGGATCGCTGATTCCGGTCAGGTCGATTCGATCCACCCCGTCCGAGGCGTTGGCTTCCATTACGGCCGCGCGCAGCGTGCATGCGCCCTCTGCCGTCGCACATGCTCCATCGCCCGGAGTTTCGTCGACCGCATCCATCGTGCTGTCGACCACGAAATCCAGTGCGGCTACGCGACTGCTCGCGCCCGCTGCGACGAAGACAAGAGCGGCAAACAGGCTCGTCAGCCTACCTGGTTTGAAAGTACACATGGCTCCCACTCCTTTCCTCGCCGTTCACACGGCCATTCCAAGTCATCGCCGGCCCGAAGAGCCGCCGATGAAATCGACCCATGCGGCGCCTGCGCCGCCGAAGCGCGAGCAGGGCCGCCGCCCACAGCAGCCAGAGGTTTGGGCCGGCATTCGAGGGGGCTCGAGACACCGCGCAGCCACTCGTGATCAGCGTGGCCCCCGTTCCACCATCGGGGACGCCCGCATCGGGCACGCCACCGTCGGGCAAACCCCCATCGGGCTCGGGCTCGACGGGAATCTCGCGCTCGACCGCGATCGCGAACCGGCTGTTGGCGCCGGTTTCCTCGCTCACTTCGTTCCAGACTCCGAAGACGGTACGCCCATCCGGCGTCGGCCGTATTTGCGACTCCATCTCGTCGAGCTCGTCGAAGTTGGGCGACTCCGTACCGGCCAGCACCTGGTACGGCTCGAACGTGTCGCCAAGGTCGGTCGTGCGGGTGATGAAGATGTCGAGATCGCGTGCGCCCCCGAGCTGCTCATACACGTTGGTCTCGGCGCTCCACGCGATCACGAACGTGCTCGGATTGGAGCAATCACTCGTCCGCGTGGTCGTGGCGTCGTCGGGATCGCCGCTCGGACAGCCCGGTCCGTTGCCCGGTGTCTTCATGATCCGAGGCTCTTTGACGTTGATCCCGGTGTCTTTGAGGCCGAGCCGCATCGCCAGGTCCAGGGTGCTTTCCGACGTCAGGTCGGCGGGCGCGCCCCACGTCGCGCCCCCATCGAGCGAGCGGCGGATCCAAAACTCGTAGTTTTCGAGATCGGTGTAGCGGGCGACCGCGTCGTCCGGCGTGTAGTTGTAGCCGATGACGATCAAGTCCCCCGAGATGAGCCCGCGATGCGCGCGCGCGTTTTCGAGCTCGTTGTCCCCGGTGCCTGCCCCGAGATCCCCGCCGACCTCGGTTTCAGCGCTCAAGTTGAGGGGTGCGCTGTTGCTGAAGGCGCCGGACGGCACCGGCTCTTGCTCACCCCGGACGTAACAACCATCGAGCTCGTCGCCTGGCGCGGCCGCCGTCGGTACGCTCACCGCCTGCACGAAGTCTGCGGGGGAAAAACCAGTTGCCGCGCGGCCGACGATGTCGGCCGGCCCGCCTTGATCGAGCTCGCCTTGTCTCCAGAAGATGAACAGCTTGACCCCGGACGGCCCCGGGGATCCCTGCGCGAAGAAGCGGACTCGGCGCCCGTTTTCCTCGGGGGACGAAAGGATGCACCCGACGCGGGCCGGATCGGTCGGATCGGGATAGGGATCTCCCTGGGGGCTCAATCGGCATGTGCCGTCGCCGATCTCCGCAGCCAACGCCACGAGTGGGACGCCACTTGCCCCGCCGACGCCGCCGGCTCCCGCAGTCCCTCCGGCGCCGCCAAGACCTCCGTCTCCGCCGGTGCCCGCGATCCCACCCGCGCCTCCTTCTCCTCCTGTGCCGCCCGTACCCCCGTGGCCGTCATCGAGGGCACAGCTCGTTGGCGCGCGGTCGAAGCGGAACGCGCTGAACCGGATGTACTTGCCCGTATCGAGGCCCTCGAGACCTTTCGTCTCCTCGTATCCGACCAAGACGGTCGGACCGACCAAGGCCAAATTGGGTCGCGAGGCCCCTTCCGTTCCGCTTTCCTGGTTGGGATCTGCGTTCATCCCAGTCGACATCTTGGTGAAGTTGTTGGTCAACCGCGTCGGCTCGGGAAACTCGATGCCAAGATCGAAATCGGCGCGGGGCAAAGCCGAGTACCAAATGTCGGTTCCCTTCGTGACCTTGGCGCCCGATCCGCCATCGCCAGGACCTTCCGCCTCGCCGAGCTGAAGCCCGCCCGGGTCCTCCTGCCAAACGATCGCCCAAACCGCGTCATTGCCGCGGCTGACGTCTTGCTTTGCATCCCGAAGTCCAGTCGTCAGTCGTTGCGGGTCCGACCAGGTCTTCCCGCTATCGAGCGAGCGCACGACGTAAACGCAGCTGTAAGGGATCTCTCTTTGATCCCGCTCCGGATACACGATCGATCCCTGAACCGCCGGATCGCACAGCTTGTCGACCCAGGTGATGAGCGCGGTGGACCCATGACTGAAGAGGCTGGGCTTTTCAGAATCCCCGTAGAAAGGAAGAACGCCCGCCGCGGGTCCACGCCAGGCCGTGCTGGCCGAGGTCCGATCGGCCGTTCGAGAGACGTTCACCGGTGCAGTCCAGCTGGCTGGATCGCCACAGTCGCGCTGATTGTGGTTGCAGCTTCTCGCGAAGATATCGCGTACCGGTCGCTCGGCGTCGCCCTTGAGGTCGTAGACGAGCTCTGCGGAGGCTGCGTCTCCGTACGCGACGATCAGCGTTCCATTGCCGAGACGCACCAGCTTGATCTTCGCCGCCGCGTCGCCGTCCGGGATTTGATCGCTCAGGATGATCGAAGGGCCGACCTCGAGCACGGTATCGGCGCCGGCCACGGTCGCGCGACCCGCCATGATGAGCACGATGCCTATTACTGTAAGGAGCCGCATGGGAACCTCGCACTGGTCCTCCATGCAAGGGCTCTGCCAAGGGGAAACCAGCGCGAAACAATTCCTTTTTGTTCAATGCTTTCAGACCGCTGGCATCGCACGCTCGCGCTCTGGGGAGTGCACGCTAGCGTCCGCCATGTGACAGAAATGCGCCGCAGCGCGTCATAGCGCATTTAATGCGCCCCTTTGTCGAATAATTTCAGTAGTTTCCGGTTAAGAATTA
>DATIUW010000266.1:0-6568 GCA_035466435.1 Polyangiales bacterium | reverse complement strand
CCGACTGCTCTTGCGGTTCGAATCGCGTTGATCTCGCTATCTAGGCGCTGACCGAGTGTAGGAGTCGCTTCATCGCCCGAGTCGGCTGAGCACGCGCGCGCGGACTTCGCTCCACTCGGGCGCAGGCTGCTTCGAGAAGCTTCTTTGCCGCGTCGGGGCAGTTTCGTTTTGGAGCGACCCAAAACGCAGCGAAAGCTACAGGTCGCGCGACCAGTTGCTCGACTCTCCCGTCCGTTCCGATGCCTCCTCTTGCGTGCGCGCCGGACAACCACGAAACTCTCTCTTATGCGAGGGTCGGAGTTCGATGAGATCTCATTTTTCGCCGCCGTGGAGAGTAGCGGCGCGCGAGCCTTGTTGATCGGACGCCGCGCGATGGTTGTCTTGGGTCTGCCCGTCTTGACGGCGGACTACGATTTCTGGGTGCATTCAGACGATATCGAGAAGTTGAACACGGCCGCTCGAGCTTTCGACTTGGAGCCCAACCGTACGCCGAACGATGCTCGCCGAAACGGTCGATATGTCCTCGAGAACGACGAGCACGTCGATGTTTTGGTCTCGGCGACTCGAACCACTGTCGACGGCTTAGAGGTCGTGTTCGATAACCTCTGGTCTCGGCGGGTGTCCGTAGAAATTGGCGCAGCGAAGATCTTCATTCCTTCAGTCGACGATCTCATTATGACAAAGCGGATTGGCGGACGACCGAAGGATGCGGAGGACATTCGACTCCTGCAGCGCCTCAAGGAGGTGCAGGAATGAGCCCGACAAACCCTCCATCCCAGGCCGCCCTTCAGGCGACGCGACGGTTCGCGGAACGAATCCTCCCCGCGGACGCTTTCGATGCCTACGTGAATGCGCCTGTATCGGAGGACGAGCGAGAAGACGCGCTGCGGCTGATTCGCTGGTTTTCGAAACGGTACCGAACCCCCGCGCAACGACTTGCGTATGTCCGAAGAGCGTACGCGCGCTGGTCTCAACCTGATCGCGGTTGATCCGCGGTGCCGAGCCGCAGGCTGGCATCCGACCGCATATCCAACCTTCGAAGCCCCTCCTAATCTGCGAGCAACCCCACCACTTGGTTCCAACTCCATGTACTTGGGATCACCGCCACCAGAAAGCCCGGCTTCAGCCGGGCTTCGTTTTATCGCACCAGAGCAGTCCAGCCACGGAGGCCGGACTCATGCAATTGCGCATCGGGTAGAACCGGTCGGGCGAACGCGAGTGCATCGGTGTTCGAATCAGCGAGAGAGCTCGGAGCCCGTGGGCGAACGGTCTGACGCCATCAGAAAAACATGGCGTGCAGGAGTGAGTCCGCGTCCAGCGGGATCTTGCTCCAAACGCGAACACAATACGCGAAAACCAACGTGATGCTGGCGACGATGCCCAATCTTGCCTTCGGGTTGGAGAGCGTCGACGTCAGGCCGCCAAAGAGGACGAGTCCGAACACGTACGAAGGTAAGTAATGATAGATGTAGCTATCGCGGTTGGTGAAGATCCAGGGGCAAAGTGGCAGGAACCACATGAGGAGCAGGTAGTTTCGACCTGAGGCCGGCTGCGCGCTCGGAGCCGTGCTTACCAGGCGCTCGCGCCACTTGCGGCGGACCAGATCGACCATCGACCAGAGCACAGCCAGGTTTACACCCCACCAGAGGAGGGGGTTGCCTTTGGTCGTCAGCGCTCGAACGATGTTTCCGTCTCGCGCGTAGTGAAGCCGAACGACTCTGAGCGGAATGAACCACGTATACCAACGCGAGGTCGCGGAGTGCTCCCAATCGTCCAACCCAATGTGATGGCGAAACAGCTCGACCGTCTTCTTCGCAACATCGACCGGCCCATACTCGTCCCCGGCGAGAGCGAGCCCCAACGAAAACTGTGCGGCGTAGACCGCGGCCAGCGTGGTCACCCCAAGAGCTAGCACCCCGAGTGCTTTCGGACGGGACTCCGAGCGCGCCAGCGTCATCAGTGCCAAAGGGACGACCAGAACGATTCCGGTGAACTTGATGGACGTAGCGAGGCCGATGAGAACGGCGCCGAGCGTGATTCCTCGCCACGAGCGGGCCCGCCAAAGTGCGAGGGCGGCCGCTGCCATCGTGGTCGCTAGCATGCCGTCGAGGAGCGCTGTCTTGGAAAAGGCCAACACGAATCCGCTCGCAGCGACGAACGCTCCCGCGTACAAGCCGGCAGTCTTCGATCGGAATGCTGCCGTTCCAAGCGCATATGCAACGACGATCAGCGCTAACCCGAGAACAAGGGGAGCCAGGCGCCATCCGGCGCCTTGGTCACCCACCGCGAGAATGCCGGCCGCAATCAGAAGCTTTCCAAGTGGCGGATGATCGTTCCAGTCGGACCGCCCTTCGAGGATGTTGCGCGCGTTTTCGACGAAATGGGGCTCGTCCCAGGTGAGCTCGTTGGGATAGCCGAAGTCGAACAGACGTGCAGCAGCGCCGCCGGCTATGAGTGCCAGCAGCAGAACCCGGGTCAGCCACTCTAGGCGGAGGCCCGAGGACCCGGAATCCTGGCAGGGCTCGTTCGGCACGACGGTGGCCTATATCGCAGGTGTCTGCCTACTGCACTTGGTTTTCCAAGACGCTTTCAGAGTCGCCCGCGGCGCGAAACAGGCAGAGCGCATGCCAGATGAACCGCTCTCCTAGGCGCGAGTCGCCTTGCGGCAACCGCCTTAGCCCTGCGCAGCATGCACAGATGTGCATGGATCGCCGTCGTCCGAGCCCATCATGCGGCCATCCGAAGCCCGTCCCACTCTTCAATGAAAGCGGAAAATTGGTTCCGACTTCGCCCCTCCGCGAGGAATGAAATGCTCCCCTGAAGGCGAGGCGCCGACCCCAACGCCCGAACCAAACCGGAAACGACGAATGGCAATGGAACCAGGTCTGGAAGATCGCGCAGCCGGCCGCTGGAGAGCCAGATTTGAGGTTTCGATAGAGTTGACGATCTCATCGTTGTTCCGCGGTCGCGTTGACCGGGTCCCGGGAACGAAAAAACCTCGGTGAGTGAGTTGCTGTGGGTTTCGCCCGGAACCGCGGAAGGCGGCAAGATCTCGGCCCTGCGGGCCGAGATTCAAATGTCGCCTCTACAATCCTAGTGGACTCGACGTTCTTCTCGGAAGACAGCGGCGACACCGCTTCGCTTCTCAGCCCAGTTCGAGCAGCTGCTCGGGGCGTTCGATCCAATGGCTTGGACCGACCGCTTCGAGCAACTGTCTCGGGAACGGGCCCCAGCTCACCGCCGCGGTGGCTACGCCCGCGGCGCGACCCGATTCGATGTCATGGGCCGAGTCGCCGATGAAGACGGCGTCCTGGGGTTGCGCGTCCAAGGCCGCGAGTGCCTTGAGCACCGGCTCGGGGTGCGGTTTTCCGTGGACCACGTCGTCGGCGCAGACCCGGACGCGAAGCTCGTCTTCGAGCTCGAGCAACTGAAGCCCGCGGATGGCCCCGGTGCTGAGCTTGCTGGTCACAAGGGCGAGCTTCGCGCCGTCGCGATGAAGCTGACGAACCACTTGCACGACGCCGGGATACGGTTTGGCCATCTCGTCGTGACGCTCGAGGTTGAAGGTCCGATACGTCTCGAGCATCGCTTGGAGCTCCGCGTCCGAACGCGCGATCTTGTGGAGCTGATCTCGAAGCGGGGTGCCGACACCGGCGAGCCAAAAGGCGTCCGAATGCTCCCGGCCCAGATGCACGCGGGCGGTGTGATGAAAGGAAGCCAAAATCAGCTCGATGGAGTCGAGCAGAGTTCCATCGAGGTCGAATAGGTAAGTCTTCATGTGTGGACTACGTTCTGGCTCGCAACGAGCTGGCCGCTCGGCTCAAAGCTGGTCTTTCGCCTTCTCGAGCAGACGACGCGCCTCCGTCGCGACCTCTTCGATCGGAACGTCCGGAGCGAGCTCGAACATGGCTTTCGGGTCGGCGAACGAGACCAGCATGCCCCCCTCGACCTCCTGAATCACGATGTTGCACGGAAGCAGAAGCCCAATACTGGGGTCAGCCTCGAGCGCTTTGTGTGCCAGCTTTGGATTGCAGGCGCCGAGAATGACGTAGGGCCTGAAGTCGACGTCGATTTTCGTCTTGAACGTGTCCTGAATGTCGATCTTGGTCAGCACGCCGAAGCCGTTCGCTTGGAGCGCATCTTCTACTCTTCGAAGCGCCTCCTCCATCGAGGCCCCTTCAAGCTTTTTCGAGAATGCGTAGCTCGGATCTTCGGTGTCAGCCGGCGCTCCAGTCGCCGGCTCGGCCGCTTTGGGTTCGGCCGGTTCCGTGTCCTTCGAGGTGCAGCCCATGGCACCAACGAGCAAAATCAACAGGGCAACCGCTGTAATACGCATGACTTCCCTCCGTCGGCGGAAGTCTAGGGCCGATGGCCTTGCCGGTCACCTACCGCGGGGCCGCCCGCCTGAGTTCATGACTGGCGGCTCGGGACCCCCGGACGGAGAGGATGCTTCACGTCCCGAGCTCGAAGCGATGGGGCGCTCGATCGTCATCGAGCCCTCATTCGTTTCCTGGGACAGCTTAGCGGTGCGCCTCGTCCAAACTTCGGCTCCGACGAGGGTGACCAGCAACGAAGCAGCGACGAGGACGAGGATTGTAGAGTCGAGAGGAACGAGCCCGAGCATGGTGCGCAGCGGAGCAACCGTAATCGTCAGAATCTGCAAGACGACGCTCGCAAGGACGATGATGTTGAGCACTCGGTTGGGGCTCGGTTGAGCGGTGATCCGTCGCGCGGGGTAGACGAACGCAAGCTGGGCGAGCGACTCGTAGAGGAACACCGCGCTTTGCGTGACGCTGCCGGAAAACCCGAGGGTCGGAAGGGCGAAGAACAAACCGACGCCGATCGCGGCCTTGATGCACCCCGTGACGAGAATGAACCTGAGGCCAGACCTAGTGAGCAGAGGCGCCGCGGGCGGTCTTGGCCGTTGGTTCATCATTCCCGGGTTGCGATCGAGGCCAAGTGCGAGGGCGGGAGGACCGTCGGCGATGATGTTGATCCACAAGAGCTGCACCGGGAGAAGGGGAACGAGCAAATTGCCGGCGTCGTCGCGCAGGCCTGCGAGCGCTGCACCCAGGACTCCGATTGCGATCAGAAGAACCAATGCGACGTTCGTGGAAAACAGAAACCGGATGAACTTGATGATGTTTGCGTAGATGCTGCGACCCTCATCGACCGCCGCCGCGATCGTCGCAAAGTTGTCATCGAGCAGCACGAGATCGGCGACCTCGCGGCTCACGTCGCTTCCGCGTTGACCCATGGCGACGCCAATGTCGGCTCGTTTCAGCGCTGGCGCGTCGTTGACGCCGTCCCCGGTCATCGCAACGATGTGGCCCTCGGCTTTGAAGGCGTCGACGAGCGACAGCTTGTGCTCTGGGCTAACGCGAGCAAACACGCCAACGTTTCGCGCGCGTTCGACGAGGTCATCGGGACCTATGCTGTCGAGCTGGTCACCGGTCATGACCTCGGTCGAGTCGATCCCGATGACTTTCGCAATCGCGCGAGCGGTGGATGGGTGGTCGCCGGTGATCATCACGACCCGGATTCCAGCTCGCTGGGTCGCTTCGATTGCCGCAGGGACCTCGGGCCGCGGTGGATCCCAAAGAGACACCGTGCCGAGCCACTCCACTTCCTGGTCGGTCTCGCCCTCGGCCCATCCGAGAGCGAGCATGCGGTTCCCCTCGGCTGCGCGCTTGGCGATTCGGGCTTCCCATGCTTTGCGATCTTCGGCGCTGAGGCGACTGAGCTCGAGCACCACTTCGGGTGCTCCCTTCAAGTACGAGACAGGCTCGCCGTTTTCCTCGACGGTGACCCGCATGTACTTCCACGCCGAATCGAACGGTCGCTCGGACAAACGCTGGCGCCGGCTGCGCTCGTTTGCAGCATCGACTCCGCGCTCGGCAGCGTACGCGTAAAGGCCGGTCTCGAGTGGATCGCCCGACTGGGCACCGGGCTCGGCCTCGGCGGCCAAAACCATGGCAAGCAGCGCGCGGCGCTCATCGGGCGAGTCGAGCTCTCTCACGGTCATCGCGTTTTCGGTGAGCGTGCCGGTCTTGTCCGTGGCGATCACGGTCACGGAGCCGAGCGCTTCGACCGCCGAAAGCCGGCGGACCACCGCCTTGCGCGACGCCAGGCGCTCGGTGCCAAGCGCCAGTGTCAGGGTGAGCACTGCGGGGAGCCCTTCGGGAACCGCAGCCACAGCCACTGCTACCGCAAAGAGAAGCGCTTCGTCGATCCGGTCGATGCCCTCGATCCCGATCCCGACCACCATGAGGACGACTGCGAGAGCTGCGACCCAGCGCGCGATGCGGTGGCCAAACTGGATCAAGCGGCGCTCGAGCGGCGTGTCTTCGGCCTCGATGGTGGCGAGCATGCCCGCGATGCGACCCATCGCCGAAGCAGCGCCGGTGGTAGTCACGGTGATCCAACCCATTCCTCGAGCCGCCAAGGTTCCGGAGAAGACCTCTTCGCCCCTGCCTCGCTCCACCGGGACGGACTCGCCGGTCAGCATCGACTCATCCACCATCAAGGCCTGCTCGCTGATGAGCGCGCCATCGGCGGGGATGCGGTC
>DATIUW010000265.1:0-8095 GCA_035466435.1 Polyangiales bacterium | reverse complement strand
TCAGTGCCTCCGG
This sequence comes from Polyangiales bacterium, assembly GCA_035466435.1. Classification (GTDB taxonomy): domain Bacteria; phylum Myxococcota_A; class Polyangia; order Polyangiales; family Houyiibacteriaceae; genus SG8-38. The sequence continues at coordinate 8,082 of DATIUW010000265.1, read as the reverse complement.
ACCTTGCCGTCCCGCAGCGTACCGCCGCGCCGCTTCGAACTCGGGAAGACGGTCACCTCGGATGATTTCCAAGACCTGCGCCATCGAGGTGACTTCCGTGTCGGGCGGCGGCACGGGAGGAAGGCCGTAGGCCTGTTGAAACTCGCGAACGACCCGCGCGGCTTCCGGCGGACGCATCGTTTCCACGTCGATCCCTTTGCCGATGGTCGACCCGTCGTTGGTCGAGGACTTCGAAGAGGCGCAAGCCGCAGCTACGACCAAGAGAAAGCACATACCGATTCCGCGTTTCATGGGGCCGGAGGCTAGCACAAGGCTCTGCATCAGGTCGCCGAGAACGTTGCGATCCGCTGGATCAACCAGAATGACCCGAGGATGCCTACCGCGTAGGCCGCAAGCGTCTCGAGCCCGCGCAGCGCGTCGGGCGACAATCGTCGACGGGAGGTGAGCCGGAAGACGCCCAGCAAGAGCTGATAGCCGAGCAGGACGGCACCCAGGAATAGAATCTGTCCGAGCTCGACCCCGAGATTGAAGAAGAGGAGAGCGGCGGGTATTTCCGTCTGAGGAAGCCCCGTTTCTCCCAGCACGGCCGCAAAGCCGAAGCCATGAAGGAGCCCAAACGAGGATGCGACTGCGATGGGATACCGATACGTGAGACTATCGCGGTCACCGCGGACGATCTCCACTGCGAGAAACACGATGCTCAAGGCGATCGCGGCCTCGATCGGAGCCACGGGGACCCGCACCAAGCCCAACGCGCTCAGCGCAAGGGTAATCGAGTGAGCGATGGTGAAGCCGGTGACGGTGATCAAGATCCGGCGCGCCGTCCCGGCGATCAGCAGCAGGCAGACTAGAAACAGCAGATGATCGTAGCCTTCGAGAATGTGCCGCACACCGAGTGCCAAATAATCGCGTGCCACGGCGCCGAAGCTCTCGGCTTCGGGAAAGACGACCTCCGTCTGTCCGGGAGAGGCTACGAGCGAATGCTTCTGTCCGGAGAGGCGCGAAATCCGGACTAGCGCGGACACGGAAGGGTTGAACATCGGATAGTCGATGCGGAGCGGGGTGCCTGCTGGATCGATCTGGCACTGGTAGGTGCGTGAGGGCGCGCTCGATTGCCCCTGCATCCGCGGTTCGGACGCGAGCATACAGCCGTTCGTGAGCGAGACCTCCGGCACATTCTCCCTGACGATGGATGGCGGTATCTTCCATCGCACGGCAAAGACGAGTGGCGCTTTTTCGACCACCTCCACGTATAGGGGACGGCTTTCGTGGGCGCGGGCCGCGGGACGATGGGCGTTCCACACCACGAATCCCACGACGGCCAGACAAATCGCGCGCCTCATGGCGACTTGCCGGTTTCGACGGTCTGCATTGGCTCTGCATCGCGTTCGTAGACGACTCGGACGTCGTAGGCATCGACGATCTCGGTGATCGCTGCCTCGGTCTTTGTGCGAACCGCCGCCTCGCGCGCATCCTCGCGCACCCGCCCTTCGATCTCGTCGAGATCTGGCTCACGCCCCGGCTCGTTCGCGATCAGCAACACCAGGTGCACTCCATAGGGAGAGTCGAAGGGTCCTCGCCAGACGAGATCGTTGGGCTCCATCTCGAAGATCGCCTGGGCCATTGCCGGGCCAAAGTGACTCGCCACGTAGTCGGGTGTTCGCTCGACGTAGTTCAAGTGATAGAGGAAGCGATCGCCATGCTTGGGTGCATCGCTGAAGAGGGCGCCCTCCCGATTCAGCGCTTCGAGCTTTCTTTCGGCTAGCGCCCGAGCCTGGTTCCGGGGCCGCTTTTCAGCGTCGAAGAACACGTGGGTGAAGGTCACGTACGGCTCGACGTAGTAGTCGTCGGCGTTCGCATCGAAGTACCGGCGCAGCTCGGCGTCATCGAGAGCGACCGAAGCCTCCGCAAAGCCTTCGGTGATGAACTCGAGCTTTTGCACCAACCGCCTACGGATCACGTAGTCGTCTTCATCGAGCCCCAGAGCGAGGGCTTCGCGGTGCAATACCTCTTCGCGGACATAGTCGTCGACGAGGCGCTCGAGCTCCTCGTCGGACAAGGAGCGCAGCTTCTGCTCGGCCATCACTGGGTTGAAGGCCTTGATCCGATACTGGATGAAAGTCAGCAGGTCGTCGCGATCCACGGTGACGACGGTCGGATCGGTTTCCGTGCCGTCCTGGTCGACGATCCCAAAAAGAACGAAGAGGCCGAGGCCAGCCGCTAGGAATTGAACCAGAGGCTCCCTGAGTAATCTCTTCATCCAAGAACCGAGAGCTAGGGCGTATACCAGATGGGGGACGAGTAGGCTCGCTCTTGAATCGTCGGAGGATGGCCGGTCTCGCTCGGATCCATGCCGAGGGCGATCGCATCGAGAAGCGTGTGACGGGGAGTTGGTATTTGGAGAGCTCTCACGTAGTAGAACGCACGCACGTCGGGATCGAAGTCTGGATCCTGCCACACGGCGGATAGCTGCGCGTCGCCGATCTCGTTCGTGTAGGCACCCGTGGCGAGATCTACCGTGTTCCCCACGGGCTCCAAGGCTCCGTCCTCACGTAGTTTGCGGTCGTCGGACCACGCGATGTCGTAGACTTTTTCCTCGGTGTTGCCGCTGGCGGTCAGCCACCCCTTGACGATCTGTATGCGGTCGAGGTTGGCGCTCTTGGGGTCCTTGACCGCATAGACCAAGAAACGCGGGGCCTTGCCCTCCGGTCCCCGAGTCAAGTCTCCGCCCATGGGAACGCCCTTGTCGTACCCGATTCGTGCGAGGTCCTTCCATTTGGCGTCGCCGTCGTCGAAGCTCCAACCTCCGAAGAACCGGACCCGGATGCGGGGCCCGGTGGTCGCATAGACTTCCTTCCGGGAGAAGGCTTCGAAGATCGCTCGTCGATCGTTGCTCTCGGCCCAAACGCCGGCCATGCCCGAGGCCGACATATCCGCTCCAAAACCCTCGATGTCGAGATAGGTCGCAAACGTGTTTGCCGGGGTCGAATCGAACGCCGTCTTGCCATGGAAGTTGTCCTCTTCCGCAGAGGACATGCCGGTATGGGAGTCGGTCGATCCGATCATCCCGAACTTGTACGGGTTGGCGCCCGTTTTCGCCTCGATCTCCAGGCCGCGACGGAGCGCCGACCGGGCGAAATCGCCGGGGCCGACCTCCGCTGCCTCGGCTCCTTCCTTGAGCGCCTCCGTGTCGAGGGCGTGCTTGAAGGGCTCGAACGCAGCGAATTCGTCGTTCGGCGACAAGATGGGATCGGTCTCGGAGTCCCCCTTGATCTGTGTCACCTCGATGACCGGCTCCCACTTCATCCGCGTGCGCGCGTATTGCGCGGTGATCGGCCGCCCCTCGCTGTCGACGTCGTTGAACATCAGACCTCCGCTGATGTTCGAATTGTGCGGAATCGCGACGAAACCGGCTCCGGTGCGGGCGGATGTCGCATCGAGCCAGGCCCAGAGGTCTTCTGGCTCGTCGCTGTCGAACGCGCTGTACGGAACGAATTTTTCGGCGATGTCGCCGCCTTCGGGCGTGAACACCACGCGGTGCAGGTTCTTGCCATCGGGCGTCGACGTCCATTCCCAGCCGATGAACGATGTGAACGTACCCGGGTCGTCGTGCTTCTCGGTGATGGCGATGGTGTCATGCCAAACCGACCGCCTGATGTCCTCTCCATTCAAATCGACGAACGGCTGGTTCCTGTTGATCGCCGTGATGAACTCGAAAAAGACTGCTTGATTCTTTCCGGCTTTGATCATCTCGATGAACCGCTTGCCGCTCGCCGTGTTCGTCAGCCGTTCATCGCCCTGGAAAAGCCGAAGGGGCACGGCCATCATTTCGGCGTGGTCTGCGATCACGACGAAGTCGAGCGGCGTTCCAATCTGAATCCTCGCTTTGTGATACGGATGATGAACTGGCAGACCCTTCGCGTAACGGTACGCGGTGTCTGGATCGGCACTGGTGTTGCCGAAGAAATACGCATCCGGCGAGTAACTCGTGTGCAGGTGCGTGTCTCCCCAGTAGAGCTGCGTCGGCTCCGACCGTGACAGAGATGCGGCGTCGATCGCATCGAGAGACCCACCCTTGCCACAGCCCACGAGCAGCACGGAGATGGCGATTGCGAGCACGAAAATCGAGAGCTTCATGTGTCGAGCCTCCTAGGTGGGACCGGCAGTGCCAACCTGCTTCTGCTCAGCGTCTTTGTAGTGGGGGGAGGCGGTGCGGTCAACGGATGTTCGGACTCCTGATCTGCATGTACCCCGGGCGTGAAGCGCGCTAGAGTCGCGGCGATGTGTGAGGGCGCCGGTAAGTTGCGGGGTCTCGTCTTGCTCGTCACATGCGGAGCGACCGTGTCGCTCGCGGCTGCGGTCCGTGCGGACTCGTCGCATTATCAGACTTTGCAGCTCGGTGATCGGTCGCGAGGCATGGCCGCCGCCTACACGGCCTTTGCGGCAGACGGAGCCGCGATCTGGTTCAATCCTGCTGGCTTGCCATTGCTGGAGGCCAGGCTCCTTCAAGGTAGCTTGTCGCTAGTGCAGAAGCGCACGTTGGATATCGAGGGCGCCCTCATCACGGACGGGCCCGACGGTCCGGGTGGTGAAGATCAGGTCGAAGACTTCGAGCTCCGTTCGAGTCCTTCGCTTCCCGGCTTTGCCGTCGCGAGCTTTGCCGTGGGACAGAAAAAGGAAGAGCTCGGCAACGCGAAGCCCGCCCAGATCGCGATCTCGGCTTTTCAAACCTACAACAGCGAGCTTGGAGGTGACATCAACTTTCAAGACGAGCTCGGCCGAACCAATAGCCTGCAGTTCTACCAGAAGGACCGCATGACGTATTTCGGGGTGGGCGTCGGCTATCGTCCGATGCGCAGATTCTCCGTCGGCATCACCGTCCTCGCGAGCAACCGCACGGTCGAGCACGTGGAAACGGGAATGCTGGCGCAAGGTGGTGTCCAAGACCCGAGCCAAGGCAGCCCCTGTCCGACGAGCCCCACCATCCCCTTTTGCATTCTCGATGCACGTCAAATCGCCCGCAACACCGTGTTCCAGATGAGCGCATGGAACATGAGCTTTCGAATCGGCCTGCTTGGACTCGTCGGAAAGCAGTGGCGCGTTGGTCTCATGTTTCAGCCGCCGGGCTTTCGCGTGGGCGGCGAATCCGAGCTGCGCTTCGAGCTCTCCGACGTTCGATCGAGCACCGATCCCACCAACCCCGACCTCTCGGACTCGATCTTCGGTGCCCAACGATTCAGCTCACGGTCGCCCATTCCCTGGGAGCTCCGCCTGGGTGTTTCGTACGTGATCTCCCGCAAGGTGGCGGTGGCCGCGGACCTGCAGCTCGTGGGTCCGGTCGGCGCTGGATCGATCGCCCCGGGGATCCCGCAGCTCGAAGGCCGTTCCAATACCTCAGGTCTCCTGCTCGCCGATTCGACGAAACGCGTTTTCACTTGGAACATCTCGCTCGGCTCGGAAATCCACATCACCAAGCATCTGTTCACGCGGTTCGGTTTTCTGACCGACAATAGCAGCGCACCCAGCACGGGCACTGGGGTTTCAGACGCCGTCCGTCCCTCGGAGATCAATCGAATCGGCTTCAGCGCCTCGATTGGCGGGGCGAAGAACGAAAAGGGTCTGTCCGCGGGCGTCTCGGTTCTCTTTGGTAAGGGAACGGGCAATGGGCTCGATTTCCGGCAAGAAGCGTTCGACAACGACAGGACTTTCACTCGGGTTCCCGTCAAAGAGCGAATTCTGATCGTTTCGATCGGCGGCGACATCGGCCAAACCGCCGATGTCGTGAAGACGCGCGTCAAAGAAAAGAAGACCGAGGAGCAGATCGAGGCCGAGAAGCAGAGGGCGCGCGAGAAACGTCGACGAGACATGGAGGCTGAAACCGACCCCGAGATCAAGGCGGCCAAGGAGCGCGCCATCGAGGCGCAGCGCGCGCTCGACGAGGCCGCGAAGCGGGCAAAGGAGGCGGAAGAGGAAGTTCTGGAGTTGGAGCGGCAAAAAGGGGTCGAGGAGCTCGACGAAGACGACCAGCGCGGCATCCAAGATACGACGACGATCGGAATCGAAACGATTCGGTGAGTTGAGTGCTTCCCGCGACGAGTGGCATGGAGGCCGCACGAGGTGCCCAAGAAACGACTCGCAAGGATCATCGCATTTTCGTTGGGACTCCTGGCATCCGTCTCTTCGTCGACCCGCGTTCGAGCGCAGCTCGGTCCTGACGGAAGCCCGATCACGACTTCCGACTATTCCATCGATCTCACGCGCGGCGTCGTGATCAGCAGCTCACGGGTGATCGGTCTTGCGGGCGCCGCGACATCCCTCGCGCAGGGGGTCGAAGGAGGGCTTCAAAATCCGGCGGCCGTGGCCTATCGCGGACCGCAATGGCCCGATTGGTACGACTACTGGCTCGCCTTCGGGATCACGTACCCCTTCGACTCGGGCGATTTCTACAACAGTGGAGACGTCGTTGGAGACGCGGATGGGCTCGCCGACGACACGACACTGTTCCTCATTCCGGGGGTCTACTGGCAGATGTGGCACTTCGGCATCGGTCTCACCATCGACTCTCAGTTCGTGAGACTGCCAGGTGTCTCGAATCCGATGTCGATGCAGGAAGAAACCCTTCGGCTACGCTTCACGACCTTTCACATCCAGGCCGGATATGGATTTCTCGACGGCCAGCTGATCGTGGGCGCCGGTCTCCGAATCTTGCGACAGCGCACCTTCTTCTCGGACACGTTCGTCAGTGACGGCGACGTCTACAAGACACTGGGTCTCGGCGCGGAGATCGGGGTCATGTTCAGACCCCATGACGAGCGATGGAGCCTTGGTGGCGCTCTTTTCCCGAAGATGTCGACGGGTCTACGCACCCGAGGCGAGGTGTCGACTACGCCAGGAGGCGAGCTCGCGTTGGGCGACTACTACGTGCCGAGGAACATCACGCTCCCCACCACGGGCAGCATCGGGTTTTCGTATCAATTTGGGCCGAGACCAGTCAATCCCCCGTGGATCGACGCCCGGACCCTCGCTGCTGAGGAGTTCGAGCAACTGAAACGACGACGCGAGGCTGCCGACAAAGGAGAGAAGCGAGAGATCGCCGATGCGCGCGCCCGCGCGGGACCTCATGCCGATGAGGAGATTCGCGCGATCCAGCAAAAATACGATCGCCGACACGCGATGATCAAACAGACTCGCCAGGACCTCCGGAAGTATGCCTGGGAGACGCTCCGAAGGCGCTATCGCTGGGATTGGCCGCGGCGCTACTATCTGCTGACGGCAGATCTCTGGCTCAGCGGCCGTGTTGCCAACGGGGTAGGTGTCGAATCGTTCTTGTTCCAAACGGTGCAGCGCTCGGGCCAGAAGGTGACGATCTCCCCGCGGCTGGGATTCGAAACCGAGGTTTGGCCGAAGCGTATGAAGATCCGCACGGGCACTTATTTCGAGCCGAGCCGTTTCGACGACCCCAAGCCCCGCATCCATGGAACGCTCGGCTTCGACCTCAGCATGTTCAAATGGAACGTCTTTGGCCTCTGGCCCGACGATTACCGCTGGCAGCTCACCGCGGCGCTGGATCTTGCCCGAGCGTACGGTTCGTTCTCGATGGGGATCGGCGGCTGGTATTAATCCCTTGCGGTGAACACGGTTTTGTCTAGTAATCCACGCGTTATGCGGCTCGGCGGGGGCATTGCAGGCTCGTTGCTCATGCTGCTCTCTACCGTGGGGGCGAGCGCGGACGACACCCATTATCGGGCAATTCCGATCGGCGCCCACGCCATCAGTCTCGGTGGCGCCTTCACGGGCGTTGCGGACGACGTATCGGCTGCCTATTTCAACCCGGGCGGCCTCGCACTCGGGCGGACGGCCGGGATCGCCGGCGGTCTCACGATCAATGCATGGGAACGCGTCGAAATCGATGCTCTGCTCGAGCAGCCCGGTGCCTCCTCCGATGCCACCGACAGGTCCGGCCGAACCGTGCCCATCTTCATCGGCGCCGCGATCAAGTTCGGCGAGCGCGACGAAACCGAGGAAAGAAAGAACACCTTGGCGATCAGCGTGGTCGAGCCGATTTTTACGAGGTTCGGAGTC
>DATIUW010000264.1:0-6426 GCA_035466435.1 Polyangiales bacterium | reverse complement strand
CATTCGAAGCGATGGTTCAAACGGGGGTCGCTGCCGATGGTGTAGAGCGTCTGGGTCGCGCCCGCCTTCGGGTCGTCGCAACGCCACACTACACGCGGCACGCGTGCGTTCACCAGGGCTCCCGCGCACATCGGGCATGGCGCGAGCGTGACGTAGAGCACCGTGTCGATGAGCCGCCAGCTTCCGAGCGCTCGTGCGGCCTGTCGAATCGCGATCATCTCCGCATGCGCAGTCGGATCTTGCTGCGATTCGCGCTCATTGTGCCCACGACCGATGATGCGGCCCTCGTGCACGATGACCGCACCCACCGGCACCTCACCACGAGCCTCCGCCAATCGTGCCTCGGCGATGGCCTCCCGCATCCACTGCGGGTCGGTGTCTAAGCCGGTCATCGATTCCCTCGGGCGCGCCGATACCATGCGGCGAGCTCGGTCATCCCCTGCTCGCGCGTCACGCGAGGCTCGTAGCCCAAGTCCTTCTTCGCGCGGCTCATGTCGAACGCACTGGTTTGCCCGCGCCGAATGACCTCGGACGGGCTGAGGGACGATAGCCCGGCTCTGGCCCATATGGAGGCCCATCGATACGGACCCGTGTTCTTCGGCTTCGGCCAGCCGAGCGCGGTGCTGAGCTCGGTGAAGAAGTCGCGGCTGAGCGAGAGCTCCGTGTCGACCACGTAGTAGACGTTCCCGGTGGTGACGGTCGTCTGGAGCGCACCGAGGACTGCGTCGGTCAGATTGCCGATGAAGGTCGTGGCCATGAGCCGCTTTCCACGTCCGACCAGCCGGACGCCTCCGGACTCGGCCTCCGCCTCCCACCGAGGAAGGTGCGTGGTGTCTCCGGGTCCCCAGACCAGCGCAGGCCGGAGCGCGCAGGTCCAAAAGCCCTTCTTCCCCGAGACGCGGACCAGCTCCTCCGCGTGGAGCTTGGTGCGGGCAAGCTCTCCAAAAGGCCGGGTGGGGGCTTGATCTTCGTTCCAGAACGAACGCGGCCCGTCGTAAAGGGTCACATCCGCGCACGAGACGTGGACCATGCGCTTGCAGCCGGCTCGTTTGGCGGCGTTCAGGGTGTTCTCGGTGCCTGCGACGTGCGCCCAGCCGAGCGCGTCGCTTTCGGCTTCAGCGTCGGCGATGCCTGCCGCGTGGACGATCGCATCGCAACGGGCTGCGGCGACGGCCAAGCGGTTCGGGTCGCCCAAGTCGCCCACGATCCGCTCGACATCGTGGAGCGCGCGCGAGTCCGAGCCCTCCCGCACGTAGGCCACCGCCTGATGGCCGGCGGCCTGCAGGCTCCGCAGGACCGCGCCGCCGATGAACCCGGTGGCGCCCGTGACGAGACAGCGCACGGGGATCTTGTAACAGGAAGCCCCGGGTTCACAAGCAGCTAGGCAGCGCGAGCGGCTGGATCTGCCGGGGCGCGAAGCTTCGCCGTGATGGCGTCCCGAAGCTTTGAATCTTGCTCGAGAACGGCCCGCGCGGCCTCTCTGCCCTGGCCGATGTTCTTGCCACCGAAGCGGTAGTAGGCGCCGCTCTTTTCGACGGCGTTCCGCTCGACGGCACGGTCGAGCAGGTCGCCCACGGCGTCGATTCCGTGCCCATATCGAATGTCGAACTCTGCCTTTTGAAAGGGAGGCGCCAGCTTGTTTTTGACGACCTTGACCCGTGTGCGGTTTCCGAGGACGGACTCGCCCTGCTTGACCGCACCGATGCGGCGCACGTCGAGACGCACCGTCGCGTAGTACTTCAAGGCGTGCCCGCCGGTGGTGGTTTCCGGCGACCCGAACATCACCCCGATCTTCATGCGGAGCTGATTGATGAAGATGATGGTGGTGCCGGTCCGGTGTGCGGCGCCGGCGAGCTTGCGAAGCGCTTGGCTCATGAGCCGGGCCTGCAGACCAACATGCGAAGCGCCCATCTCTCCGTCGAGCTCGGCCTGCGGCACCAGCGCGGCCACCGAATCGATGACCACGAGGTCGACCGCACCGCTCCGAACGAGAATTTCGGCGATGTCGAGCGCCTGCTCGCCGCTGTCGGGCTGACTGACCAGGAGCTCTTTGGCGCTCACACCCAGGTTCTTGGCGTAGTGGACGTCGAGCGCGTGCTCGGCGTCGATGAACGCGGCGACGCCCTCCATGGCCTGACATTGCGCGATTGCGTGGAGGGTGAGTGTGGTCTTGCCGCTCGATTCCGGCCCGAACACCTCCACGACGCGGCCTTTCGGGTAGCCGCCGCAGCCGAGGGCTTCATCGAGCGAGGGGCTTCCCGTCGGAATGCTCGGGACGCGCTCGGCCTTTTTGTCTCCGAGGCGCATCATGGCGCCCTTGCCGAATTGCTTTTCGACGTTCTGAAGTAGCGTATCGACGGCCTTGAGTGATTGCTTCATGTGCGTGTGCTCCTTGGGTGTGTGATTTGCTGTGTCGCGTCGCGGCCTCAGGCGGGCTCGCGATCGAGAGCTCGGTACTGCAAGGCCTCGGCGGTGTGCGAGGGCCGGACTTCGGCCGCCTGATCGAGCGCGGCGATCGTATGGGCCACCCTGAGCGCCTTCAGATAGGCGCGTGCGCTCATCTTCAGGCGCTCGACGCCGAGCTCGAGCAACTGCAGCGCTTCTTGCGAGACGTCGCGGGTCAGCGACTCGAGGCCCGGACGCGACCCGTTCGAGCGAAGGCGCCTCCGGGCTTCGCAGACCCGCTCCTGCACTGCTTTGGACGGCTCTCCGGGCGTGGCTTTGCGCATCGTTCGGGCGCTGACGCGCGGCACCGCGACCTGCAGATCGAAGCGGTCGAGCAACGGACCGGAGATGCGGCTTCGGTAGCGAGCGATTTGCGATTCACCACAGCGGCAAAAACGGGTGGGATCGCCGTGGTATCCGCAGGGGCAGGGGTTCATCGCGGCGACCACCATGGGCTCGGCCGGAAGCCGCACCCGCTGACGCGCCCGGGAAATGACCACCTCGCCTTCCTCCATGGTGGTGCGAAGGGTTTCGATGGCGTCCCTCCGAAACTCGGGCAGCTCGTCGAGGAACAGCACGCCGCGGTGGGCCAAGGTGAGCTCTCCGGCGCGGACCGGCTCGCCGCCGCCGACGATGGCGGCCGCGCTCGCGGTGTGATGCGGCGCGCGAAAGGGGCGCTGCCTTCCGAGCAGGATGCGCGGCGAGCGCAGCCCGGCCGAGCTGGCGATGGTGGCGATTTCGAGTGCTTCTTCGGGCGTCGGAGGAGGGAGAATCGAGGGCAGGGCACGTGCCAGCATCGTCTTGCCGGCGCCGGGGCTGCCGATCATCAGGATGTGGTGCCTGCCCGCTGCCGCGATCTCCAAGGCGCGGCGGGCAGCCTGCTGGCCGCGAATCGCACCGAGGTCTCGGTCCGCTTCGGGTGCTTGCGGCGTGAGCATTGCGTCGTTGCTGCGCTCTACCTCGGGCAGGGGCGCTTCGGCGTTGAGCCATCGCGCCACGGCGCCCACGTGCGGGGCGCTATAGACCGCGATGCCGTCGACCAGCATGGCTTCCGGGCGGTTTCCCTCGGGAATGATCGCGTGCTCGAGGCCCGCCCGTCGCGCGCTACGCAAGAGCGCGAGCACACCGCGCACCGGCCTCAGCTCGCCAGACAAGGAAAGCTCGCCGATGAGCATGGTGCTCGGGAGCTGCTCCGGCGAGACGCCCCCGCATGCGGCCAGCACGGAGGCCGCGATGGCCAAGTCGAGGCCTGCGCCGGTCTTCGGAAGGTCGCCGGGGGCTAGATTCAGAACCAAATGGCGCGGGGGAAACGCGAAGCCGATCGAGGACAAAGCCGCCCGCACTCGAATGCGGCTTTCGCGCACCCCCCGCTCCGGAAGCCCGACGATGTCGAAGCCCGGGAGCCCCTCGCCGAGACGCACTTCGACCTGGACGGGATGTGCCTCGATCCCGATGAGGCATGCCGCGTGCGCCGTGGCGAGCATGCTCCTGCACGGAGCACGCGCCGTGCCATCGATCAGACCCGCGGCCTCGCGCGCTTACGCCCTGATCATCGGCCGGATGCGCGTCGCCCGCCGCCGCCCGCCATCCATCTTGCGTATCCGCGAATGAAGGGCTCCACGCGCAGCTCCCTTCCCAACACGCTGAAGTCGAGCACCTCGAGGTAGAGCCCGTGATCCTGGCGTGCATCGAAATAGCGGAAGTCGATGCGAAGCGCGTTGCCGAGCGAAACGCCGCCGCGCACCGCCTCGGGGTAGCCGGCGCGCTCCATCGCAGAGGCGAGCTCGGTCATCCCGCGTTGATAGATGCCGACGTGATGGAAGGCGATGTCGGTGTGCTCGAGCGCGCGCGAATAGTGCTCGGTTCCCTGGCCCGGCCCGAGAAGCTCGATCTGGACATCGCCCGCATATCCAAGCGCCACTTCGAGCCGGCAGCCCCGGCGCCTCTGTCCGCGCTCGATCCAGTTGGGCGCGCGCACGTGGGTGTGAAGGAAAGGGCCGGCGCCGAGGGCTTCCGCCCGCCGGATGCAGTCCCCGACGTCACGGCACGCGATCCCGTATTGCTGAGGGAACTTCAACCCGAGACGGTAAAAGAAATCGCGCGGCAATCGTTCCTCGATGTGAGGCACACCGAGGTCTGCAAGGACGCGGTCGAGTACTCGATTGCTCGTCTTCACGTCGGATTCCAGGTCACAGGTAACTCTTGGCGGCTCGGAGCGCCCGGCGAATGGTCGTCATGGCACGGTAGGCGTCGGGCACCCGCGGCCGCCTGCCCTCCGCGAGCGCATGGTGCCTCGAATGGGCCAGCATGACCGGGCCGAGCACGCGCCGAGCCGGCGCCATGAGATGCCTTGCCGCGCCGAGCTGTGCCCGCACCTCCTCGAAGTACGAGGCCGCATCGTGGCGTTGATAGTCCAAGATCGCCTGCGACGATTCGGAATCCACCCAATCGGTGAGAAAGAGCGCATCGCCAAATGCCGACCTCGGTAGAGGCGGAAGCCCCATCGCTTCGAACGCCATGTTCATGAACTCCCGGTACCGGTAGCGATTTCGCGCGCCACCACCGAGGCACAGAATCTTTCCGACGACCTCGTCGTGCAGGGCCAAGGAATTCACGATGCCTAGCGCTTGGTCTTTCGGGTGGGTGAGCTCGACCCGCATGTCCGGGTGCATGTCGAAGACGAACGGCGACAGTGCCCCGGGCGCGATCGGCGGCGTCATGGCGATTCGAAAGATCACCGTCTCGAGCGCCGACTGTTGCAGCAGTGCCTCGCACTCTGCTTTTTGACGCGTGTAGTTGTCGCTCGGCGAGATGTCCTCGTCGGCGCGCCGCGGGCCGTCGGCCTCGGCATTGCGGCCCCAAATCGCGGCCGTCGAGGTGAAGGTCAGCCGCGGCGGGACAGGCTGCTGCTCGCACGCGGCCACGATCGCGCGCGTGGCCACGACGTTGACCGCATAGGCCGCAGCCTGATCGACGTCCGTGGCCGGGGGAACCATCGCAGCCAGGTGAATCACGTGATCCACGCCCCGCACGGCGTCGGTAACCAGCGCCGGGTCGCAAATGGTCCCGAGCTTCACCTCGATTTGCCTGCCCCACCGTTCGGCCGTCTTTCGATTCTTCGGTGTGTCGAGATCGAGCGCGCGCACCGCGTAGCCTCGCTGCAAGAGCAGGTCGACGACGTTCGCGCCGATGTTTCCGCAGGCGCCGGTCACCAGAACACGCTTCACGATATCTCCTCGGCAAGCTGCCCGAGCGCTACGTGGAACGCCTGAATGGTACGTTCAACGTCCTCGTCGGTGTGCGCCGTCGAGACGAAGAACTTCTCGGCTGCCTTGAGCACGCCTTGTTGCAGCAGCAGGTCCGAGAAGCGGATGCTCTGATAGAAGTCGGCGCTCTTGGCCGAACGATGATTGAAAGGCTCTTGGTCGGTGAACCAAATCTCGAACACGCTCGGCACGCCCGTGACACGGGCTTCGACGCCAGCGTGCGCAATGGCATCGCGAAGCCCCGAGGAAACCTTCGTTCCGACCTCTTCCAGGCGCGCGTATGCGCCCGGCTTTTCGAGCTCGGAGATCACTGCGCAGGCGACGCTCGCGCAGACCGGGTTCGACGAAAAGGTTCCGGTTTGCATCGAGAACGGAAGCATCTGAAGACGTCGCTTCGGGTTGGCGATCTCCATGATGTCGCGCCGTCCGCAGAGCACCCCGAGCGGCAGGCCGCCGCTGATCGCCTTGCCGAGCGCGCAAAGGTCAGGCGTGACGCCGTAGTGCGCCTGGGCGCCCCCGAGACCCATTCGGAAGCCGGTGACCACCTCGTCGAATATCAACGGAATGTCGAAGTTGGCAGTGATCTCGCGAACGCCTTGCAGGAAGCCAGGCCGGGGCTCGAAGGTGCGTTGCACGGGCTCCATGATCACTGCGGCGAGCTCGTCTCGATGTCGGGCGATGAGCGCGGCGGTGGCTTCGAGGTCGTTGAAGGGCG
>DATIUW010000263.1:0-5516 GCA_035466435.1 Polyangiales bacterium | reverse complement strand
CGCGCGAAACTTCGCGATCTCTTCGAAGAAGTCGTTGTGGACGTCGAAAAAGAAGGAAAGCCGCGGCGCGAACTGATCGACGTCCAAGCCCCGGTCGACCGCCCACTTCACGTACTCCAGGCCATCGGCGATGGTGAAGGCCAGCTCTTGGGCTGCCGTCGCCCCGGCCTCCCGAATGTGGTAGCCGCTGATGCTGACGCTGTTCCAGCGGGGGACCTCGTTCGCACAAAACTCGATCGAGTCGGTGACGATTCGCATGGCAGGACGTGGGGGAACGACCCATGCGTGTTGGGCGATGAATTCCTTGAGGCAGTCGTTTTGGACGGTTCCGCCGATCTTGTCGCGGGGAATGCCTCGCTTGTCAGCCAGCGCGATGTAGAAGCCCAGCAGCACCGCCGCCGGGCCGTTGATGGTCATCGAGGTGGTGACCTTGTCTAGCGGAATCTGGTCGAACAAGATCTCCATGTCGCGCAGCGTATCGACCGCCACGCCGACCATTCCCACCTCCCCGAGCGAGCGCGGGGAATCGCTGTCGTAGCCCATCAGGGTCGGAAAATCGAAAGCGGTCGACAGCCCGGTCTGACCTTGATCGAGCAAGTAGCGGAAACGCTGATTCGTCTGACGCGGCGTGCCGAACCCCGCGAACATCCGCATCGTCCACAAGCGCCCCTGATACATGGTGGGCTGAACGCCACGCGTGTACGGAAACTCACCCGGAAAGCCCAGCTCACGCTCGTAGTCGATCTGCACGTCGGCCGGCGTCAGCAGGTCGGGAACCTCCATGTCGCCATGGGTGACGAACCGCTCCTTGCGCAAAGGCTGACGCGCCACGGCTTTTTGCACCTGCTCGGCGCGCCAACGCGCCGTCTCCTCGCGAAGGTGTTCGTTGTCTTGCTCCGGCTGCCTGTCGGCCGCCAGCTTTTTCGCCGGATCCGCGCTCACCGGTACCTCCTGCTCAGTTCTCTACCGTGTCCTCTGCGCCTGGGAAAGGCAAGACCTCGCCCCGGATGACTTGCAGCATGCCTTCGACTTCCAAGGCGATTTCGAGCTCGGGATTGGTCTCCAAGAAGCGCTCGAGATGGTGCGTCGCCGCCTGATTCTCGCCTTTTTGAAAGTGTGCGGCACCGACGAGAAACAGTGCATCCGGGTCATCCTCGTGCTGCTGCAAAACCCGCCGACCCATGCGAATCGCGCGGTCGTATTCACCCATCATGCGCAGCGTCTGGCCGGCGCCCACCATGGCGCCGACGTATTCCGGTGCGAGCTTCAATGCTTCGACGTAGCTCTTGAGCGCCTCTGGAAAAGCCTGTTTCTCGAAGTACGCGTGTCCGAGAAACTGGTACGCGTACTCGTTCTGCGGGTCCTCTCGAACGACGCCGAGAAGCTCGTCGATCGCCTCGTCCACCTGGCCGGCGTGAAGAAGCTCCATGCCCTCCTCTGCCGCCTCCCAGCGCTTCGATTGTGCTTCGTCCATCGGTGCGGGCTCAGTTTCGCTTGCCGTAGTCGATCGATCCCGCGCGTGTGCGATCACGGGGTTGCACGCCGGAGGCCAACGTGCCGAGCGCGAGCACGAGGAACAAGACTCCGCCGATGAGAAGCGTCGCGCCCATCAACTGCTGGTTGTCGAGCACCCAATAGCAAACCGCAGCAAACGCAAGCGTCAAGACTGCGACCGCAGCGGACAATCGAAGCTGGAGCTTTCTGCGACGCCGCGCGCGTTCCTCTGCCATGCGCCTCGCTTCTTTCGCGGCCTTGGCCCGTTCTTTTCTAGCTTGGCGCTGCTCGTTCTGTTTATTCGCCATCGTCCGAGCATACTACTGAATTGCTCGGCGAGCCCGGTCGGCCAAATGTCCGGTGGTGACGCGCTCCAAATACTTCTCGTAGGCACGCCGCGCGGCCGGAGAGTTGTCGCTGGCGAGCGCCTCGCCCAAGTAAAACCATGCTTCGGCGGGCGCTTCTTTCAGCGAGACGGACTGGCGAAGCAGTTGCCGCGCAGCATCACGATCGCCTCGTTCCAAGTGAACACGACCCATTTGGTAGATGGCCTCGGCCTCGAGGCCGGGCCGCGCGTCCACGCCGCGGGCCAGCTGCAGCGCACGGGTCGCATTGCTCATGGCTTCGTCATATTTCTCGGCGCGCAAGATCCCCCGACCGATCCCGACCAAAGCGGGTGCGTAGTCAGGGTCGACGTCGAGCGCGCGGCGATAGTAGCTTGCGGCGAGCGCCGTCTGGCCTTGCTCGTAGAGCACGTCGGCGTGCTCGGTCAGCCGCGCGGTGTCGGAGGAGTCGAGCGACACACCCGGAGCGGCAGCCTCCGACTGAGGCTCAGGCACCTTCTTGGGGGGGGGAGCTGCTCGGCCCTGTTTGGCCGTGGTTTGGGAGGCACGAGGAGTCGCGGGCTTGGGCGTGCGCGGCGCAGTGGACGGCAGTGCGTTGGCGGCGACCTCTCGTTCGGCGGCAGCCGGGACCAGTGCCGCAAGTGGCTCGATTGGAGCCGGCGGCAGCCCGACTGCTTCCACGAGCGCGATCCTGTCGGGAGCCGCGTCCGGGACCTCGGGCATCGGTGGGCTCACCACCGGATCGGTCTCTTGCACGGGCTCGACGGCGAGCGGTGCGGAGGCCTCACGATCGCCGGCGGGTTTTGGCTCGCCCGAATCCTGCACTGCTCGAGCTTCCGTCAAGAGCGAGATGCCTGCGATCAGCAGCGCGAAGGTACCCAATCCCGCCAAGACGAGCGAAACGTATCGCACCATCCCGACGGGCCTGCCGAGCCCGCTACCTCGCTCGCGACGCTCTGCAGCGGCGATCAAGTCTTCGTCGCCATCGAGATCGACCTCTTCCGGAAGGTCGGTCGCGTCCCCGGCGGACAGCTCGAGCGCGCGGACCTTGGCTAGGACGCGCTCCGCCCTTTCGCGCTCACCGCGCTCCTCGAGGAGCTCACTCAACGAGCGGAGCGGCCGCGGATCGTTCGGCACGACTCGAATCGCCCCAAGCAGAGCCTGCTGCGCGCGCAGCGTATCACCCGTGGCCCGCCAGGCCTCTGCACAAAGCAACAGGTATTCCGGATCGTCGGCGTGTGTGTCGAAGTGAAGGCTCAGCACCTCGAGCGCGGACCGGGGCTTCCCGCCCGCGATCAGATCGCGTGCAATCTCCAATGGATGCAGATGTCCCGCTGTATCGGCACCATCGAGCGCGTAGCGGTCCAAACCGAAATCAGACACGGCGCCGATGCTATCAGAGGCCCTGCAGAATCCGGGAATTCCCGTCGATGCGAGGGGATCTCCGAGCTTTCCCACGGGAAATCGGTATACTTCGCGGCGATGTTTGTGGTCGCGTGCTCCGGTTTCCCCGTGCCGGTCAGCCGATATTGGCGGGAGTTCGATGCGGTGGAAATCTCGGATACGGAGATCGCAATTCCTGGCGCGGGCACCGTCCGGCGTTGGATTCGCGAGTCGCCGGACGACTTTCTGTTCACGGTCGTCGCACCGAAGTCCGTGAGTGAATCGGGATTTCGACGCACCAAAGAGAACAAGGCTACGTGCGAGGAGGTGGCGAAGCTCGCGGCGGACCTCAAAGCCAAAGCGGTGGTGTTTGCGGCCGACGAAACCTTCAAGCATGGCAAGGCGAACCGCTCTGCTCTTCGATCTTTTCTAGGTTTTCTGCCCGCGAAGATGCCCCCGGTGGTCTTCGATCTGGAAGCTTGGAAGCCCGTCGATATCGTCGCTGCCTGCGGGGACCGGTCCGCGATCGCGGCCTACGATCCGCTCACCGACGAGCCGCCACCCGAGGCGCCGATGATCTACATCCGGCTTCCCGGTCCCGCGGGTCACCGGTCACGCTATGATGAGGCCGCCATCGCAGTGATTGCGGACCACTGCAACACCCTCGAGCCGGAGCTGGGCATCTGCGTGTTTCGCAACATCGACATGCAGACCAATGCCCACCAGCTCATCAAGAAGCTGAAGTAGGCCATGCAGGAATCGGCCCCGGCGCCGAAGCGGATCACCCTCTCGGAAGCGGACGCCGGAGAGCGGCTCGACCGCGTGCTCGCCCATCTGTGCCCCGAGTTTTCGCGGAGCGCGCTTCAGAGGTGGATCGATCAAGGCCGGGTCGAGCAGAACGGCGAAGTGGTATCTCGGAAAACCAAGGCCCAGGCGGGCGCCGAGGTATGGATCCATCCGGCGCCTCCCGAACGGCTGAGCGCCGAGCCGCAGGACATTCCGCTGGCGGTGCTCTTCGAGGACGAGCATCTGATCGTGCTCGACAAACCCCCTGGCCTCGTCGTCCACCCTGCCCCGGGCCACCCCGAGGGAACTCTGGTGAACGCGCTCCTACACCACGCGAAAGTCCGCGGTGGCGCCGATCCGCTGCGGCCCGGTATCGTGCATCGTCTCGACAAGGACACCAGTGGCGTCATGGTGGTCGCCAAGACGCCACTCGCTCACGAGCGCCTCGTGGAGATGTTTCAGGAGCATCGCCTGGAGCGGGCGTACTTGGCCATCGTGTGCGGCCGTCCGCCCCGCGCCGTGACCTACGACACGCTGCACGGCCGTCATCCCACGCACCGAAAGAAGTTCACCTCGAAACGGGACCGGGGCCGCCGGGCGGTGACACACCTCGAAACTGTCGAGCTTTTGCACGGAAGCGCCCTAGTTCGCTGCACTCTTCAGACCGGCCGTACGCACCAGATTCGCGTTCATCTCGCCGATCACGGCCACCCGGTCCTCGGTGATCCGCTCTATGGAAAGTCCCTCGGCGATCCGAGGCTCCGTAGGGTGTCCGAGGAGCTCGGACGGCAGGCGCTCCATGCAACGCTCCTGGCGTTCGATCATCCAATCGACGGCAAACCCATGCGCTTCGAGACCGAGGCGCCGGAGGACTTCAGGCGGGCGCTCGACTCACTGCGTGACCGGTGAGCCGACATCGGGCTCGAGCTCGGATTCACGTGCCGTGCATCGCACGTAGCCCTCGAAAAGCTCTCGACAGGCCGCCTCATTGCACTGAAGCACGACGGCGTTGCAAGACTGGAAAAAGACGGGATTCACCAAGATGCTCCGGCAGCACTGCTGCAGCCTGAAGCACGCATCGATTGCCGCATCATTGCACTGCGCGAGCCTGGTGGCGGCCCATCCCACCCGGCACGAGGACCCATCGCGTTCCGAACGCGCTACGCCCGAGGCCCAATCTTCACGCACCTGTCCCGAAAGCGAAAGCTCGGCCTCCCCGTCCGGCGCTTGGATTCCGGACACGTGAAACGCGCCGGTGACCGGATCGATCGGGATATCTACCGCGAGTGACAGCTCGAAGCTGCAGGGCTGTCCGGTCTCGTCGGTCCCGGCTAGATCGACCCGGAGATCGTAGGAGTGAGCGCTACCTGCGTCAGAGAGGTCGCATTCAGGGCTCGCACGCACCGATCGCACACGTCGGCTCGACGGATCATCACCCGGACGCCGTTCGGGGGACATCGGGGCCGTCAAGCGCCGCCCATCGTCACTGACGAAGAAACAAACCTCGAC
>DATIUW010000262.1:0-2192 GCA_035466435.1 Polyangiales bacterium | reverse complement strand
AAGCCGCCGTTCGTGAACGTTTGGTTGTTGATGCCGAAGTGCATCAAGACGAGCACGCGATCGGTGAGCTGCGCATAGGTCAAAAAACGCACGCGCCGCAGCATTACGTCGAGCTGCCAATCATCCGTGCTCCCGTCGACGACCGAGGCCGGTCCCATCTCCATCGCCCGGAGCCATACTTGCGCCCAGAGCAGGAACCGGATGTACATGTCGTTTTCTTCGCTGATGGTGACCTTGAGGCCTTCTCCGTAGAGCATCGGCACGCTGTCCCACTCGCCTTGGGCAGAGGCGCCCGAAGGCTGTGTCAGCGTCGCGCACGAGATCGCAGCGCATACCGTGACCGCGGTCCAAGTCCTCATACTCTCATTCCCCTTCGCTTCGCGCTGCGTTCCTCGAGGTCCCTCCCCAGCGCCCGCGCAGCTTATCTCAGGCGATGCGAGATGGATACATACGCAGCCCACGTGTCCGAGTCGTCATCATTTGCGGCGGCGCCGGTGACGTTAACGACAAAAGGCCGGCTCCAACGAGCCGGCCTCTTGCCTGTCACGCCAACACTGAGTGTTGGCTCAGTTTCCGATGTGCGCGGTCACGCCGAGGATGGCCGCGTAGTTCATCTTCTCGTTCGGGATGAGCACGTCGTTTGCATCGGTCGTCGCCGAGCGCGAGAAGTAGATGTCCCGCGTCGACCACTCGCCTCGACCTTCGAGGCTGATCACCAGGTACTCGACCGGCTTGTAGCGAAGGGTGAGTGTTCCCGTTGCAAGCCCGCCGAAGCTGGTCGTCTGCTCCTGGAAGAGGTCGTTGCCGCTCAGGTGCTCGCCACGCATGCCGAGCGACCATTTGTCGGACATGTCGAAGATCAGCGCGAGGCTGTGTCCGTACTGGAAGTCCGCCGTCTCCTCGCCGGCCGCGTTCCGCTGCTTGCCATCGAGGAAGTAGTCGCCGTTCAGCAGCAGGTGGAACCACTTCAAGTCGAGGCTGACCACGATGTCGAAGAAGTTCTGCCAGTCGCGGTTGCCATTGTTGCCGCTCGCGGCGTGGTTGCCGCCGAAGAAGATGCCGACCTCTCGGTAGCCCTCTCGAAGGCCTCTACGGCGCACGCTGTTGTGGCCGTCCGGGGTGAAACCAAACTGCCAGCCGAGGGCGGGCGTCTCGTTGTCGTCGATCGGTGTGCCGCCGTAGACGCCCCCGTTCGTCACCATCATGGTAAACCCGGCGACGTCGGTCATCTCGATGCCCATCCGGAGGCCCATGTGGTTGAATGGTTGGCGAAGGAAGTAGAGCGCGCCTCGCGTGTAGTTCGCGTTTTCCCACTCGTCGACCACTTCGGCGCCGTAGATCGTATCGAAGAACCCGACATCGATGTTGATCTTGTCCGCTGGCAGCCAGGACACGTATGCCTGCTTCACGCCCCCAAAGCCCGCGGCGGATATCGGGGTCAACAGGTCGGCAGCCGTGCCGAATCGTAGGTCGAGGCGAAGGGCGAACTTCTCGCCGGTGTACATGAGGTCACCGCCCGCGAAGTTGAGGCCGAACCCGTTGTAGTTCGTGTACGGGTATCCAAGCGGCGCCTCGGAATCCAGAATGTTGTTGTAGGTTCCAGCTCGCACGCCGTCTCCAGCGTAACCACCGATTCGGTAGAACGCGCTCGCCATCACCTGCCAGGAGAGGCCGTCCAGGAACGGCCTCCCGCCTTCCTCCGCAGGCTCGATGTCGTCCGCTGCCATCTTCGGCGATTCGGGCATTTCTGCCGTCTCGGGTGGCGCGGCCATCTCGGTGGCTTCGGCCTCTGCTTCTTCGTACTCCTGCGCCAAGGCCATCGCGGGGAGCGCCAAGCTGCACATCACCGCCAGGGAAAGAAACTTTCTCATCACACTACCTCCACTCCAGCGTGGCGTCTCCACGCTCGAAACTCGTTGTTCAAATCCGACCATTGAAAAAAGGGCGAGAAGAGGGGCGAGGCAGACCGGGGAGCCACCCCACCCCTCTTCTCGAAGCTCGCTACTCTGCCGGCGCTGCGGACATCGCAGTCGTGCCCGCGTGAACGCCCGTGAGCTCCTCGTTGTAGGCTTCGACGCCGCACTCTGCGATGTCGAGCCCCTCGATCTCGTGCGCTTCGGAGACGCGAACGCCACCGGGCACCAGGAACTTCATCGCGAGCCAGACGATCGAGCCGACGATGAAGGCGAACG
>DATIUW010000261.1:0-4046 GCA_035466435.1 Polyangiales bacterium | reverse complement strand
CAGTCTCACGAAGAACATGCTCCCATCGATCGTTTGGAGGATCTCTCCGGACACCGCCTCGACGATCTGAAACCGTTCGACGTCGACTACGTTCACGGGCAATCGAGCCTGATCGCCCGCCGGCCCATCGATCACGACCTCAGCCCTGCCGGAATCATGTGTGCGAGCGAGCACGTCGAGGAATGTCACGGTTCTTGGCGTACAGTCCCACCAACAGAAAAAGGGCTCTTCGATCTCGGTTCTTTCTTCGGCGCTCAGGATCTCCAGAATACTGGGATCACTGCTGGAAACCTCTGCATCAGCGCTCAGGACGATCACCTCGAATGCACTGCTGCTCGCCCAACGATCGAGCTCGCACATCTCAGCTTCGTAGCAGTTCGCAAGCCTGGCCGGCCCACCCCAGCCGCCCTCCGGCAGCGTCATGGGCGGGGCCCCGTCATCGGCGCAGGAAGACAGACACGCGACGAGCGTCGCCACTCCGAGCCAAACGCTGTAAAAGGATTCACTCATGGGCTTCTCCTGCAAAGCACATGATGCAAGTGACGTGCCAGCAACGACGAATGAGTCGAAACGCCGGCCGCGGACAGAGGTGGCGTCCCAAACCGGGTACGAAACACCACAGACTGTGAATCCTAGCTACGCTCGGGTCTTTCAAAGTGGCAGCACTTAGAAGGCGTTCTCGTCCGACCGCCCGATCGATCGCCGTAGCCCTTTCGTCGAGCACGTTCTCGTTCGCTCGAGCCACGTGGGATTGGATTTCTCACCCGAGGTCCTGCGCGTATTGCGACTCGGTGGTCGTGATCGAGAAAAAACGCATCTCTTCTCCCTCGTCGCCGATCGCGTCGCCAAAATAGGTCGCCGGCGTGATGAGCAACCGCTCACGGTGCGCCGACGGGCTCTCACCAAGGTCTCGAACTCGGGGGCGATTGCACGCAGGTAGCTCTCCGCAACCTCCTCGAGCCGCGCGGCGACCCGCGGCTGCCGTGCGATCGATGACCCCGATCCTCGAGTCGTGCAAAAGAGCCGACTACTGCCCAACTTGGGGATGCCTTCTTGGTTTCATGCCTGGCGGCCGCAAGTGGAAGTCCGCGCCGATAGTGGCATCCTCCCACTCTCGGGTCTGGGCAGCCTGAACAACCAAGGGAGGCTGATGATGTCGAAGAGATTCCATCTGGTTGCACTCGTCGCGGTACTTCTGACTCCGTCGTGCGGGAGTGACACGACTGGACCGCCGCCGGAAACGCTCATCGGAGCGTGGAATGCCACGTCAGTCGCGCTCGTGAGCATGGCCGACCCCACCGTGCGAATCGACCTCGTCACCGATCTCGGTGCGGCGGTGACGCTGGAGCTGGAGCCGGACAACGACTTCACTCTAACCTTGGCGTACACGGGGCCAGAACCCGGAGGGCCGTGGGGCATGAGCGCCGTGGTGACCGGAACCTGGAGCGCCACGGACGTCCTGACGCTCCAGACGTCCCCAACGAGCCAATGGCAATTCGAGATCGATCTCGAGGGAGACACGCTCCGCCTCACGGAAGCGGACACGTCGTTCGACTTCGACGAAGATGGTACGCCCGAGGACGCGGATTTGAGTCTCGATCTGATCCGAGTGCAGGAGCGAACTCTCAAATCGTGGGAAGCTGGAGACATTGACCCGTTTGGCTGCCCTTTCGTCGACCCGAGCCCTTGGATCAGCGCAAACGAACATCAAACGACTTGTGGCCCGGGCTGCCAGCCAGAGGGTGTAAACGGAAGCTTCGTAGGGCAGGAGAGGCAACTCGCACCTTGCCTTGATTCGCCCGATCATGCGATGACTCGAGCTCATGGCGAAACACGCGCAAGTCCGTGCGGCGCGCGTTCTCTCGATGCCGCTGCTGGTGCTCTTGAGCGCACTCGGGTGCAGTGAAGGTCCCGCGGCTGGCGCAGGCGGGTCGGGCAACGGCGGAATGCCAGCCGGAGGCAGCGCGGGCGGTGCGGCCGGCATCGGAGCAGGTGGCGGGTCTGGTGAAGGCGGCGTCGGAGGGACGAGCGGGGTTGGCGGCTCGGGCGGGCAAGCCGGATCCGGTGGTGGTGGCGGCGCTACGGTCCCCGTGACACGGAAGCTGATTCCTGTTGGCTGCGACTCTTCGTTCATTGGTCCTTCTTTCGAAACATACGTCGACCTGACGGTCATTCCGTCGACGATCAACTCCCTCGAGGAACTCACAGCCGACATCGCCGCTACCATCACGGTCCCACGGGAGGTTCTCCAGTCTGAAGTGACTCGGTTGTTTCCGGTCGAGATGAACACCGTGGAAATCGCTGCCGCTCAGGCCGAGGTGCTCGCGTACGGCGCGCTCAGCGGCTCGCCTTCGACCACCGTCGCACACGGGCTGCCCGTGACCCTCAACGTCCCTCAACAGCCCAACCCGGGAGTGAAAACGGGAGGCGTGTGCAACGAGGATGAGGACTGTCCACTGTCGGATTTCGGCCAGATCTGTGGGGCGGGCGGCGAGTGCGAGTGCGCCTGTCAGCCTGGCTGCACACCCGAGGCTTGCGCCAACGTCGTGACCGACGACGTCACGATTGATCTCGGCACGCTCGGACAGCATCGCCTTGTTCCGCAACCGGGCGGCCAGGTTTGCTTCGACATTGGCGGGGATGCGGAGGTGTTTCGTCGAGACGATCCGATTCGCACCGGCCTTCGCCTGATCACCCCGTTTCGCGAGCAACAGATCGAATGCAAAGGGGGGGTGTTCAATGACAACGGGACCGAATGGGGTTTCGATGACTACGTAGAGTTCAACCCGATCGACGACCAATTGTGTTTTCCGATCGAATGCCCTGAGCCGCCGTGCAATGTATGCCCGACGATCACCTCGTTCACGGGAGCGCCGCGCGAGCTCTACGTGTACTCGTCGGTGCTCCCCTACCCCCGGGTGCAGATGTCGTTTCGTGTGAGCGATCCCGACGAGTCCTGCGGCGAATCCTGTGACCCGGGCCGCATGGACGGGAGCCTCGTTTGCGTTGTGCAGTCCCACTCGGGCTTGGGACGTTTGTTCGACCCACTTGACCCATCGGTAGGAGTCGGAGGCTGGTTGTCGGTCGACTTGACCACACTACGTCCTGGAATGCCTTTACCTGGTCTCGGTGGCGACGAAGGTGCTCCGCTACCCCCGCTGGATTTCGAGTGCAACGGCACTGGTGCCGTTGGCGACGAAGTGATCTCATTGACGTGCTCCGACGGTGATCCCCAGTGCGATCAGCAGCGCGAGATTGAGGTCTTCTGCGGCCACTACGACCTGTTCTGCTACGGCGATTGCGTTCCCTCCGGGGATTGCTTCGAGAATCGGGGTTGTGACCCGGGTTGCCCCCCGCAGTGCGACCCGGACATCCCCGGCTACACGCCTGCTGATTGCGATGCGTTGGTCGGAGTGTCGGGCGCTGGAACCTGCACGCGCTGCTTCGAGCGTCCAAAGGTAGAGGGCATTCCCTGCTCCTCCGACGGCGGCAGATTCTGCGACGGCATGGGCAACTGCCTTTGACCCAGGGGCGGCGTGCGCGGCGAAAGCGGCGGCACAGTCGAAGCTGAGGAATCCACGATCGACACGCCTCTCGCACGCGCAATAATCTCAACCAATTATCAGCAATCGCCAGGACGTGCCCGCATCGCCGTGTTCACGGTTCGTCACTTCATCTCATTCGATTTCACACCGCCACGTCAACGTGAGGTCAACGGGGTCTAGCGGCTCGAGCCGGGGTCACTACCCTGCGGCTGTCGTGTTCGCGGAGACGCCTTCGCCTCAGGTCGCGACTGAGTGCGACCAGCGCCATGGGTTGCGGCGCGGGGCCGCTACGCACAGCGTTGTCCGGTGAAGTTCGGTGTGCCGACTACAGAAGCCGTGATAGTGCCGGGGGCGGGATTCGTGTGCGGTTGGAAGGGTGCATGGCGAAGTGGACGCAGTCCACGAAGCTGCACCATTCCAAACGCAGTACGCAGGCACCGCAAAGCGGGGCCGAGTACACCCGCAGCGGGTTTGAATCCGGCAACCCGCTTCAAGCCTGCA
>DATIUW010000260.1:0-28091 GCA_035466435.1 Polyangiales bacterium | reverse complement strand
CATTGCCGAGACGTACCAGCTTGATCTTCGCCGCCGCGTCGCCATCCGGGATTTGATCGCTCAGGATGATCGAAGGGCCGACCTCGAGCACGGTATCGGCGCCGGCCACGGTCGCGCGACCCGCCATGATGAGCACGATGCCTATTACTGTCAGGAGCCGCATGGGAACCTCGCACCGCTCCTCCATGCAAGGGCTCTGCCAAGCGGAAACCAACGCGAAACAATTCCGTTTTATTCAATGATTTCAGCCCGCTGGCATCGCACGTTCGCGCTCTGGGGCGGCACGCTAGCGTCCCCCCGGTGACAGAAATGCGCCGCAGTGCGTCATGGCGCATTTCGTGCGCCCGTTTATCGAATAATCTCGGTAGTTTCCGGTTAAGAATTACGTATTGACAAGTCCGCTTTGCGTCACCAGGGGCGTCAATTCTCGACTCCAAGCGTACCCAGCCGGACGCGCCATAGCTGCGTGTCGAGCTGGGTGTCGAACAAGCTCGTGGCGTAGATCGAGCAAGGGTCGAAATCCCCTCGGCCGAAGGCCAAGCTCGCCACCCAATCGACGCCTTCCGCAACGATGGTCGCGTTGCCCTCCGGATCGACTCTCGCGATCTCGCCTGTCGTGTTGAGCGCAACATAGACGTTGCCCTCACCGTCGATCGCGACGCCGTCGGGCGTCGTGAGCTCGAACGCAACCCACTTCTCCGGCACGCCGGCCTGCCCATCTTCCGACACTGGGACTCGCCAGAGGCCCGGCTCTTCGAAGGTGCTTGCGACGTACAGCATGCGTTGATCGGGCGAGAATACCATCCCGTTGGGCGTCGGGACTCCCTGCACCCAAGTCGATACCCGTCCGTCCCAGGTCACTTCGTCGATCGTATTCTCACCGACCGTATCGTCCGAAACGAGCATCGTGTCCCATGGTGTCGTCACCACGAAGTTCGGCGCGCCGAGGTCGTCCGCGATGACTTCGATGGTGCCGTCGGCCGGTTCGATCAGAAGCAGCTCGCCCGTCTCGATGGCGGCCGCGAGGATTCCATTCGCATGGCTGGCGAGCCCGAGAATCGACGTCGCCTCCGCGACCACCCTCGGCGTCCCATCGACGTCGATGGAGAGCAACTGGTCGTCTGCTTGGGTGCTGATCGCGGAAACGAAAAGATTCCCTTCGGCATCGAAGACAATTCCTTCCGTTCTCCTCGGTATCTCCGTACCAAAGCCTTCCACCTCCCCCGCCGTGATCGCGCCCACGCACGCACGAATAGACTCGGATGAGCTGGACTCACAACCAGCGAGGACCACGAGCATACCCAGAACGAGGTTGAAGCGTTGATTCATCGGAGCACCTCCCGCGAGCGTGGCCGTAGCCTATCGATCTGCCGTGCGCCTGTCACTCTTCGAAAGCTTCGAATCGCGGCCGCGGCGACTGAGCGAGGCGCCCCGCGAGCGAGATTTGGTCTGCGGAGGCCGTCCGACTCGTGATAGTCTCCGCCGCCATGCGACACCCAGCTTGGCTGACCGCCCTTCTTACAACGATTCTCTTCGCGATTCTGGCGACCGGCTGCGATAGCAGCGATGGCGCTGCGACGAACACCTGCGTCACGGCCGCACCAGAAGCGCTCCGCATCTGCATCGGGGAGCTCAACTCCGCCGCAGAGGCTTGTTACCAGAGCAGTGATGCTGCTTGCGACTCGGACGACCCGAGCATCACGGGCGCATTGGCCGCGCTGGCGCAGACGGTCGAGTCGAATTGCGCGGAGGGAGATTATTTCGGGACGCTCTCGGTAGAGGCCGTGGTGGGGCGCCTGCAAAACGCTTGTTCCTCCGAATCGTCCTCACTGGCCTGGCGAACGTACGGAGGGCCTCAAGGGGCAGTCTGGCCGGAGGCCAGCGATGACGAGCAGGCGTGCTTGGCAAGCGCCCATCAAACGATCTCCACGATGGTGGACGGCGCCTTGGCGGCGATCAACGCCTGTCTCGCGAGCGGCGAGTGCACCCAGGCGGCCGTAGACGGCGAGCGGGAAGCACTGGCAGATGCCGCGGTGAGTGACATCGAAGCGGCTTGCGAAGACCTCGCGGCGCTCATCGCCGTCAGTCCGGCGACCTACGTGGATCGTGCCGCCCATCAAGTCGACTGCATCACGGCGACCGGTCACGCCGACACCGGCTCACTCGCTCTTTCATGCGGGCCTTCGAACGTGGACTTCGAAGCGCCTCGGGGCGAATACGTGCAGGTCGTCGTCGACGGCGACAAGTGGGGGACGTTGTGCGGTGATGGGACCCCCTACGCGTTTCAGGTTCGCCTCGCACCGGAGGGTGAGCGTCTAGACCGAATCGTCATCGGGCTCGAGGGAGGTGGGGTCTGCGCCTTCGAAGAGGACTGCACCGCTCGATTCGAAAGCAACCCCCAGCTCTTCAATGCCCTCGACAACGAGCCCCCCACGGCCGGCGGCATCGCCTCGAACGACCCCGCCGAGAGCCCCTTCGCGAACTGGACGAAGGTCTTCTTGCCCTATTGCAACCAGGACGTCTTCGCCGGCGGCGGCGTGACGGAGAGCCTGGGCGCCCTCGAGTTGCCGCGGTATGGGTCGGTGAATCTACGGGCCGCGATTCAAATGGTGCGGGACGTGATGTGGAAGCTCATGGATGAAGAAGGTGGCGCAGGTTTCCGTCCCGATGAAATCATCGCGTTGTTCGGTGGTTGGTCCGCGGGCGGATATGGGACGCTCTACAACTACCACTGGCTCCTCGACGACTTGCAGTGGCCGAGAACCGCGGCCTTCCCGGATGCGGGCGGCGCGCTCGACAACGGGGAGGTCCTCGGCGTCCGTGGGCTCGGGGTGCTCAAGATCCCGGCGTGGGGCGCGATGCCCAACCTCCCGCCCTACTGTTTCGCAGGCGAGTGCGCGCTCGGCCCGGTCCTCTACGAAGCCATCTCTCCACGGCTCGAGCAGGTTCCGGAGCAGCAGCTTCTGATCCTCAGCAACCAAAAAGACAACACGCAGCAGCGCGATTCGTTCTTCGACGACGAGGCCGAGTTCATCAACACCATGCGTCAGAGCTACTGCGATACGAAAGACCTGAAGGGCATCAATTACTACTACACGAGCGTTTCGAGCGAGAGCGTCCACGTGGTCTCCATCCGCCCGGAGCTCTGGGCCGGCGAGGTCGATGGTGAGGTGATGAGTGACTGGTTCTGGCGAGCGGTCACCGAGCCCGATACGCTTCAAAGCCGCGTCGAAGAAGGCGACTTCGTCGAGGTCATCGACGGAGTCCAACCCTTTCCTTGCGAAGTGGCGCCGTAGCGCAAGACCCGAGCTGCAGCGCAGCCGTTGACGAAGGCCTGATCAGAGCTCTGGCGCGGTTCGGCGCGCTGCTTCCGAGCTTGGAACGCGCTTGAAGCCCACCCGGCGCTTGAAGATCAGGACGTGGGCCGTCAGCTCCAGCTCATCGCGCTCCGGAGCCACGATGTCGATGCGTACTTCGCGCCCGCGATCGATCGAGTACGCGCGGCCTTCCCAGGCTCGCTTTTTCGGGTCGTAGCGAAGCTCTCGGAACACCTCGGTGCCGACGGTCTCGGGGCGGCGCTGGCTCCAGATGATCACGCCTCGGTATACGCCCGCGTCGTGCCTGATCTCGATGATGGCCTCGCCCTCTCCCCGCTGCCAGTGCCCGAGGATGCTGTCGCCGTGCGCGAGCACGATGGGCTCGGGCTCTTCCGGCCTTGGGCTCTCTGCGAACGCAGTGACGGTCGAGCAGGCGAGCATCGACGCGGCGATCACGGCCATCGATGCTCTCTTGGAGCACGAAGTGAGCGAGTTGCTGCTCATCTTGGGCGGGCGGGCTGTACGCGCTCGGCAGTGCATCGGAAGGTTCGATGCTCTCGCAAAACCAAAAAAATCGCAGCACAAAAGCAACGGCGGCCTTCAGATAGAAGGGCCGACGGTGTCATCGGCCTCACAATCAATGGGGGTCCGTCATCCCGATGTGTCAGAGGCCCGGCACGCATCCGGGCCCCGCTGGCGTCGCGCTTGCGCCGGCTTGGGGTCCCGGCGCGCTCGTGGTACATGGTCGCCACCCATCGGATGAAGCCCATGACCGGTCCGCGCCGAATCCGCCTTCCAGAGCACACCGTCGAGATCGTCAGCGATGCCGGGGAAGGCGCCCAAAAAGCAGCCATCGCATTTGCCCAGCTCTGTGCCAAGGCGGGAAACGGCCTTTGGACGGTGGAGATCATTCCGTCCGAGATCCGACCTCCCCCCCACACGACCGGAAGTGCGAGCGGCAACCGAATCCGTCTCGCCGAACGAAGCCGAGTCACCAACGCCGGGAACCGTGCAAACGTCGTGTTGGCGTTCAACGAGATGGCGTTGCTCTCGCGTCTGCAAGCCGATAGTCTGGCCGACGACGTTCTCGTCTTGATCGACGATCAATGGGCGACTCACGAGATGGAGCAGTACCAACGCTCCTATCGCGAGGTGCTCGACCGCTTCCGCTCGGGACCGGCGAAGATCATCGAACTGCCGTTGGAGAAGGAGACCCTTCGACACGTCGAAGACGCGCAACGGGGCAAGAACATGTTTGCGGTGGGTCTTCTGTGCGCCCTCTACAGCAAAGACTCGAGCCTGCTCGACGAGGTCATACACGGCATCTTCAAAGGCAAGAGCAAGGATGTGATCGAAGTCGCCCAGAAGCTTGCGGCCGCTGGTCATCAATACGGGATGGCGCACTTCGAAGAGTGCTTCGAAGTGCTTCCCTCGCCGAGCGACGTGCCGAAAGTCGCGATGAACGGCAATACCGCGCTCGCGCTCGGCGCGATCTCGGCTGGATTCGAGCTGTGCTCCATGTACCCGATCACCCCGGCGACGTCGGCTTCGCACGCCTTGTCCGACATCTTCGAAGACTTCGGCGGATTCGTGCATCAGGCCGAAGACGAGATCGCCGCGATCGGTGTGGCGTTGGGGGCGTCCTACGCCGGGAAGACCGCCCTGACCATCACCTCGGGGCCGGGCATGGCATTGAAGACCGAGTTCCAGGGCTTGGCGGTGATGACCGAAACACCGCTGGTCATCGTCGACGTACAAAGGGGCGGACCCAGCACCGGCTTGCCTACCAAGATCGAGCAGTCGGACCTGCTCCATGCGCTCTACGGTGCGCCAGGCGACGCGCCGAAGGTCGTCATTGCGCCGAGCACGATTGAAGAGTGTTATTACATCTTGTCGGTTGCACGAAAGATCGCAGAAGAGCTCCGCATGTTGGTGATCGTTCTGTCCGACGCCAACCTCGCCACGGGTCAGCAGCTCTTCGACCGTCCCGACATCTCGAAGACTCCGCCACGGCCTCCGCTCGACCTCAGCCCGGTCCCCGCCGGAACGTTGCCATACGACTGGGATCCGACCACCGGCCTTTCCCAGCGTTTGATTCCCGGGCAGCCAGGCGGAATGGGCGTGACGACGTCGCTCAACCACGATCGCGACGGCAAGGCTTGCTACGACTCCGAGCGCAACCAGCGCGGCCATGCGATGCGCAGCCGAAAGCTCGCGACCTTGCAGCAGAGCTTGAAGCCACCGACCGTGCATGGAGGCCCCGAGGGCGACCTCTTGCTCGTGGGCTGGGGTAGCACCCGTGGCGCCATCGAAGAAGCCGTGGACATGGCCCGTACCGAGGGCCTCGCGGTTTCCTCGGTCCACATTCAATTCCTGAGCCCGCTGCCACCTGGGCTCAAGGACATCTTCGGACGCTTTCGCCGTGTCATCACGGTGGAGCTCAACTACAGCGATGATTGGAACGACCCTCTCATCACGGAGGAGAACCGCCGCTACGGTCAGTTGGCCTGGCTCTTGCGCGCAACGACTCTGATGGACATCGATTGTTTCGCCAAGGTTCCTGGACGCCCGTACATGCCGGTGGAGATCTTGGACGAAATCAAACGCGTCCTTCACGTTCAGCCGGACCTGGCAGCGCCGGCTTCCGCACGCCAGGCCAACGAGGGAGTGAACTGATGATATCCATGCTTGCCGAGGAAAGCCTTCTCGAGGTCTGTGCGATCGAGACGCACTCCCTCGAGGACTACGAAGCCGAGACGCCGCGCTGGTGCAAGGGTTGCGGGGACCACGGCGTGCTAGCGGCGCTTCAGCGCGTGCTGCGAAAGAACAACCTCGATCCGGAAAACGTCGTTTCGGTATCCGGCATCGGCTGCTCGAGTCGCCTGCCTCATTATCTCAAGACGTACGGATTTCACGGGATCCACGGACGCGCTCTTCCGATCGCCACCGGCGTGCGACTGGCGCGCCCCGAGCTTCCCGTCATCGCCATCATGGGGGACGGCGATTGCTTCAGCATCGGCGGCAATCATTGGTTGCACGCGATTCGCTACAACATCAACGCCGTGGTCTTGGTGCTCGACAACGAGGTCTACGCGCTCACCAAGATGCAGGCTTCCCCCACGACTCCGGACGGGTGGAAGACCAACACCACCCCCAAAGGCACTTATCTTCATCCGTTGAATCCGCTCAGCGCCGTGATGGGCATGACCAACATTTCATTCGTGGCGCAGACGGCGACCTGGCTGCCCGCGCATCTCGACGAAACCATCGAGAAGGCTTGGGACCATCACGGACTTTCGTTCGTCCGCATTCTCCAGCGTTGCCCGGTGTTCATGCCGAAAGCCTTCGGCGAGGGCGGCTTGAATTTTCCCGTAGTGTTTCTCGAGAACGAGAATGGCATCCCCGTGCACCCTTTGCTGCGCAAACGCGGGGCCGTGCGAAACCACGACCATCGCGACATCAACGAGGCGCAGCGTGTAGCGGTCACCGTGGACCCCGCCCCCATGGGTCTCGTGTACCAAAACCCCGACGTCCCTGCCTACGAAGAGATCCGTTGGCAACGCAAGGACCGGCCTGACCATCAGAGCTTCCTTCAGCGTCTGGAGACCGAGATGGACCGCTACACCGTCACTTGACCCAGGTCCCCACCATGAAAGAGCAGATTCTCCAACCCGTCGCAGATGTCTGGCGCCGCCATTGCGCCGCCCTCGGCGATGCTCTGGCCGAAACCATCGACGGGCTCGATAACCTCGTCCGTCTCGACGAGTTCCACCGCCACGGCCGCGATCCGGATCGCTTGGAGAGTGCGCTCGGGCCGCTCGCTGCGGCCAGCCTCGACGTCGGCGCTTTGTCGCAGGCTCTCGGCAAGAGCACGCGGTCCCGGGCCATGGCGCCCGAGCGGCTCGCACGGGTGCAGGAGCTCATCCCGAAGCTTCGCCAGTTGAAGGAGGCGTGGTCCCACGTTTCCCTCGACCACGCCCTCGTCGAGCTCGGCACGAGCCCCGAGGATGCGCTCGCCCAGGCCGAGGCGCACTTCAACCAGCTAGGGCAGGTCTTTCGGGCCGTTCGCATCGCCCAACTCGAAATCCGCTCCAAGTACGATGCGCAAACCCATGACGCGGCTTTCGCCAACTTCGATTGGCGGCAGCTCGGGCCCGGAGAGCTTCGGACGTCCCCTCCGTTTCTGGTGATCGCGCGTCTGGATGGAGGCGACGGGGGGCAGCTCCGCAACGTCATGGCGCTCCTGGAAACCTGCATGCCAATCAAAGTCCTCGCCCTGCGGACGAGCGTGCGAGACGTGGTCTCGGGAGCCGGAGGCACCACCGTGCCCTCGAAAATGACGATCGAGACGCTGCCGCTCGCGATGCGCGGTGTCTACTTGCTTCAGACCCATTGGGCCGCGGCTGGCTTCGAGGCGCAGCTCGCACAGGCCCTGACCGGTCCGCGACCGGCAGTGATTTCGGTCTTTTGCCCGAGAAAAGACGAAGCAGAGCAAGCGTTCCAAACCCGCGCAGCGCGCGCCGTCCGCGCGCGTGCCGTTCCGATGTGCGTGTACGATCCCGATCGCAACGATCGATTCGTCATGTGCTTCGATCTCTCGGCGAATCCTTCCACGGATGCCCTCTGGTCGACGGACAAGCTCACGGGCCGTGATTCCCTCGGAGAGCCCATCGAGGTCGACGAGCCCTTCACCCTGGCTCACTTCGCAGCATCCGAGCCCGAGCTCGCATCGGAATTCAGCGAGCCTCCGGAACACACAGACGCGCTCGTTCCGCTGTCCGACTTTTTGCGACTGTCGAGACACCAGCAGATGGGCAAGCTCCCGTTCGTCTGGCTCGCGGCCCAAGATGGGACGGTCGTACGCAAGGTCGTTTCGAGGACGATGGCGTCACGGTGCGCGGAGCGCCTGCACCTGTGGCAAACTCTCCAGGAGATATCGGGAATCGACAACCCGTACGTAAACGCGACCCGGGCGACGCTACAAAAGGAGCTCGGCGCCGAACGCGACGCGCAGCTCGCAAGCCTGCGGCAGAGCCTCGAGAAAGACGCCGCAGGCCGCGAGCGTGCTGCGGTTGCCTCGGCGGTGCGCAAGCTCGTTGCACGCTTGACCGGGATCGAACCCCAAAACTGACTCTCATGCTGTTTCTCACGGCGGTTGCCGCCCTCAGCGGCCTTACAATCATCCTGGCCACGGCGTTGGTCCTGGCCAACAAGAAGCTGCATGTCCACGAGGACCCCCGAATCGACATCGTGGAAGAAATGCTTCCTCATGCGAACTGCGGGGCCTGTGGCTTCCCCGGATGCCGCCCGTTCGCTGAAGCACTGATCCGGGGCGAGGCACTACCGGGCAAGTGCACGGTGAGCTCCGACGAGGAGAGATCGGAAATCGCGCGATTTCTGGGCGTCGACGTCGGCGCCGAGGAGAAGATCGTAGCTCGCCTCGCCTGCGCGGGAGGCACGAACGTCGCCCGCAACCACGCCCGATATCACGGAGAGCAGACCTGCCGCGCGGCCGCTCGGGTGGCGGGCGGCGGCAAGGGCTGCTTCTGGGGCTGTCTCGGTCTCGGCGACTGCTACGAAGTCTGCGACTTCGATGCGATCCACATGAACGCACACGACCTCCCCGTGGTGGACGAAGACAAATGCACCGCCTGCGGAGATTGCGTCGAGGCGTGTCCCAAGGATCTCTTCTCGCTCCACAAGCAAAGTCATCGCCTCTGGGTCGCCTGCAGCTCTCTCGAAGCCGGCGACGAGATCCTGGAAGACTGCGAGGTCGCGTGCACCGCCTGTGGTCGCTGCGAGATGGACGCCCCACCGGGCCTCGTGACCATTCGGAAGAACCTTCCGGTGGTAGACTACAGCAGGCCACATCAGACGCGCGATCCGATTGAACGGTGCCCCACAGGGGCTATCGTCTGGATCGATGCCAAGGTTGGGCCGGTGAAGGGGCCGGCGGCCAAGAAGATCATTCGCAAGGGCACGCTTCGCGACGCCCCGACCTAGTTACGAGGCGAGAGCCTGATTGGTGATTTCGATGTCTCCACGATTCTTCGGCAAAAAGAACATCGCAAAAGATGCCCAGAGCCAGTTCAAGTACCCCGGTTCACGGGCTGCGCTCGATGGCAACACGGCTGTCATCATGTGCGAGCGCGAATCGAGCGACGCCGCGGGCGCGTATCCGATCACGCCGTCGACGCAAATGGGCGAGCTGTGGGCCGAGGCGACGGCAGCCGGGCACATCAACGTGTCCGGGCGACCACTGATCTTCATCGAGCCCGAAGGCGAGCATGCCGCGGCGGCAGTCACGGCCGGCATGTCCATGACGGGCATGCGCGCCGCGAACTTTTCTTCCGGTCAGGGCATCGCCTACATGCACGAGTCGCTCTACGCAGCGGCGGGTAAGCGGCTGACGTACGTGCTCAACATCGGCGCGCGGGCGATGACCAAGGCCACCCTCAACGTGCATGCCGGACACGACGATTATCACTGCGTGGACGACTCGGGCTTTTTCCAACTGTTTGCCAAGAACGCGCAAGCAGCAGCCGACTTGAACGTCATCACCCACAAGATTGCAGAGCTGTCTCTGACGCCGGGGATCATCGCGCAGGACGGCTTTTTGACGACACACTTGATCGAATCGCTCATGGTGCCCGAGCGCGAGCTGATCGCGGAATACCTCGGGCTCCCCGACGACGTCATCGAGACGCCCACCCCCGCACAGAAGATCATCTACGGTGAAACTCGCCGGCGCATTCCCCTGCTGTGGGACGTGGACAATCCGGTGATGTCCGGCCTGGTGCAAAACCAGGACTCGTACATGCAGAGCGTAGCGGCCCAGCGTCCGTTTTTCTTCGATCACATTCAGGCGCTCACCGACCAGGCATTCGACGATTACTACGCGCTGACCGGCCGTCGCTATGCGCGCGTCATGACGTATCGCGCCGACGATGCCGACTACCTCATCTTGGGCCAGGGCAGCATGGTGCCATCGGCCGAGGCGGTGGTGGACTATCTTCGCCAGACGCGCGGCATCAAGGTGGGCGTGGTGGACATGGTCATGTTCCGGCCATTTCCGAGCGACCTCATCGGACGCATCTTGAAGGGCAAGCGGGGCGTCACCGTGCTCGAGCGGCTCGATCAACCTCTCGCCGTGGATTTGCCTCTCATGCGGGAGATCCGCGCCACGGTGAGCAAGTGCCTCGAAAACGGGAGGGACTCGAAGAACCCACCCTACCCGGAGCTCGCTACGTACGCTTCACTCGACGACGCACCGCCGCTCTTTTCGGGCTCGTACGGGATGGGCAGCCGCGATCTGCAACCCGAAGGCCTCGTGGGCGCAGTGGAAAACATGCTCGACAAAGGGCCGCGGAAGAAGCTCTTCTATCTTTCGATCGACTTCGTGCGGGACCAAGCCATCACGCCGAAGCAGGAGATCCATCAACAGACGATCGAAGAGTCCTATCCCCAGGTCAAAGAGCTGGTCGTGAAAGGCTCGGAAAACCCCAATCTGATGCCCAAGAACAGCATCACCGTGCGGTTTCATTCGGTCGGTGGTTGGGGCGCGATCACCACCGGCAAGAACCTGGCGATGACGCTCTTCGACTTGCTCGGGTATCACATCAAAGCCAACCCCAAGTACGGATCCGAAAAGAAGGGCCAGCCGACCACCTATTACCTGTCGGCGGCGCCGGAGCCGATCAAGGTCAACTGCGAGTATTTCTACGTCGACGTGGTGCTGTCGCCGGACCCGAACGTGTTCGGTCACACCAACGCGCTAGCCGGGCTCAAAGAAGGCGGGGTGTTCATCGTTCAAGGAGACAAGGCATCGCCCAAAGAAATGTGGGAGAGCATCCCGCCCGTCTACCAACGCATCATTCGCGACAAGAAGATCAAGGTCTATTACCTCGATGGCTTCAAGATTGCGCGCGACGAGGCCACCGACTCCGATCTGCAGCTTCGAATGCAGGGCATTGCGTTCCAGGGCGCGTTCTTCGCCGTATCGCCGGTGATGGAGCAAGCCGGGCTCACCGACGAGCAGCTCTTGGACGCCATCCACGACCAGCTCGAGGAGAAGTTCGGCTCGAAAGGCAAGCGCGTCGTCGACGACAACATGCGGGTCGTGAAGCGCGGCTTCGACGAGGTTCAGGAAGTC
Source organism: Polyangiales bacterium (assembly GCA_035466435.1). Lineage (GTDB taxonomy): Bacteria > Myxococcota_A > Polyangia > Polyangiales > Houyiibacteriaceae > SG8-38. Next base: position 16,622 of record DATIUW010000260.1, on the reverse strand, counting down.
GTGCCAGGCCCCATCAACGAAGCTCGACCCGAGGGGAAGCGCGCCGGGCTGAAGCTGCCGGTCATGGTGAAGTCGCTTCCACAAAGCAAGGCGCCGATGACCGACATCCACCGCTTCTGGGAGCAAACGGGAAGCTTCTACGTGCGTGGCATGGGCAACGACAACCTCGCCGATCCGTTCATCGGGCTCGGTATCATGCCCCCGTCCTCCGCGCTTTTCCGGGACATGACCGGAATCCGCTTCGAGCATCCCGAATGGATCCCAGAAAACTGCACCGCCTGTGGCGATTGCTACACGGTTTGCCCGGACACCGCACTGCCGGGACTGGTCAACGAGGTGGGTCAAGTGCTCGATACCGTCGTGAACCGGGTGCGCAAGAACGGTCACGCAGCGGAGATCAAGCATCTGCCGAAGGCCGCCAAAGTGATGGAGCGCAACCTCCATGCGCTTTTCAAGGCCTCGAAGGAGACCGACTCCGTGGCCGTCCTCATGGACCAGGCCATGGAGCAGACCGTGGCCCAAAGCGAGCTTCAAGGCCCCGACCGGGACGCCCTCCAGAAGGAGCTCGGGTATTTCAAGGAAGAGCTGAACGGGTTCAAGTTCGCGCTGACTCGACCGCACTACACCCTCGCCGAGAAAGATCAGCCTGGAAGCGGGGGCCTACTCTCGATCACCGTGAATCCCTACACGTGCAAGGGGTGCATGGAGTGCGTCGAGGTGTGTAACGACGATGCCCTGCGCCCGATGCGGCAGACCGAAGAGTCGGTTCAACATCTTCGCGACAATTGGGACCTGTGGACCGACTTGCCTTCCACACCGAAGAAGTACATCCGGGTCGACGATCTGGAAGAAGGCATCGGGACCCTGGAGTCGATTCTCCTCGACAAGAGCAACTATCTGCCATTCACGAGCGGCGACGGCGCCTGTCTCGGCTGCTCCGAGAAGACGGCGATCCACCTGTTCGTCGCGACCGTCGAAGCATTGATGCAGCCGCGGATCGCCAAGCACCTGAGCCACATCACAGACCTCACCGACCGGCTGAAGAAGCACATCCAGCTACGGCTCGCCGGAGAGATCAACGTCGGGGACCCCGAGGTCATGGCGACGATCATGCAAGACATCGGCGATCGAGACGTCACGCTCTCCGCGATCGCCGAGCGCATCGAACGCATGGGAGGCGGTCAACCCATCGATCAGGACTGGCTTCGACGCATGAGCAGGCTCGTGGCGGATCTGGAACGGCTGAAGTGGAAGTACACCGAAGGAACGACGGGCCGCGGCCGCACCAACATGGGGATGATCAACAGCACCGGCTGCACCTCGGTTTGGGGCAGCACCTACCCGTTCAACCCCTACCCGTTCCCCTGGGCCAACCACTTGTTCCAGGACTCGCCCTCCATGGCCATGGGTATCTTCGAAGGTCACATGGTGAAGATGGCAGACGGCTTCAAAGCCATTCGCATCGCCGAGCTCGAGCTACAGAACAAGTACAATCCGGCCGAGCACGATTCGTTCTTCACGTATTTCGACTGGCAGCAGTTCAGCGATGAAGAATGGGAGCTCTGCCCGCCCGTCGTGGCGGTCGGCGGCGATGGCGCGATGTACGACATCGGCTTTCAGAACCTCTCGCGAGTCATGGCATCCGGCAAGCCCATCAAGGTGGTGGTCGTCGACACCCAGGTTTACTCCAACACCGGCGGACAGGCGTGCACCTCGGGCTTCATCGGCCAGGTCTCGGACATGGCTCAATACGGAAAGTCCATCAAGGGCAAGCAGGAGCCACGAAAGGAGATCGGCCTGATCGCGATGGCGCATCGCACCACCTACGTCATGCAGAGCACCATCGCGCACTCGAGCCACATGATCGAAGGCTTCATTCGAGGCCTCAAGGCCCGCCGACCTGCGCTCTTCAATCTGTACAGCAACTGCCAACCCGAGCACGGCATCGGTGACGACATGAGCGCGGCCCAGTCGAAGCTTGCGGTCGAGTCGAGGGCCTATCCGCTCTTCCGATACGACCCGGACGCGGGCAAGACACCTCACGAGTGCTTCGACCTCGAGGGCAATCCGGACATGGATCAGGACTGGCCCACCTACAAGATCAAGTACAAAGAGGACGGCGTCGAAAAGGAGATGGAGCTGCCACTCACGTTCGCGGACTTCGCGATCACCGAGACTCGCTTCCGCAAGCACTTCCGTGTCGCGCCGCCGGACACCTGGAACGAGAACATGGTGCCTTTGGCCGAGTTCCTCGACATGGATGACGACGACCGCGAGGGTAACTTTCCGTACGTATGGATGGTCGACAAGGAAGGAAACCTGATGCGGTTGCTGGTGGCGCAACCCATCGTGGAATCTTGCGAGGATCGGCGTGACTTCTGGACCTTGCTCCGATCTCTGGCCGGACAAGACCAACCCTCGACCGATTCGCTCGTCGAGCAGGCTCGTCAGGACGTGGTCAGCAAGCTGGTATCGGAGCTCATGCAGATGGCTGCCGAATCGGGAACCGAGCCCATCGGCATGCAAGCGGATGCGCCGGCCCCTGCCATCGCGTCGACCGCCGCCGCGCCCGTGACGGCAACCGCGACTGCGACGGCCGCTCCCGCGCCAACGGCCACGAAGGCACCGACGGCGGCTGCCGCAGATGGCTACTTGGCTCCGTGGATCGAGACTGAAAACTGCACCGCCTGCGACGAGTGCATTCAGATCAACTCCAAGGTCTTCGCATACAACGCGGACAAGAAAGCCTTCATCAAGAATGCACAGGCAGGCTCCTACAAAGACTTGGTGAAGGCGGCGGAACGCTGCACCGCCCGGGTCATCCACCCCGGTTTGCCGAGGGACCGAAGCGAAAAAGGCATCGAGAAGTGGATCAAGCGCGGCGAGAAGTACAACTGAGAAACGAGCTCGGACCAAACCGATGAGACTCTTGGGGATGAAGACGTTCCGGCACGGGGTGCACCCGCCGGAGTCGAAGGACGAGACGAGTGGGCTGCCCATCCGTCAATTTCCCTTCGCACCGCTTCTCATCATTCCCCTGGTCCAACACATGGGGGCACCGTCGATACCCGTGGTCGAGGAAGGCCAAGAGGTGTCGCGAGGACAGCGAATCGCGCGTCCGGATGGCTTCATGTCGGTATCGATGCACGCTTCGGCCTCGGGAATCGTGCGCAAGATCGCACTGGCCCCCAGCATCAGCGGCCGCATGGTGCCTGCGGTGTACCTCGAGCCGTTCCCGGGCTCCACACAAGAAGTCGAGGACGGCACCCCTTGCCCGCTCGACACGTCGACGCCTGACGAGATCATCGCCGCGATTCAGGAAGCAGGCGTAGTGGGGCTAGGAGGTGCGGCCTTCCCAACCCACGTCAAGCTCAAGGTTCCCGAGGGAAAGTTCGTCGACACTCTGATCATCAACGGTGTGGAGTGCGAGCCGTTCCTCACTACCGATCATCGCGTGATGCTCGAGCAGAGCGACGACATCTTCATGGGCATCCGCTATCTCCTCAAAGTGTCGGGCGCCGAGAAGGTCATCATCGCCGTCGAAGCAAACAAGCCCGACGCCGCAGAGCATCTGCGAGCCACGTTCCCGGCGGACTTGAATGGGTCGGTCGAGGTGCTTCAAGTGAAGTATCCGCAAGGGGCCGAGAAGATGCTGTTCGCGGCGCTGCTCGGCCGTGAGGTGCCTTCGGGTGGGTTGCCTTTGGACGTTCATGCGCTGTGTTGCAACGTCGCAACGACTGCGGAGATCGGCCGCCTCCTTCCTTTGGGCCGCGGCATCCAGGAACGGGTCATCACCGTGACTGGACCCGCCGTGAAGCGGAAGGGCAACTACCGCATCCCCATCGGCACCCCGCTTCGTTTTCTGCTGGAGCAAGTGGGCGTCGAAGAAGACGTGAACCGCGTGTTTCTGGGTGGACCGATGATGGGCGCGGCCGTCTCCAGTCTCGACATCTCGATCACCAAAGGCACGTCGGGCGTCACCGCTTTCACCGACTCCGCCGCGGAGCGAACCCACAGCCCGGTCTACCCCTGCATCCGCTGCGGTTACTGCGTCGACGTCTGTCCGATCTTCCTCAACCCGTCGCTGCTGGGCAGGCTGGCCGCCACCCAAGAGTTCTCGGTCATGGCCGAGCAACACAACCTCATGGACTGCTTCGAGTGCGGCTCCTGCTCTTTCGTCTGCCCGTCGCACATCCCGCTGGTGCAGCAGTTCCGTGCCGCGAAAGCCGCAGTACGCAAGGCGGCGGCGAGTCGAAAGACGGGAGCAGCCTGATGTCGGCGCCGAGCAAGACTCTCGAGATCCGCACGTCGCCGCACATCCTGAGCGGCTACAGCGTAGACAGCATCATGTTCAACGTGGTGCTCGCGCTGTTGCCCGTCACCGCGTTCTCCATTTACGCGTTCGGCCTCGCCGGTTTGTTGACCCTCTCGATGGCGTTGGCGTCATGCGTGCTCACCGAGCACCTCATCTGCCGCGCCACGGGCAAGCCGACCACCATTGGAGACTGGTCGGTGACGATCACAGGCCTGCTGTACGGACTCACGCTTCCGCCGAGCCTCCCGCTTTGGATGGTTGCCGTCGGCGGCGTCATTTGCGTGGCCATGGGCAAGGCTTTGTTCGGCGGTTTGGGCTACAACACGTTCAATCCGGCGCTGGTGGGCCGGGCCGTTCTCCAGGCCGCGTTTCCCGTGGCCATGACCACCTGGATCGCCGGTTTTACCGCCAGCCGTTTCACCTCGTTGCCGTCGTCGACCCTGACTTGGCCTTTCACCGAGCCCACCGTCGACGCAATCACCAGCGCAACCCCGCTCGCGCTGTGGAAGTTCAGCCGGGAAACCACGGCCGTGACCGACCTGGCTGCCGGCTTCACGAGCGGCTCGGCGGGCGAAACCTCGAGCATCCTCATCATCGTGGGCGGCGTCTATCTCATCGCCCGGAACATGATGAACTGGCGGATCCCGGCGTCCATCATCGCAGCGGTGTTCGTGCTGAGCGGCGCTCTTCACCTCGTGGACCCGACCCGCTACGCCTCGCCGGTCTTCATGATCTTCTCGGGCGGGCTGATGCTGGGCGCGATGTTCATGGCGAGCGACATGGTGGGCTCGCCCATGACTTCGACCGGGTGCTATCTCTACGGAGCGCTGATCGGCGTGGTGACCGTGGTCATCCGCACTTGGGGCGGCCTGCCGGAGGGCGTGATGTACGCCATCCTGCTCGGCAACGCGGTCACCCCGCTCCTCGATCGCTGGTTCCGGCCGCGGGTGTACGGCACGGCGACCAAGGAGGCTGCATCGTGAGCGAAGCGTCGACCGCGGCTCCGGCGCCGACCAGCACCTGGCACATGTATCGCGCCATGGTCGGCGTGGGCGTCTGTTGCGGTCTCCTCATCGTCGGCGTCTTTCAAGCGACGCGCCCGGTCATCGAGCGAAACAAGGCAGAGGCGTTGCGGAGCGCGATTTTCCGGGTTCTGCCCGACGCCACCGCCAGCACCACGTTTCGCCTCGGCGAATCCGGCGGCTTCACGCCTGTCGAGAGCGATGCCGCGGGCGGCGCCGGCGAGCGGCTCGTCTACGCGGGGTACGATGATGATCAGGAGCTCGTCGGCCTCGCCGTGGAGGCCCAGGGGATGGGATACCAGGACGTGATCCGACTCATCTACGGGTACTCCTTTTCGGACGAAGCCATCATTGGAATGCAGGTGCTCGAGAGCAAGGAAACACCCGGGCTCGGCGACAAGATCGAAACCGATCCCAGCTTTCTCGAGAACTTCGAGCGCCTGGACGTCTCGCTCGGGCAGGACCAATCGTCGCTGGCGCATCCGATCGTGCCAGTCAGGCACGGCAACAAGACCGATCCATGGGAGGTAGATGGAATCACCGGCGCCACGATCTCCTCGGAGGCCATCGCCAACATTCTGAACCAAAGCGCCCAGCACTGGATTCCACTCATCCAACGCAACCTTCAGGACTTCCGGGGAAACGAGTAGCCATGGCATCCCCCACCAAGACCACCACGGACGAGTTCATCAAGGGCCTTTGGAAGGACAATCCAGTGTTCGTTCAGGTGCTCGGCATGTGCCCGGCCCTGGCCGTTTCCAACACTGCGAGAAACGCGCTCGCCATGGGGTTGGCCACCGCCTTCGTGCTCGTGATGTCGAACATGGTCGTCTCATCGCTCAGGAGCTTCATTCCGAAGGAGGTTCGAATCGCGACCTACATCTTGGTCATCGCGACCTTCGTGACACTGGTGGACTACGTGATCCAGGCCATCAGCCTCGACCTCTACAAGGCGCTCGGCGCCTTCATCTCTCTCATCGTCGTCAATTGCTTGATTCTAGGGCGCGCCGAGGCCTTTGCCTCCAAGAACACCATCACGCGATCCACCATGGACGGCCTGGGCATGGGAATTGGATTCGCCTTCGCCCTCTTTTCGATCGGCGCGGTGCGGGAGATTTTCGGCGCCGGAACGCTTTTCGGCGTTTCCCTGTTTCACGACGCCTTTCAGGATTGGGTCGTCATGATTCTGCCGAGCGGAGGCTTTTTCACGCTGGCGGGCTGGTTGCTGCTCTTCAATTGGATCAAGCAGCGCAAAGCCGACAGAGAAAAGGCGGCCGCGCTCGCGCTCACCGGGGAGGCGGCCCGATGAATCAAGAGTCCCTGTGGTCGATCTTCATCAACGCCTCGCTGGTGAACAACTTCGTCTTGGCGTACTTCCTCGGCATCTGCCCTTTCCTCGGCGTGTCGTCGAAGCTCGCGACCGCCAGCCGCATGGGAGGCGCAGTGACGTTCGTCATGCTGGTCAGCTCCGTCTGCGCCTTTGGGATTCAGGCACTGCTGGTCGCGATCGACGCGCCGTACCTCAAGCTGATTTCGTTCATTGCCGTGATCGCCTCCACGGTGCAGCTCGTCGAGATGTTCATAAAAAAGTTCAGCCCAGCCCTCTTCCGTGCGCTCGGGATCTTCTTGCCCCTCATCACCACCAACTGCGCCATTTTGGGGCTGGCGCTTTTTCAGACCAACAAGGGGTACGGCTTCGTTCAATCGATCGTGTACGCCCTAGGCGCGGGCGCGGGTTTCACCTTGGCGCTCGTGCTCATGGCGGGCCTGCGTGAGAAGCTCGAGCTGGCAGAGGTGCCCGACGTGACGAAGGGCACGGCGATGGCATTGATGCTCGCCGGGCTGCTTTCGGTCGCCTTCATGGGGTTCGGGGGGCTCGGAGGCTAAGACGATGTTGCAACACTACGTGATCGGAGTCGGAGCGTTCGTGCTGTTGTCCGCGGCATGGGTCGGTGTGCAACGCGCTTGGAGGAAATCGTTTCCCGACGTGGGAGATGACCCGGACGTACTGGCCGGACGCCCCGGCTGTGGTGGTTGCGCCCGCGCACGACGATGCCACGAAGAGACCGAGAGCAGAACGTGCGAGGGCGAGGAGGAGATGCGATGAATACTGCGGTCACCCATCTTGAGGATTACGACACCAGGCAACGGTTCCAGGCAACCGTGGTTGCCAGCGAACGCATCACGCCGGAAGCGTCCGACATCGAGGTCCGGGAGCTCACGTTGGAGATTCAAAAGCCGGGCTTCGAGCTGGACCTCGGACAAAACGTCGGTGTCCTCGCGCCGGGGGCCAAGGCGTTTGGCAAGGAGCATCACTTTCGCCTCTACAGCGTGGCCGACCTTCCCGAGCGAGGACCCGGGGGGCTTGCCCGGATCAAAATCGTCGTGCGCCGCACGAGCTACGTCGACAAGTACAGCGGCGAGGAATATCCGGGCGTCGCCAGCAACTATCTGTGTGATCTGGCGCCTGGCGACAGCATCACCATGTCGGGCCCATACGGCTTGGCATTCGAGGTTCCCGAGGAGATGGACGCCGACTTGATTCTCATCGGAACCGGCACGGGCATTGCTCCATTCCGCGCCTTCGTGAAGCACCTCTACAAAAACGTGCCGGAGTGGAAGGGCACCATCACTCTCTTCTACGGCGCTCGAAGCGGCCTCGAGCTCCTCTACATGAACGACGAACGAGACGACTTCGCCCAGTACTACGACACCGAAACCTTCCAAGCATTCAAGGCGCTGAGCCCCAGGCCTGCCTGGTCCGCTCCGATCGATTGGGAGGGCGCGCTTGCCCAGCGCGGACAGGAGCTATGGAAGCTACTCGAGCAACCCAACACCTACGTATACGTAGCTGGGCTCGAAAAGATGCGTGACGAGCTGGATGAAGCCTTCACCGAGATCGCCGGCTCGGAAGACAAGTGGGCGCGGCGCAAAGCCGAGCTGGTCGCCGGCGGCCGGTGGGTGGAGCTGCTCTACTGACTAGTCTTCGCAGACCCTGAGCGTCACTCGGCTCGCCTTGCTTTCGACGAGCTTCGCTTGGCAGCAAAGGCGGACCTCATCCGGGGTATCTCCGAAGATCTCCAGGACCTCTAGCTCGAATTCATCCGGCACGGAGAGCGCCTCGCCGCCCTCGACCACTTCGACCCTGCACGTGCCGCAGGTGGCCGCACGGCAGGAGTAAGGAATCTCCGCCGGAGGGTTTGCGTCCGTGATGTCCATGATCGCCTCCCCGGCTTTTGCGTCGACCTCGAAACCAGAAGGCTCGAAACGTACTCGGATGGTGCTCATGCTTCGGCCTCACTCTCGCGTCTTGAGGACCCCGATCAAGTCGAGCCTGTCTAGCTTTCGTCGCACGAGCAAGGCGCTTGCCATGCCCGACAGCAGCACCACCGCGACGGCAAACGCATAGGTCTGGTCGGAGATGACGAAGGGAATTCGGAAGATCTCCGGGTCGGTCCACGACGCGATCAACGCCTTGGCGCCGAGGGTGCCCAGCACGAGACCCAGCGGGATCGCTAGCGCGATCTGCACGGCTTGCTCGCCGATGAGAATGGCCGAGATTTCCCCGCGCGTGAACCCGAGCACTCGCAGCGTCGCCAAATCACGGCCCCGCATCGACACGCTCACGCGAGCGTTGTTGTATACGATGGAGATGGCGATGGCAGTGGCGAACAGGGTCATGATGAAGGTCATCACCTTCATGGTTTCTTCGGTCTGCGTTTCGAAGCTCGCCAGCGCGTCGCTTTTTCGCGAAACTGCTTGAATTGCGGGGATGTCGTTCAGCCTCGCTTGCACCACGCTCTCCATCGGCTCGTCGATTCTGAGCAAGGCCGACGAAAACGTCGGCGCCTCGCGCAAGAGTCCGTGCAGCTGGGATTTCGAGAGATATCCCTGCAAGCCGAACCCTTCTTCGATCAGCCCGGCGACGACCAGCTCGCGCTCGCCGCGGTCTCCTTCCTTGAGCTCGATATCGATGACGTCACCAGGTTGCACGTCGAGAATCTCCCCGAGGACGTTGGTCAAGAGGACGCCTTCCTTCGGAATCGGGACGCGTTCGAAATCGAGGTCGAACAACTGGCGGAGCTTCGAGCTACGCGGGATGCCGATGAGCGTCGTGTCACGCCAGCGATGCTTCGAACGCATTCGAACTGGGGTCGCACGAAGCCCCTCCACCTCTTCGACTCCGGGAACGTGTGCGAGATAGCCGAGGCCCCGATCCGGCATGGCTTCGGCGAAGCTCACGGTCAGGTCTTCGCGTTGTTGATTCTCGAACTGCAGCATCATCATCGGTCCATACGCGTCGTATCCGAACCGGCCCAAGATCACGATCGACAGGGCCATCGCGATGCCGAGAGAGGACAGCGCCGTTCGGCCTGGGTGCCGCCAAATCTCCCGAACCACCATTCTGGCGGGCTGCGTCAGCCACTTGGTGAAGCCCCAACGCTCGACGGCTGAAATCTCGTAGACCGCTGGAGCGGGTGGACGCATGGCCTCGGCGGGAGGAAGCCTCACGGCCGAACGGACCGAGAGGGATGCCCCGAGCACGCCGGCCGCCAGGCTGAACAGGATCGCATTCACGCTGACCGAGAGATCGACCCGCTGAGGCATTTGCGGAAGCCGGAAGAGCTCCGCGTACATGGCCAGGATTTCCTTGCCAAGCCAGACGCCGAGGCCGACCCCCGCCAGTGCGCCCACGGTGACGATCACCGCCACCATCTTGAAGTAGTGCAGCCCGATGGCTCGGTTTCGATATCCCAACGCCTTGAGCACGGCGACCTGGGGGCGCTGCAACGACACCAAGCGGCTGAACACCACGTTGAGGAGAAAGGCGGCCACGCCGAGAAAGACCGCCGGGAGAAATACGACCAGGGTCTCGATTCCCTGAATCTCGCTGGTCAGGATCGAGTGCGAGAGCTGATGCTCTCGGGTGAAGGCGCCGAGGCCGCCGTACGGCTCGAGCACTCGGTCTACCGCCGTCAGCACGGCGTCTTCGTTCGCGCCAGGCTCGAGCTTGATCGCCACGTCGTTGAAGGCGCCTTCCATTTGGTATGCCGCCGCGATCGAGTCCTCGAGCATCCAGATCGGGGTGAACCGCGCATCGTCGGGCATGAGCAGTCCGGTATCCACGGCAAAGACGTACTCCGGAGAAAGCGCATGTCCGACGATCAGAAGCTCGCGAAGCTTTCCGTTGATGACCGCGGACAGGTGGTCTCCTGGTTCGAGTCCGTGCGCCTTGGCGAACGGCTCGTTCACCAGCACTTCGTCGTAGTGTCCTGGCTCCAAATCGCGCCCCGCTCGAAGCACCAAGCCGTTGAGTGGAGCGCGGCCGCTCGACGGAACGGAAATGAGATCACCGCGCGCCGGCGAAATGAGGTCGTCCATCGGCAGTCGAACCTGCTTGACGATTCTCGGATAGGCGCGCGCCACCCCAGGCAGCTCGCCGATCCGCCCCGCGACGGCCTTGGGCGCCCGCTTCAGATGGACGAAGACGTCGGCGAATCGGTTGGTTTCGTAGTAGAGGTCCCGCGAATCGTAGAGCGCCCGCCATGCGCTCTGGAGCGAGATGTAGCAAGCGACCCCAGACGCCACGACGACCGCAATGGTCAGGGCTTGGCCGCGGAGCCGAATCACCTCGCGAAATAGCTTCCGATCGAGCGCGTTCACGGAGAGCTACCGTGGTGTGCCTATGTGCCAACCGACCATGGGCAAAGACGGTGGCCCCGCGTCGAGCGCCCTGTCAAGCCGAGCTGGAAAACACCCGAGGCAGGTTTCGGCTGGATGTTGGCGCGGGTCGGGGACACGGTGCACCGGGCGTGCAAGAGATCGTCGTGCAGCTTCGCGTTCCTTTGGAGCGGGTCCTACGCTCGGGTCACCCTTGGGTATATCGCAAGGCCCTGCGCGAGCCGCCAGCAAGCGCCGGACGAGTCGTCGCCGTCCACGGACGCAACGGTCGGTTCGTCGGCCGCGGCATCTCAGACGAAGGCGCAATCGCCGTTCGCGTATTCACGACACGCGACGAGCCTGTGGACGCGAGTCTCTTTGCCGCGCGCCTTTCGGAGGCATCTGACCTCCGTCGCCGGATCCTGCCCCCCGAGACGAACGCGTATCGGCTCGTTCATGGCGAGGGAGATCGTCTTCCGGGGTTCGTGGTCGACGTTTATGGAGCGTACGCCGTGCTCAGCCTCGACAGCCCGGCGCTCCGCTCGTGGCTGCCGACCTGGCTCGAGGTATTGGCGCCCGAGCTTGGGCAGATCGGTGTGCGCGGGGCAGTTCTCCGAGTGCCGAAGCAAGAAGGATTCGGCGTACAGCACGTGTGGGGGGACCGTCCACCCGAGCTGGTGACCGTTCTCGAGCGAGGCATGAGCTTGGTTGCGAGCCTTTGGCACGGACAGAAGACCGGTCTGTTCCTGGACCACCGCGAGTCGCGCTGGCGTGTCCGTCAGTTGAGCGATGGCTGCCGCGTGTTGAACTTGTACGGCTACACGGGCGGCTTTTCGGTGGCCGCAGGCCTCGGCGGCGCCACCGCCGTCGTGACCGTCGACGCCGCGCGTCCTGCTCTCGAGCTCGCCGAGAAGAGCTGGGTTGCCAATCTGCTCGACCCGTCGAGACATCGAATCGTGGCTTCCGACGTCCCTCGCTTCATGAACGGGCTTCCCGAGGACGATCAGTTCGACATCGTGATCGCCGACCCGCCGAGCTTCGCCCCGAGCCAGAGGGCCCTGCCAAAAGCAATCCGCGCATACCAGAAGCTGCATCAAAGCTGTTTACGGCACGTGCGAGCCGGCGGACTCTATCTCGCGGCTTCATGCTCGAGTCACGTCACGCTCGACGCGTTCGAGGCGTCACTTCGGGACGGCGCCCGCGCTGCGCGGCGCTCCGTGGACATCATCGAATCCTGGGGCGCCGCTCCCGATCATCCGACACTCCGCGCGTTCCCCGAAGGCAACTACCTCAAAGTGTGCTTGGTGCGTGTCGGCCGTGCCGCGCCACGAACGCCGCGACCGACGACCAGGCGTCGCGGCTCTCGTCGAGCCAGGGAAGCGTGAGCGGCCAGTCGTGCTGCATCTCTCGCCCGACGTGCAGCGTGGATACGACGCCGGCTGCCAGTGCGTGTTCGTGAGCTTGGCGCGCATCGTCGAGCAAGACTTCTTGGTCTCCGACCAGCAGCAACATCGGCGGAAGCCCCTCGAGGCTCGCATGCAGCGGGGATACCCTGGGGTCGCGCGGGTCTCCCTCGCCCACGTAGTAGCGCGCCCACTGTTCGCAATGCGCTCGACTCAGCCAGACGTCATTCCCATCGTTGTCATCAAACGATGCGCCAGACGCCGTCATGTCGGTCCATGGCGAGAACAGCACCGCCCCGTGCGGAAGCGGGAGCCCTTGGTCGCGAAGCGCAACCATCAACGCGATGGCAAGCCCCCCACCAGCAGAGTCGCCTGAGACGAACATCGGCACGCCAGGACGGAGACGCCGCACCTCGCACCAGGCATCGAGCGCATCCTCGAGCGCGGCAGGTGCCGGGTGCTCGGGCGCGAGCCTATAGTCCGGCGCGAAAACCTCGGCATTGCAACGGTAGCTCAATCGCATGGAGCGGCTGCGATACGATGCGGGCGTCCCCATGAAGTATGCGCCTCCATGAAGATGCATCAGAACGCACGAAGGTGACTGCACCGCGCTCACGGACTCCATTTCGCGCTCCCCGAAGCCATGATCCTCGAAGACGAGATTGGGGTACTTTCGCTGCAGCTTCTCCCGCGGCGTTCGTGCAAAGCGTTCGAAGCGGGCACGCATGACCAGCGGGGACGCGTCTGCTGGAAACAAGCGGCGTGTCACGAAGCCGTACGCTCGCACCGAGAGCCAGCGCTTCCAGGCCGGGGACCGAAGACCCGTTCCCTGGAACACCGTCGCTTGCATCGTTTCTGCTTTCGTCATCTGAGCCTCCTCGGGGAATTCCCCATCTGGAGGTCAGGCTAGCGAGGCCGAAGTGAAGAAGACTTTGGTCCGTCTGAGGCTTTGCTGAAAGCTCCCTGAAGGCCGTCGGCGCTAGTCCTGCGCGGCAAGAAATCCTTCGATTTCGGACTCCATGCGGGCCCATGCCGGGTCGTCCGCCAATGGAATGTGATTCTTCGTTTCGAGCGGGACGAATCGCGCCCCTGGGATCGCGGCCGCAAGCTCTTTGCCGTCGCTGAAGGGGATGACCATGTCGTTCCGTCCGTGAATCACCAGTGTCGGCGCACGCACGTTCGAGACCTCGGCTCTGATGTCGATGTCACCGATCGTCGACAGAATTTGAATCGCGTTTTGCGGAGTGGCCGAACGGCGCTGAAGGTCGTTGAACCCGTCCAGGGCTTCTTTGAACGCTTCGGGGAAGAAGGCGGTGCTGAAGATCTGCCGAAAAGCAGGATTGTCCTGGCCCCACCCTCCCTCCATCAACGAAAGCAGAGCCTCGAAGTGACGTGTGACCCGTGGAAGCCCCTTGAGCCGCCATCCCCGCACCAGACCGCACACCAACACGAGCGCCGAAACGCGCTCTGGAAACCGCGCCGCGTAGGCCGCGGCGACCGCGGCTCCTTGGGAAATCCCGATGAGCGCGAATCGTTCCAAGCGGGCGGCTTCGACGACCGTTCCGAGGTCGCTCACCCACCGCTCGAAGCTCACTTCTTCGACGTCGTGATCCGAAAGTCCGTTGCCCCGCGCATCGTATCGAATCAAGCGGCGGCCGGTGCTGAGCGACGCCATGATGTGGCGCCACACCAGACTTTCTCGGTCGAGCTCCAAGTGGCTGCACCAGTTTCCTGCCTTGACTAGGGGTGGCCCCTCGCCGAGCTCTGCCCATGCCAATTTCACGCCGTCGGACGTTTGGCAGAAGTGAATCTTCTGACGCTGCGCTTCCTCGCCCTGCCGGACGGTGTCCGATGACATCGAGGCAGCGTTCGTGTCATCGGTGGACAGCCGCTGCACCTCGGCTACCAGACGGTACCCGCGGCCGCGCACCGTTTCGATTTGCACCGGCGAGGCGGCCAAGGCCTTTCGCAAAATGGAGATGTTGTGCTGCAGATTATTGGGCTCGACGCTCACGTCTGGCCAGAGGCTGTCGATGAGCTCCTGCTGCGTTTGTAGACGCCCTGCGCCCCGTACGAGTAATACCAATGTATCGAATACCTTGTCGCGCAGGGGCACGAGCGCATCGTCTCGCCACAAGCGTCGCTCCCGCACGTCCAGGCGAAAACGGTCGAAACGATAGATGTCATCGCCCATGCGCCTCGGAGGGTATTCGGATACGGCTCCGGGGTTCAAGCCGCAGTCAGTCGTCCTTGATTCCGACGCGACCGCGCGCCTTTTTTCTCTCACTCTGGCGGCGTTTGTCTTCGAGGCGTCTGCGTTTCTGCGCTTTCGAAGGAGAGGTGGCGACGCGTCGCTTCGGGACCACGAGCGCTTGGCGGATCAGTCGGCGAAGCCCGTCGCGTGCCCGCTCGAGGTTCTGCTGCTGAGAGCGCTCCGCCTGCGCGCTGACCAGAACCCCGCCTTCGGCGTCCAAACGGCGGCCCGCGAGCGCTCGCAGGCGGCGCTTCTCGTCTTTGGTGAGCGCCTGGCTGCCCTCCAAATCGAAACGCAGCGTCACCTTCGTCTCGACCTTGTTCACGTTCTGACCGCCCGGTCCAGAGGCACGTGCCGCTCGCCAAGAGAGATCCCGGGCGGGAATGGTCAAGCGCTCGTTGATGGGCAAGGACTTCACGACGATCCGGCGGCCGGCGACCGCAGCCATTCAATACGGAGTCGTCGGCCCCCTCGCAAGCGCGATCGTCAGGTGCGACTGGGTTGCAGGCGCAGCATCTGAAAGCGCTGAACGATGTCCGGGCGCTTCATCAAGAGCTTGCTGAATTGAGGAACGGGCATCCTCAACACCAGCACGTCGCTCACGGCCTCGATGGTAAATCTCGAGGGCTCTCGGGTCAGTAGTGAGTCTTGGCCGATTGCGCGCCCGAGCTCGATGCCACCGAGGGATCGGCCGCCTACCGCCCTCACGATGAGCCTGCCGTGGAGCGGAAGATACATGGCGTCCGATCGCTTTCCCGCTTCTACGAGCTGCGTCCCGGCCTGCGCACGTCGGACCTCGAACAGACGTGCGAGGCTTCTGCGAGTTCTATCGTCGAACCCCGTGAATACTGGGTTGGTTCGGAGCAACGTCGCAACGAGCCGCCGGCTCAAGACCTCGAGAAGGACGTCGCCGAAAGGCGGATGCTCACCTACGAGGGCGTCCAAGAGAAGCTTCTCGATTCGGAGCGCACGAACGCGTCCGCATGCGGTGACGTCTTCGGCATAGGTCACGTTCGCCAATAGACACGACACGCCGGCAACGTCTCCTTCGCCAAGAAGAAGGCTTTGAAGGTCTTCCTTTCGCCGCGCCACTGCATTCCCTTCTACGATGACGTAGAGGGCATCCGCGCTGCGTTCACAGGCCGTCAGGCATCGTCCATCCTCGATGTCGACCAGCGTCGATTCTCGCACCAGGGCTCGAAGGATGTGAATCGGCACCTCGGCAAAAAGCGGCATCGAAGGAAGCTGGGCAAGGGCCGATGCGCTGGGGCGTTGGCTGATCAGCGACTCGGGAGGCAAGGGCCGTTCGACGAGCTCGAATTCCGTGAAGTCGATGATGATGTCGTCGGTCTTTTCCGGTTTCGTGAATCGGGTCTCGTCGTCGGGCGCCGAGCGATCGGTGATCAAGGGAATCGCATCGGTGATGAGGCTCTGCGTGTCGGTGGGAGGACTCTCGTACTCCGCCGTGGGTGTCTCGTCTGCCGTGACGATCACGGCTCGGTTCTGACGATGAAGCCTCCGCGCCGCAGCCGGGTCCACGCGCTCGAGCACCTCGCCCTTGGTCGGATCCATCGCGAGGATGACCTTGGCCATCGCGGCCGCGCGCGCGACGAACCCCTGCGCAGCGTAGAGATCGACGGCGCGTTCATACGCCACCACCGCGTCGGCCTTGCGTCCCATCCGTTGCAAGAGGTCGCCTTTTCGGTGCGACCACCGCGGCTCGTTCGCGGCGTCCTTCTCGATGAGCTCGTACAGGTCGAGCGCCTCCTCGAGCCGTTCGGCGGTGAGCGCCTTCGCCAGCCGCGCCTTGAGACTGGGCGGCTCCTTGGATTTTCCAAACATTCGCCCCCTCCCGGAACGATCCCCAAAAAATCACCCTAACGGATTATAGAGGGGTCCTGCAAACGGGGAAGACAGCGAAGTGATGCCGCGCTGTGTCAAAGCTGCTCCGGAGCTTGGTCGCGTTT
>DATIUW010000259.1:0-45810 GCA_035466435.1 Polyangiales bacterium | reverse complement strand
GTCTGTGGCGACGGCTTCGTGACGGCGCCCGAGACCTGCGAGCCTGGCGGCACGGCGACTTGCAACGACTCGTGCACGGCGCGAGCCCCGGTTTGCGGCGACACCTTCATCACGTCGCCGGAGACCTGCGATGATGGCAATGCGATCAGCGGCGACGGTTGCGACTCGAGCTGCCAGCTCGAATTTGCCGGCGAGGAGGACCTCACCCAACTCGGCGTCATCATCGCGGCAGTCCCGAATCCCCTAGGCGGCGGCAACAAAGACATCGAGGTCATCCGAGATGGCGACAAGCCGGCGCCCGGCACCGGCGAGAGCTCGCGCCAGTTCGATACCTGGGACGGCGTCGATGCGTCGACCGAGGACTGGATCGGCTACGAATATCTGACCGACTATGCCTTCAGCCGAGTCCTCTTCCAGGAAGGCAGGCAGTTCTGGGACGGTGGATGGTTCGACAGTCTCACCGTGCAGATCCGACAGGGAGGCGTTTGGGTGGAAGCGCCGAGCGTCTCGATCCTTCCGACGTACGGCGGTGAAAATGGGCTCAGCTTCGAGACCTACGAGCTCGTGTTCCTGCCCACGACCGGTGATGCCATTCGCATCTACGGAAATCCGGGCGGATACGCCAACTTCATCTCGGTCGGCGAGCTCGAGGTGTTCGGCAACGCCGCACCTTGAGGCGCAGGGCATAGACCGCCTGCGCCAGGGCCCACGTCATCCCTCGCTCATTCCGAGCGTTGGGTGACGCGGAGCTCGGATAGCTCGGCCTCCCCGAGGAGCACGGCTCGAAGCGCGTGAGCGCCCTTGGTCATCGCAACGCGGACCGTGGACGCCGGGCCGTCCTGCGCGGGATCGAAGCGGCCCAACGGCTGTCCGTCGAGCTCCACGATGACGGTGCCGCTTCCCCGTGCTTCGACCTCTAGCGAGTAGGCGCTGGTTTCGGGCGCGATCACCATCCATGCGTGCCAGGCTTGCTCGGTGTCGCTCGAGCATGAAAGGACGCTCTGTATGCGTTCCCACCACGAGACATCGCCGCCTCGCGCTCCGTCGGCGACCGAGAGGTCGGCCTGCTCGGGGCGCAAAGAGCCCGGCAGCATGACGCCGTACGTTGCCTCGCTCGGCAACGAACGACTGCTCCCGAGCAAGCTCTCCATGATCGAATAATCGGCGGCATTCTCGAAGTCCCAGCTCGGCCAATACGAAAAAACACCCCATACGTTCATGAAGCTTCCCGACTCCTCGAAGAGCCGGACCGCCAGATCGTTCACCGTGCGCGCGCGAGGATCGTAGAGCTTGGCCCACGTTTGAATGGGAGACTGGTTGAAGTCCCCACCCAAGGACCACCCCGCTTCGTAGGCGACGACTTGCAACCCGAACGCTCGGGCGTACTTGGCCTGGCCGCGAAGCTGCCGCTCGTAGTTGGCTTCGCCGAATTGTCCGAGCGCTTCGCCGGTGTCGAAGCCGCTTTCCATGATGGCATCGAGACTTGCGATTCGGACGTCGTCCAGCGCGAGATACTCGTCCGCATCCCCCCGGCCGACGAAGCGAATCGTTCGCTCGCCCGGCGCGTCGACTTCGAACACGGAGCTTCCCCACTCCTCGTCGAGGCTGTTCGTTTTTCGGCCCCAACCTCCCAAGACCGCAGGTCCGGTCGACACCCTCGCGTCGGACTGGCCTCGGGGGCTGACCTTCTTCTGATCGACGTACACGTCGAACGGAAGATATCCAGGCCAGCTCCGTCCCGAGCCGCCTGCGTTGAAGGCGATGGCGTACCTGCCGGCTTTGGTGAATCGAACCGTCTGCGCAATTTCGCCGTCCCCCATGATGAACGCGGCTTGCTGTCCCGACTTGGGCTTGGGCACGTCCTTCAAGGGCTCGACGTCATCGGCCTCGGCCGGGCGCACGATCCCGGCCTTCCCCCGAAACGTCCAAGGCGTACCCGACGGCCTCTGCTCGAGGGTGCCCGGCGCGAGCGCGGGCGCTTCGAAGCTCCGATCTGCGGCGACGATCTCGTCTTGCGCTCCGTCCTTGTTGGCGAGCCCGTAATAGGTAGCTCCACCAGCTCCCCAGAGATGGTAGCTCACGGGGTGATGCTCTTTTCCATCGGTCGAAGCCTCGTGCCTGAGGTAACGGTCCAAGTAGTCGAGCGAGAGGATCGCCGTGTCCTGATAGTTGTCGTACTGATACTCGAGAAGCACCCGGACCCGCGAGCCCATCTGCTCATCGCCAAACACGTTTCGAAACGCTTTGCTGCAAGCGACGGTTCGAAGTGCGTGCCATCGACGAATCGCGCCGATGTGCTCTGGATTCCCGGCGGCGCCATCGAAATCAACTGCTTTCCACGTCTCGGAGCCTGCTTCTTTTTCCGCTTTCGATAAGCGCTGGGCGACGCGTGTCGAAGGAAAATCCCAGTTCCAAATCTCGTTACCGACCTCGACGTAGACCCGCAGATTCGGATTCAACGGTGGGTACACGGGGTTTGGGGTGGGACGGGCGTACGGCTCCCGACCGTCGGAGCCATGGCGCAGCAAGAGCGCCAGCTTGTGAAAGTACTCGTCGTCAGCCGCGATGGGGGTCGTGATGTAGAGGTCTTTGCCGGTTTCGTTGGCCAGCAGGACCAAGTACTCCCAGTTCTCCTGCCCGCCTTCCGTCGCGAAGAAGGCATGATTGGGCTTGGCCCTGTCCCCCCACTGCCCGCTGACGTCTGCATTGGCGCCGTCGAGCCATCGCAGCGTGGTGAAGTGCGACGCGACGGCCTTCTTGAACGGCCGATACACGACCTCGTCGAGGCGGTGATGGTCCTGACTCCGAGGACGAAGGGGCCGCATGAGGTGAATCTCCGTGACTCCATCGTCCTGCCGGCCGGAAGCCCGCTGGGCGTCGTTGAAGTACAGCATGAATCGCGAGCCATCGACCGTCATCAATGCCGAAGTGACGTTGGAGGATTGGTCGTACCCGGCGCCTTTGGGCAACGTGCGTTGGAAGGTCTGCCCGTCCGCTCGAAAGACCGGTTGATTGCAGCATCGCTGCTCCACCTGCGCTTTGCCCTGGAAGTGCAGCAAGTACGTTCCTGCCAGCTCCAGATCGTCGACCTCCATCTCGCTCGCGACGAGCTCCACACCGCTCTTGGTCGGCCAGCCTTTTTCATCGATGTGGGTGGCGTCCCCGTATCGTGCGCTCTTGACCAGGTCGGCCCATACGTACCGTCCCCAGGTCGCGGCGTTGAGCCCCTGTTGGACGACCGGGTCGATCACCTCGTCGGGTGTGCTCTCGCTCCTCCAGCGCAGAGTGCACGCGGGGTTGGTGTCGGCGGCGCGATATTCGACCTCGATGTCGTAGGGCTTGCCCGAATTCAACGGCGTGGGCGGCGACTCATAAGGACCGGCTTCGTCCCACCGGTCGACGACCACAACCCAAGCCGGAGTCCCTGCCTCACGGATTCTGATTCGGATCCCGCCACCAGCGCGTCCGAAGAAGGTGTACGGCTCGGTGAACCGAGCGAGGATCTGCCCCGTCCATCGGACGGAAAAGCCCTGGCTCGGATAGTCACGGTACGGAAGGGACGTGGATCCACCCACCAGACGGCCATCCGTCCAGTCGAAATCGATTCGCACGTCTCGACGAAGGAAGGACGGCTCGCCCTCCAAAGTCGAGCTCGCGAAATACGCGCCTTCGAGCCCTGAATCGGTGAAGCCGCCGCCTACTGCGTCGGGTGAGCCGGCGCGTGCCGGATGCGGGATGGAAGCGAGCAAGACGAGCGCGAACGTCGTGCCCGCCACTCGGGCCATTGTGGAAGTGAGCATCGCAAACGCGAACATAGCATCCCGGTAGCCCCGAGCGTCATGCAGTGGCTGGACCGCCCTGGCTCTGCCTGATGGCGGCCAGGCGCATTGCTCGCTTCTTCGAGCGCAACCGCGCGGAATGGACGAGCGATCCATGAGTGCTCCCGTAGAGGGCCCCGGACAAGACGAACGGGATGAAGTTCGAGCTGTTGGGGAGCAGATTCACCGCGGAGAAGCCTAGAAGTAGCGCAAGATTGGCGAGCAGGATGCGGGACCCCTCCCCCTGGACGCGTCCGAGCCGTCTCCAGCAGAAAAGGACAGGAAAGACGAGAATGCCGAATCTTCCCAAGAAGCCGACGATTCCGAAGCTGTTCAAGGCGACGATCCACTCCCCGTCGAAGATCGAGACGAGGGACCCACTCCAAGGCTCGAAGATGCAGCCCCGACAATAGATGCCCCATCCGAACCAAATCCGCTCGCGAGAGCGCTCGAGCAGCGCGTCTTCGTTCTCGAATCGAAACATCAGAGAGCCGGCTCTGTCTTCTCCCCACTGCTGCTCTGCAAACTCTCCAATTTGTTCGATGGGGATCAAGTCCGCTGCACGGATGACGGGATAGGACAGCGCGAACACCGCGAGCACGGCCGCGACTCTCACCTGGATCTTCGGCGACGTGAAAAGCCCCAAGGGGACGGCTACCATTCCGTATACGAACGGCGCCACGCTCTTGGTGAGCACCAGCATCACCATGAGCCAGGCCGTAGCCCACCAGGCGCGCAGTCTAAACACGCTGACCTTCAACCGGTGGAGCGCCGTCGATGCAAGCGCGGCCTGAAAGGTGAACATGCTGACCGCCAAGGCATGCCCCATGAAGACCATGGGCCGGTATCCGCCACCACGCATCATCTGAACGAAATCGTGCGGATGAAACCCGTAGATCCACCGATGTAGCTGCGGGCTCAAGACGAGCTCGACGAGCTGAAACAGGCTATAGAGCAGAGCGGCTCCCACCATGGCGCGGAACAAGACCCGCAGGTCGTCGGCCCCTCGAAACATGGCGGCGCCGAGCACGAAGGGAAGCCCGGCCTCGAAAAGCGTGCCGGAGACTACGTGGACGACGTCGTGCGGTGTATGGGCCGGCAAGGTGACCGAGCCCATGGAGACCACGTCGCCATTGAGGAAGACCGTCACCGCGGGGCCGAGCACCAAAAAGGCGAGCAGGATTTTCAGCGTGCGATTGAGCGGCACCGTTCGTGCTCGATGCCCGTGGAACGCCATCACGGCCACCGAGATCCAGAAGATTGCGATCTGCGTCTTGCCGAACTCCGGGAGACCGGGAAACTTGAAAGCGACTTTCTCGGGCAAGAACAAGATCGCACCGAGCAAGAGCAAGGCCGTGGCTTTTGCGGCGGGCCAGCGGCGAGCGCCCCAAAACGAGATCGGTATCCACGCCAAGAGGGCGAATACACTCAAAATGTTCCCTTGATGGGGCATGCTCCCAATACACCTATCGCGCTCGCTCAGACCCCTGACCCATCCGAGCTGGTCGCAGTGTAGCAAGCCAGACTTGCACCGCGCAGAAACGAGGCGCGCGACCTGGCGCGTCTGCTTGCGAGACTCCGCGAGCGCGACGACACTGCGCCATGCTTTTTCGAGTCGTTTGGGTTTGTCTTTTCGTGTGGGGCGCCTGCGCTTTCGCTGGCTGTGGCGAGGACTCGGCAACCGAAGCCGATGCAGGCTTCGATGCTGGCAGTGACGCCGGCGTGGGTGGCGAAGGCGGCACTGGTGGCGCGGGCGGTCAAGGCGGCACCGCGGGCAATGGCGGCGAAGGCGGCACCGCTGGATCGGGCGGCGCGGCCGGAGCGGGTGGCTCCGGCGGTCAAGGCGGCACCGCGGGCAATGGCGGCGCGGGAGGTAATGGAGGAAACGGTCCGAACCTCGACGTGCAGACCTACATTTCCGGTCTCGACAGCCCCTGGGACATCGCTTGGATTCCAAACGGAACCGTTCTGGTAACCGAGCGACCGGGCCGTCTCAACGTCTACGTCGATGGCGCCGGCGCCGCGCCGTTCACCATCGCTCCAGCGGATGTCGTAGCGAGTGGTGAAGGCGGCATGCTGGGTCTCGAGGTCGATCCCGACTTCGCGAGCAACGGCTACGTGTACGTGTGCATGTGCTCGAACGCTGGAGGCAGTACGGACGTGCGCCTCGTTCGCCTCACGCTGAGCACGCCGAACGCCGATACCTTGCTCGAACGCACGGACATCGTGACCGGGATGCCCTACAGCTCGGGACGGCACAGCGGATGCAGACCTCGATTCGGGCCCGACGGGTATCTATGGGTGGGCACGGGCGATGCCGCCATCGGCACCACGCCGCAGGACGACGACTCGCTCGGCGGCAAGGTGCTTCGCATCGACCGGAACGGCGCAGCCGCGCCGGATAACCCGAGCGGACGGCGTTGGTACTCGAAAGGGCATCGCAACATTCAAGGCATGGCGTTCCGTTTGAGCGACGACCTAGGAATCTCCGCCGAGCACGGGCCAAACGTCGACGACGAGATCAACCTCTTGGTGTCCGGCAACTTCGGATGGGATCCGATACCCGGGTACAACGAATCGGTGCCGATGACCAATTTGAGCAAGTTTCCGGATGCCGTCGAAGCGATTTGGTCTTCTGGATTTCCGACGCTCGCGTTGTCGGGTGCGGCATTCATCGAAGGCAGCGCCTGGGGTGCATGGAACGGCGCGCTGACGGTCGCGACCTTGAAAGCGCAGCACCTCCACGTCTACTTCGTGACGTCTCAGGGTCAGGTCAATGGAGACCTCCGCGTGATCGAGAACAGGGGCCGGTTGCGTTCTCCGCGTCAAGGTCCCGATGGGCTTCTCTACATCACCACCGACGGCGGCGGTACGGGCGGCGAAGTGTTGAAAGTGACGCCTGTGCCGTGATCGATGTCTCAGCGCCGCTCGTTGCGCACGCTACGTCGATCAGTCGTCGATGGGACGACCGTAGAGGGCCTGCACGTGACGTGCGTTGTCGCCCTCGATGGTGTTGATCCGCTGAATCTGCTCGGGTGACGCCTGCTGAATGTCCTTGAGCACCAGCCAGTGCACCGTCTCCGTGTGTGGCGGAGTCGTCAGAGAGCCCCGATAGTGGAAGTACTTCGGGATGTTCGAGTCGGGGAAAATCTCGTCGAGATAGACCGTTCCGGGCTCGAGGTGCGTGCTCGCCCCAGGCGTCGGAGGAACCGCCTCGAGGAAGGTCCCGATGAAATGGTTTCCCTCGCCCATCCTGAACAGGATCGCGATCACCAAGTAGTGAGGCCGCCCGTTCTCGCCCGCCTCTCGCATGCGATGGACGATGTGCATCTCCAACGGATACGTGATGCCGTCGATCTGGTGCTCCGAGGGGGTGTGGAAGTGCAACTGGCGGAGCTCGTACTCCTGACCGTCGTAAGTGATGGAACCGCCTCCCTCCGGAAACTCGAGCTCGATCGTGGAGCCCTTGTTGAGCAGGTACTCGGGCGCCGCATGATCGAAATGAAGCGCGATCCGATGCTTCCCGTGCACGGCACCCTCGCTCAAGATGTTGACGGGAGACTGGAGCAAGCCGTGGTCCAAACCGGGAAGCGCGTATAGCTCGCGGGTTGGGGCCTGCGTTTCTGCGGCCGCGCCCGCATCGCACTCGCAGGGCTCGCGCTCCTGCGTGCACCCGATAGGCAGGATGCAGGATGAGGTCAGGACTACCAAACAGATGATGGCTCTCACACGCATGACTACGACCTCGCCAGACTGGATATCCCCTCTGACACGTTTCGGAAATCCGGCAAAGCCTGCGGAGTGTGGCAGAGCATCATCAGACGTCCGCGGACGGGGTCTCGATGCTGGACAATCGTCTTGGCACGGACGATGCAATCTACGAGGGCGTTATGCTGTATTGGGCTCTCGTATTTTTCATTTTGGCATTGATCGCTGCGTTCTTCGGTTTCGGAGGAATTGCGGCGGGCGCTGCGACCATCGCGAAGATCCTGTTCTTCGCATTCATGGTGGTGTTCGTCGTCAGCCTGGTGATGGGTCTACTGAGAGGCAGAGCTCCGAGGTAGTTCATCAGGCGGTTCGATCTGCACGACTAGTTGACGTCGATGTCGACCTTCCGGTCAAAGACGTCCCCCTTACAAGCGAATGGCGTGTAGATCGCGCCCGCTATGGGAATGATCCACAGAAGCATCCCGAGCTTCTCGGCACGCGTGAACGTGCAACGCGGACCTTTGGTCACACCAACCGGCTCCCGTTCTTCGAGCTCGACCTCGACTTTGTCTTCTGCCTGAGCGAGGGGCGCTTGGGCCATGATGACGGCCGCCGAAAGCGCAACCGCTGCGAATAGCTGTGTCAGACGCATGGCCTCGATGACAGCACGAGTCGTGCCAGCCGCCCGGGTTCGGGTGAATACGGCGCGTTCGGTGAGACCGGGGCGTGGCAGAACGCCACAGTGGGACGATCAGGCGCGCGGCCAGGTCGTCATTTGCGACGCATCCGTGGGGCTCGGAGATTACTGCACGGCCGCCTCGCACATCGCAACGTCGTAGGCGGTGCAATCGAGCGCACAGACCTGAAACTTCCCTTCGCAGGTGCCTTCGTAATGGCTTTCCAACGGTGCCGAGTCATCGAGCACATGCTCGATGTGGTCCTTGAAGGTAACCGTCCCGCCGTTGCTTTCTATCTCGGTGCCGGACCAAGTAGCCATCGACGGATCGGCTTGGAACGCGCTGAGAAAGTCGAGGGGTGAAGAGCCGACGTCGTCGAGCCCGGTGACGGTCAAGCAGTGGCTGTCGTTGGTGTTGCGGTAGTACGGCATGTAGTAGGCAAAGTTGTCGAAGTCGTCCAAGCGCGCGCGCAGCGCTTCGAGATCGTCCGATGCGAGGCGATAGATCTCGGTCCGGCCGGCGGCGGTGCGGACGGAGCTCTCCGGTTCGGAGAAGATCGGAAAGAAGTCTTCGTAGCTGTTTACGGTGAAATTGTAGTCGCGTTCGAAGATCGAGATCGAGAGCCGATCGCTGGGAAAGGTTTCCGCGAGCACCGCGTTGACCTCTCCGGGGTCGGCAAAGATGCGCTCGCTACCGGACGGCAACGAATCGATCGTGGAATCGACGTCCCACTGGGCGCGCACGCGCTCGTATAGTCCCGTCGAATGGCTTGGAGACCCGTCGAGCAACGTGGCGGGGACGGCCGGGCCGCTATCCGCGATTAGATAGGCGTTCTGTGCGCCTTTGATGCCCTCCCGAAGAAATGGATAGTTGTTCAGCGAACCGACACCGCCTGCGCTGCACCCGCTGACCATCATCTTCGGCACGTTGGTGAACATTCGATTGAGGTCTTCGACGACCAGCAAGGTGTTCTGGTGGCCCATGTGGTGAAACTCGATGTCCGGACCGACGCCCGCGGGATCGGTGTAGGTGCGGACGGTGTTCCCGAGATAGGTGTCGCCGGTGCAATAGGTCACGAAGACTTTGTTCCAATCGGCCATGGGGTTGATGGCGGGATCCGAGGACACCATCGGGTAAGCCAGCTCGACCGGCACGTCTCCGTTGACGACGCCGAGAGGCTCGGTCAACGCGCTGAGGGGCTCGAGCTCGTCTAGATGCAGATAGACCGCCATGTAATCATCGCGGATGCACTCGGCTCCTTCCGGCTCTTTGATGCAGTCCGTGTTGAACGGTGTCCCGTTGGCACAGTCTTCATAGTTCCAGCACGCGCCGCCTCCTTCGAAGAAGATCACGACGTTGTCGGACGTTTCCGAGAAGTTGATGAAGTACTTGTATTGCGAGCCGTTGGCGCAGACGGCTCCCTCGGGCTCGAACTTCAGCCATTGTCCGTATGCCTCGGGAACGAAAGGCTCCGTTGCAGCGTCGTCTCCACAACCGAAGCCGACCGCGACGAGCGCGACGGCCAAGCAAAACGGGGTGCTCTTCATCTTGTACCTGCTCCTAGGACCGGGAAACGGCCCTTCGGAGCGGACGATAAACGATGCGCCGCGGCGATACTAGCCCTTCGAACGAAGCAGCTAGCTCGGGGACGACGCCGCGAGAAGCGCCGGCAGCATGATGCGCTGGATGTCCATCGATGGACGATAATGCATGACCAGGCCGCCGAGCGTAGCGAACACGCGGCCGATCATCACGAAGTGGTCCGGAATGTGAACGACTGGATCTTCTTCGGCTGCTTTGAGGAGTCGAATCCACTCATCGATCATCTCGGCGTTCGACATCTCTTGCATTTCCCGCGCGCGAGCGCTTCCGTGGGTGCGCAGCTTGTCGAGCATCAGCTCTGCGAACCACAGCAAGGTATCGGGTCGCCCGCTTCGTGTACGGAAACCGAGCTCGTGTAGGAGCTGGCTCACGCGCTTCTCGTCTTGCACGAAGAAGGCCTGAAGCAGATGCGCGTAGGCGCGTCGCGCCTCGGCTTCGATGACCTTCGTACATCCGAAATCGAGGATCACTAGGGTATGGTCCGGCTCGACCAAGATGTTGCCCGGGTGCGGGTCGGCTTGGAACCGCCCGAGCTCCAGCATTTGACGAGCGTAGGCTTCGACCAGCTTGTTCAAAAGACGCGATAGCTCGGCATGCGCGGTTTCGTCTCCACCGTCGCGAGCTTCGGCGAGTCGATCGAGGACGGACGTGATCTTCTCGCCATCGACGAGCTCGGTGACGAGCACACGCCCGCTCTGATGGGGACCAATGGGCTTGGGTGCGCGGACCCCCTGCAGCGTAGCGAGGTAGTCGCCGACCACGGAGGTGTGTGTCCGCTCGGTGTGATAGTCGAGCTCCTCGGTGATGGTCGATCGAACCTCCTTGACTATGGTCTCGTAGTCCGCCGGGGGCAGCGAGGTCTTCATCGCCTCGAGGAACGACACCAGGATCTGCATGTCGAGCTCGATCACGGAGTCGATCCAAGGTCGCTGCACCTTGACGGCGACGAGTGTTTCGTCCTTCAGAGCTGCGCGGTGAACCTGGCCGATGCTCGCCGAGGCGATCGGCCTTCGTTCGAAGTCGCGGAATGCTTCGCTGAGTGGGACCCCAATTTCCGTCTCTAGAAGGGCAATGATTCGGTCCTCGTCTTCGGCGGGGACCTCGTCTTGAAGGATGGAAAGCGCTTCGATCCACGCCGGCGGCAGCAGATCGGGACGCGCAGAGAGAAGCTGGCCGACTTTCAAGAACCCCCCACCGTGGGAAATGCAGACGTCCCTGAAGCGCTGCGCATTTTTGGCGTGCAAACGCTCGAGCATCCCGGCGGCACGCGCCCGGCTCACGAACGCTGCCCGCGTGAGGTGCAGGCGATAGCTCGTGGCGATCTTGGTCAGCGTCCAGCCGATGCTGACGAGCCGGGCAGTCTGTCGTTGCCAGCTCTCGAGGGCGCTTTGCGCATCCCGAAACCCGTCGACCCAATCGGTCCACTCCTCGCGGCTCGTGCGGCACGCCTCGGCGGTCTGGCCCCGCAAACGCCAGACCGTCTCCTCGACCACCCGAAGCACGCCGTCGAGGACGCCGAGCCAATGGCGCAAGGACGAGTGTGCTTCAGGCGAACGATACGTCGAGGAGTTGCCTTGGATCGTAATCAAGAGATCAGGCTTTCTTCGTGGTGTCGTCGATGCGATTCGAGATCTTCCCCATGGACTCCGCGATCGTGCTGATCGTCTTGGAGGTGCTGGCAAGCGTCTTGGCGGCTGCGTCGGTTGCAGTGCGCGCAACCCCGAGCCAGGTCGCCACGACCTGGCGGCCGAGGGAGACGGCTGAGCCCGCCACCTTCGTCGCCTGATCGACCACTGCGTTGGCGTTTTCTTCTACTTTGCTTCGTGTTCTGTATTTCTCAGTCATTGGGTTTCTCCTGGTTGGATGTCGATGCTTGGGGCAAGGCGTCCCTGCCCGTGATCAATTGGCGGCGTGGGTCCTCGAACAACACCATGTAGGCTTCCGACCCAGCAGGAAGCGTCCTCCCGGTGACGCCGCACACCGCGTCGTGAACCAAGGTGATCGGCGTCACGCCAACCGCCCCGGCTAGCGGATCGGTTGGCGGCGACTCGCTCGAGGTCGGAGGCTCACTGCGCTCCGCTGTCGACTTCTGGCGAATCCGGTGGCGCTCCGAGGCTAGTTTCTCCGCTACCCCGCGGAGCTCGTCCTCGGCCTTTGCGCCGACGATGTCGATCGTGTCGAGGGCGTCCTCCAGCAAGGCCCGGACGACATTGGAGACGGGAACACGCCAGGCATTCGCCACACGCTTCAGCTCCTGCTCCAGGACCGCAGGGACTCGCGTGTGCAACACACGCTCCTTACGACCTTCCCGTCGGTCCTTTGGGTCGTCCTCGTCGCTCATGCTGGCTTTGTGACACAACGTGATACATGCGCAAGCAATTTTGTGTCACACTGTTCGTAAGCGTTTGCAATTACTCGATTTATGAACTCATTGCGCTTTGGCGATTCCGCTTCCAATGCTGCCTGCCGGCTAGCGCTTCAACGCGAAGGAGACTCCCGTGATGTGGATGAGGCAGAGTGTCGGCATGGAAATCCGACGCTGGTTTGGAGTTGCGTTGCTCATCGTCCTCGCGTGCAACGGCTGCACGTCGGACGGCGGCGGGATGTCCGCCCCGGGGGAGATCACGACCGAGACACCGCTGCTCCATGAGGATGGCACCGTGGCGGCCCACGGATGGGCGCGCGGACCTCTCATGCAGTACGACCGGTCCCTCGTACAAGTCGAGCACCTACCCGGCCTTCGCGAGTGGGAGTACTACGCGGTCTTCGCACCGGACTTCGCCATCGGCCTCACGCTCGCCGATCTTCGGTTGCTCTCCTTCGGCATCCTGACGCTCGAGGACTATGCGACCGGCGAGATTCACAGCGCGGTGTTCCTCGCCGATGCCGAGGCGCTCGACTTTCCGCTGACGCCTTTCGAGAACACTCGGTTCGAGGCCGACAACGGCAGCATCGAGTACGGGTTCGAGGACACCGTGCGCAGGATTACCGTCCTGTCGGGACGGCAGGGCGCCGACGACCGGATGGAAGCTCATCTCGAGCTCGCCGACAGCCGGTCGACGGAAAGCATCGCGGTCGTTCACCGTTTCGACGAGCCGGGTCAGTTCTTTTACGAGAACAAGCGAGTGAGCATGCCCGCGACCGGCCACGTGCAAGTGGGCGACACGCGATACGAGCTTCCCGAAGGAAGCGCCTTTGGCGTCCTCGACTGGGGCCGGGGGGCATGGCCGAGCGAGGTTCGCTGGGAGTGGGGACACTTCGCAGGCACGACCGACGGCCACATGGTCGGCATCAACCTGGGCACGGTCTTCGGAGACGATACCCCGGGCACCGCCGACGCCGTCATCGTCGACGGCGTCTTGCACAAGATCAGTCGGAGCGAGTGGGACTACGACCTAAACGACCTGCTCTCGACCTGGAGGTTCACCAGCACCGACGGCCGCATCGACCTCACGTTGACGCCTGACTTCGATGATTCGACGACGATCAACCTCGGGAGCATCTACACCCTCACCAGATGGAAGGTTCACGGGGCGCTTCGAGGCACCGTGCAATTGGATGATGGCTCGCTGCTCGAAGTGCAGGACATTCGAGGAGCCGCAGAATACGTCGAGATCATCTGGTAGCCGCGAGTCGCTCAATACTGGCGGTAGCGGCGCGCGACGTGACGTTGACGCGCGGCGATCTGGCTGCGACGTCGTGCTTCCGTCACGTGCGGTGTGCTCTTTGGGAGCGCAGCGCCGATCTCGTCGAATGCCACCACGCGGCAAGACACCGTCGGTTGACGATCCGGGGGCGGCGGCGTCGGAAACGTCGTGCGAAGCGTGATGTACCCGGAGGGATGCTCCATGGTGTCGAGCCAGTTGGGAGCGCCTGGATCTCGATGTGCGATGACGTAGCGGATCCGGCCGTCGTCGTCGCGATGGGCTTGTTCCCGATTGATGCTGGTAATCCGGTTCGCGTAGTCGAAAGACTGGCCCCAGTAGTCGGTGAGGTGCATACCGACGTAGACCGGCTCCTCGACGAGCGTCACTTCGGCGATCAGCGCCTCGTCCGGCCCGAGATCGAACAAGCCGCCGCCGAAGAAGTTCGTCGCTTGGCCGCCGCCGGTGCTCAGACCTGCCTGTCGCGGCTGGAGGATCTCGTTTCGCCGTAGATGGAACGGACCGCGCTGCGGCGCCTTTTCGAATGGGTCCAACAAGAACCCATAAAACGCATTCCAAAATCGAATGTTTGCTGCGAGCTTGCGACCGATGTCGCGAAGCTCCTGAGCGGTTTGCGCCGCAGTCCGCGGCGCGGGATGCCTCCCCTCGTTGCCGACACGCGTGATTTGCATGTCGAGCGAATGCTCGCGATCCCAGTCGCCGAAGATCTCGCGCACGTACAGCTTGGTGGCACCCACGGTCGGCTTCCCAGGCTCCTGCCGCAGTGTCGATATGAAGTTTCCCTGGTAGTCGTCCGGTCGACTCGGCGCGAGCAGGATCTCGAACGAGCCGTCGGCATTCACTTGCATCTCCGTCGAGTCGAGCCACCCCGTGAGAACCCGGCTGCCGTCCCACAGCTCGTCGAGCGCGCCGCTGTCGCCCGGCGCGACCGAGTGCGCCTCGAAAATCACGTAATGCGGAGCCAACCGATCGCTCGAGGATCGAGCGCCTCGCCAGTGCGCGTGATCGTAGGCACGACCCTCGATGCGAAACGCACCCTCGGAATCGATCGGCGCGTACAGATAGAGGTTGTCCGGATTCTCGATGGTGTACTTGCAGATCGTCCAGGGATGTCTCTGAAAGTACGGAAATTCAGGCGTTTGCTGCAGCTCGGTCTCGATCAACCGGTAGAGCTGCCCAAGCAAGTACCGATGACCCTCCGCGAGATTACGGTCGGTTGCGACCGGCGGATGGATCGCCGGGTCGCTGAGCGTGGCGCGCGCCTCGTGGAGCCCTTGGACCAACTCGGACCATGCGTCGTCCAGCAGGGCAGCGGCCTCGGGGTCGGGTCTCTCATCCATGTTCGCTCCTCGTGTGCAAGCTCTGCTGCTCTTTGGGCGATGTGTCCCAGTGAAAGCGATCGAAGAGCTGCCGAAGATCTCGCTTGAGCTGCTCCTCGTCGATTCCGAACTCCTCCAGCCCGTAGTCATGCGACGATTGGTGTGCGCGAGCGCGCCGTTGCTCCGCGTCGAGCGCCGAGGCCACCGCGGGCGTCATTTCCAGGTCGAGCGCAGCGTAAACCGCCTCCACGGTCGCTTTGGGGTGGGAGACGAGCTCGCGGTAGTCGACGACGGTCCATTTCGTCTCCGGATGCCGGTCGAGCACCTCGAGCGGGTAGAGGTACGTGTGCACCGAGTTGGCGATCAGCGCCTCGATGCTCCGTTCGATGCGTGCCTCGCTCCATCCCTGCGAATACCAAGTCTTTTGCAGCATCTTGAGCAAGCTCGGAATTGCTTCGCGCGGGTCGCGCATCATCACGACGAACCTGGCGTCCGGAAACTGCTCGATAAGGCTTTCGATCCGCCCCGAGTACGACGGGTTCTTGCTGCAGTGGATCTTGTGCGGACCCGAAAGGCAAAGCTGGCGCCTCACTCCGTCGGCATACGCACGCATCACCCGGCGGCGCCGTTTCTCCGGCCAGTCGTCGACGTAGTACACGTCGAACTCCGGCATCCCCGGAAACAATGCAACCCACGTGCTCGAGACGCACGATGCGGTGAGCACGAAATCATCTTCTTCGGGTACGAAGAGCCCGAGATGATGCATGTCGCGAGCGCCTTCGAGCGCCTCATCCTCGGCCGCGATCAGTTTTTGCGTGAAGAACGAACGAAAGAGCTTGCGGTCGATCGCGCCGATGGACCGCAAGATGCGCTTTTGCAAGAGCGATGGGAACAGTAGCTCGTACAACAGAAAAAAACTGAAATGCTCTGAATCGCTCACCATCAGCCGGTGGAGCAAGGTGGTGCCGCTACGCGCATGACCGACGACGAACACGGGCTTTTCGATGCGGACCCGGCGGAGCGACGGCGAAAGCTCGTCGAGCAGATAAAAGGCCGCCGTGACCCCGGAATAGAGCGGAATGAATACCAGGGCGACGAAGAGCGCTGTCAGCCTCGGGCGCAGACGCGGCTCGCTCCATGCCAGGCGGAGCATCAGCCGGTACAGCGTGAAATCGAAATACAGAGCGCCCTCCCGGACTACCCGCGTCCTTCGACGCTGAACGCATCGGAAAGCACGTCTCGCCCGTCCAAGCTGTGAACGGGCTGCTGGAGGAGGTGCAGCAGGTCGCGTGACAGGATGGTGAGGCCCGTCAGCGATCGATGGCAGAGCGCGACGGCGGCTTCGACCATGGTCTCCATGCTCTCGACTTGCTCCGGGTGGGTCGCTGCGAGCGCGCCCGCGAACGCTGCGGCATCCTGCGTGAGCACCATTGCCGTCGGCGCCAGCGCATTCACCCGGACGCCGGAACCGCTGAGCTCGCATGCAAGACCGGTGGTCGCGCGCTCGAGTGCTGCCTTGCTCGCGCCATAGATGGTGAGCGCGTCGATCATGGCGCGCGGCCCGACGTAGGGAACTGCGGGTTGCGAAGAAGTCGCACTCGAAATGTTGAGAATCCAACCCTCTTTGCGCTTTCTCATCGACGGCAGGGCTCCTCGGATCAAATCCATCGGTGCGTGGAAATTGACCTCGAACGTCCAGCGCCTCGAGGTCAGCTCCGATACGCTGGCATTCGCAAAGGATGCTGCCGCGGCGTTGTTGACCAGGATGTCGATCGGTGCGCCGATGGCCTCGGACGCGCGCTCTACCAAGTTGGCGCGGGCCTCGCCGTCGCTCAGATCGCACGCGACGGCGGCTGCGCGACCTCCAGCCTGCTCGATGCGGGAGACCGTTTCCTCGAGGCTGCCGGTGTAGTTCGGTTTGGGACCGAGCTGCGAAGCGGTCACGACGACCGACGCCCCTTCGGCCGCCAAGCGCTGCGCGATGGCGGCGCCGATCCCTCGGCTCGCGCCGGTCACCAGAGCGGTCTTGTGTTCACACGATGGCATGCTCTTCCCTTGGCCCGAGGGTATTGAAGAACACGCTAGAACGACAGATCAGTTTTGGGCGGGACGATAGCGGGCCAGGAACGTGTCCACGACCTCTCGCATCAGCGCATCGCGTCTTTCCTCGTCCAGACGCCCTTCGATGAGCTGCGGCCAGAAAAACGCGCCACCCGCCATCGCCCAAAATACGCTTGCAGCGAGCTCCGCGTCGGGAACGTCGAGCCTGCCTGCCTCCACCGCGCTGCGAAGCCAGCGGACCAGCGTGCGCTGCTCGGCCGCTGAGCGCGCCATGACGGCTTGGACGAGCTCGGGGTGTTTGATGAACACGCCGAGCGCGACGCGCATCAGACAGAGCGACGCTGGATCTTCCGAGCGCAGCATCTTGGTGCGTGCGAAATCCGCGAGCTGGTGCTCGAGCGGACGGTCGGGATCCCACACCACTTGCTCGAGGGCGGCCCCCTGATCGAAGAGCCTGCCTACTACGGCCTGGAAGAGGGCCTCTTTGCTCTCGAAGTGGTTGTAGACCGTCCGCTTCGAGGCCCCGGCCAGCTCCGCGATGCGGTCCATGCTGGTGCAATCAAAGCCCTCATCCCGAAAGGCGGTGGTGGCGGCATCCAAAATGGCCTGCCTCTTTGCGCTAATGCGTGATTCTTGCTGTATTTCCATTGACTTAGACCAAAACTACACTGTGCAGTGCATTTTTCTCTTGACCCCGCGAGGAGGGAAACTACACTGTGCAGTGTAAAGGGTAATGGGCCGGTAGGCAAGTCCTGACTGTCCCCAACGAGCCCGAGGAGACGAGCCGTGGAACAAACTCTCAAAACCATCCGAAGCGCGACCCTGAGCGGGATTCTGACCGCCGCGCTTCTTCCTGCATGGGTCCTTGGCGGGCTTCCGGGTCACGCCTCCGCCGTAGAGGCGCACGAGGAGAACGGCGGGATCTTCACGTCACAGGTTCCCGTGGACGGCTCGAGCATCGCCTCCGGCCGAGCGGTCATCGTCGTCGACAAGCCGATCGACGAGGTGCTCCCCATCATCGTCGACTACGCCAACTACGTGCAGTTCATGCCGAACTTCACGCGATCGAAGGTGCTCGCGCAGCGGGGCAACCGCGCGATGGTCTACATGGAGGTGAGCGTCGCAAAGGGTGTCTACACACTCTACGGCCAGCTCAATCTGGCGGAGGTCCCGCAAGACGGAGGATCCCGCGTGGTCGAAGGACGGCTTCTCGACGGCAACATCAACGCATTCAACGCCAGCTTCAAGCTCACCCCGGTTCAGGGCGGCGCGGCTACCGAGATCGACTTCAGCATCTACGTCGATCCGGACCTGCCGCTCCCTTCCTCGGTGTTCAGTCGTGAGAACGAGCGAGCCGCAGGCCGCGCAGTCCGCGCGCTGCGCACCCGGATCGCGGAAACACACGGCGACTCGGTCTGAGCGTATGTGTCACGCCAGCGGCTTCTCCGCGACGATTCTCCAGTTCAGATCGGCGATCTTGGCCTTTTCCGCATCCGTCCACGCCTGGCCGCCACTTTGAAGAAGGTCGAGCGACTCTTCGACCCAGGGGGGCACGATGCGAGCTGCTTCGAGCGCCCTGATGACCTTTCGTCCCCAGAGGATCACATCTCTTTTTTGCTCGCAGATCGGCCAGGCCGGGCCTTTGGAAGGAGCTGAAACGACGATTGTAAAGCCCGCTCTTTGGAGGGCGGCGCAAACATCGGCGGGATACATCGATTGAGTCGCGGCAAGCGTCGGCAGATATGCCCTGTGTAGGCGCACATGCTCTTCGTCGTTCCAGTCGAAATGAGGTGTCAGTAGATACTCGGAGCAAGCGTATCGCGCTCCGGGCTTCAACACGCGGTACATCTCGTCCGCGTGGGCATCGAGCTCTTCTTTCTTGAAGAACGGCCAGACCGCTTGAAAGGAAAAGCATCCATCGAAGGTCTCGGCGTCGTACTCGAGCGGCTCGTGGTGGTTGCCGATCTCGAAATGAAGGCGGTCGCTCATTCCGCATTCGGCTGCCCAGTCAATTGCATTCTCGATCTGATTGGGATCGATGTTGTATCCGGAGACGTGACCGCCCGTCAGCGTGGCGAAGTGGTGCGAGATCCTCCCCCTCCCGCATCCCATGTCCAAGAGATGCGACTTCCCGGGGTCTCTCAGCATCAGCTCCTTCAACACGGCCTGCTCGCACAAGAGCTGATTCCCGTAGAGCCCTTGAGATTCGTCTAGCTGCGGTGGGATGTAGAGCTTTTCGAGATCGAACACCGACAGAAGGTTGTTCAGCACCTTGTAGTAATCGGCGACGGCCTTGGTTTCATCCTCGGTCTCGGTCTGCTCGCCATCCTGCATTCTTTGAAAGAACTTGTAAGCGTCGATGCACGCTTGCTTGTCCTCGTCGCTGAGCTCTGCCAACCGCTTCAGCCCGACGAGCGCAGTCCTGAGCCGATACCAATTCATGCAGTAGACCTCTCGTTTGGCCCGTTCGTTCCCCCAGCGTCCGAATGGACTCAGAGATCTGGCTCAGGCCTGATATCACGTCAGTTGCTACTCTTCATACACGAAAGTGGCCTCGGCGGTGAGCCCGAACGCCGTCCAGCCGAGGGTGAGGGTGTCTCCCGAGACGCTCCACATCCAAGGAAAGACATCGGGCGGATCGATGGGTTGGAGATGTTCCGCGTCCGGGCCTTCCTCGGTGATCGTCACCGTCAGAATCTCCCCGCTGGTGGACCACGTCCCTTCCGCCCTCCAGTCATAAGGATCTCCGTATTCGTCGGTGGTCTCCACTTGGACGACAGACCCGTCTTCTTGGAACGTGAGGGTCCCCGTCGCGCAACTCACGGAGATGTCTTCGGACACTTGGATTTCGCCGGGGCAGTTCGTCGTCTGACTCAGCACGTGAAGTGTGGCGGTCCGCCACGTACCCATGAGATTCTGGGGGTCTTGATCGCCATTTTCGCCACCGCACCCCGACGCGGTGGGCGTCAGGAGTACCAGCGCCACCAATACGTGGCCCCATGTTTTCATCGTGACCTCCTGTTCCACGAGCCTCGAGAGGCTGGCTCCCAGTGCGATGTGCATCAGGCGTGCCAGAGTATGCGCTGAGGGTTTGGCTGCGAGCCTCACCCTGCACGCGCATGATCTGCAGGTTCAGGGCGAACGGCGCATTCGATGCGCCCGACCGGCCCGCTCTACGGGCCGACGACCGAATGACCCTATTCACTCACGATGGTGTCAATGATCAAAGAGGAGCGACATGAGTTACTCAGCCGCAGTACGAGAGAGCCGCCGGCACTACGATCTCGGCCACGCCGAGCGTGACTTCGTGAATCTGGTGCGGTACGCAACGCTCGCTGCTTCGAGCCACAATACGCAGCCTTGGAAGTTCAAGCTGCAACCACAATCCATCACGATCCTCCCAGACTCGTCGCGGCGTTGCCCCGCCGTAGATCCGGACGATCATCATCTGTTTGCAAGCTTGGGCTGCGCTGCCGAGAACCTTCTTCTGGCCGCCCAGGCCGCGGGTTTTCGGGGCGAGCTGTCCTACGACCCGGCCGAGCAAGCCCTACGGGCAAACCTCGAAGCGGCGGCCCCGTACCGCTCGGCCCTGTTCGAAGCAATTCCGAGCCGCCAATGCACTCGTTCCGAATACGACGGCACGGCTCTTTCCGCTAGCCAGCTCCGTCTGCTCGAGGAAGCTGGACGCGGCAGCGGCGTGTCGGTCTTGTTTCTGTCGGACCGCAAGCAAAGAGAGCAAGTTGCCGAGTATGTCGCCGAGGGCAACACGGCCCAATTTGCCGACCCCGAGTGGGCGGAGGAGCTTCAATCGTGGATCCGATTCAACGCTCGTGATGCGTTACGGACGGGGGACGGTCTCTACGGCCCGGTCATGGGTAGTCCCGACGTCCCTCGCTGGGTCGGGAAGCTGTTCATGCGCTTCGCGTTCTCTGCGAAGACCCAGAACCGCAAGGACACCGCACACATTCGAAGCTCTCCGGTGATTGCGATCTTTTCGTCGGAAGTCGATGACGAACGTCACTGGATCGAGGCGGGTCGGTGCTACGAGCGCCTCGCTCTGCAGGCGGCTGCCTTGGGCCTACGCACGGCGTTCATCAACCAACCCGTCGAGGTGCCGCGCCTACGTTCGCAGTTCGCCACATTCCTAGGCATCGGAAGCCGACGGCCCGATCTCGTCGTCCGTATCGGCCGGGGCCCCGACATGCCGCGAACGCTGCGGCGGCCGGTCGAAGAAGTCATTTGCGAGGTGCGCTGATGGAGGATTCGCTCGACGAGCGCTTCGTGCACGATTTCCTCGAACGTCTCTACGCGTCGGTGAACGCTCATGATGCCGCGGCCGTGGCGGCGCTCTGTACGGAGGACGTCCTGTGGGAAGATCCTGCGGCGCCGAAGCCCCTGCGAGGGCGCGATGCCGTCTACGAATTCCATCGCGATAGCATGTTCCGGGCACTTCCCGACGTGAGGGTCACGCTGATCGACGGTCCGTTCCTGTCGCTCGATCGCACGGGTATTGCGGTTCGCCTACGGATCACCGGAACCATGACTGGGCCGCTGACACCTCCCGGGTACGCTCCCACCAATGGACCGGTCGAGTTCGAGACCGCGGAGTTTTCTCGTTTCGAGCGCAACTTACTTTCGCGGCACGTCGTGGTGCTCGATAGGCTCGTGCTAGCGAGCCAGATCGGCGCTGTCCCTCCACCGGGAACACTCGGCGAGCGCGTCGGCATCTGGTTTCAACACGTCGCCGCTCGCCGAGCACGTAGAAAGCGATGAAGCCTCAGGATCATTCTGGAAACTCGATGTGACGTTCCGTGTCGTGCTGGCTGCTTAATCGCGATCGGGCAGTCTCCTTTGTTTCCTGTTCGTATCATCAGGTTTTTTTGCAGACACTGCGTACCCGTTCCGTTAGTGTCGCCGCAAATGTTTCGAACCTGGAGAAATCAACCGATGAACAAAGTGACCCTGAGCGTGATTTTCGTAGCCTTGTTTCTTTTTGCTCAACACAGTGAAGCGAAGCCACCAGCAACCCTCGGCGATGGTTCGATCATCGTTGCCGAAGGCTTTTCCGCACCCAACGACTTTCCGATCGCAGACATACCCGCAGACATCAATGGCTTCAGCTTCGTCGACTGGTGCAACGATGTGCCCGCCGGCCAGCCCACATGCGTGCCGACGGTGAAGCTCGCGGTCTTCGACGCGAAGAAGACCGAATCATTGGGCTACATTTATGCCTGGGGCAAGGAGTTTGGAGGCAGCGCCGATGGTGTCTCGGTGGTCTTCAAGGAGTTCATTCTCTACGATCTACACGACGGCCAGCTCTACACGCTCAGCCAGGATGGCGGACACCCGGGCGGCGCCTTCGCCGATCCCACCGTCGTCATTCCCAAGGCCGGTGACCAAGTCCTTCTCGGCGGAGCCGAGGGCGTGGTGCTCGGCGGCACGGGAATCTATGCCGGAGCGGACGGCGGCTATTCCACACGACTCAAGGTCGAAGTCGACTTCGCCAGCGGCTTCTTCATCTACTACGACGAGCTCTACTTCCGCTTCCGCGACGTCCGCATCGAGAACTAGCTACCGTCGTTTGGCGCGGAATCGCTGGCGGTAACGAGCGACGCATCGTAGAGCGGGCGTCATGACGGCAGACGACCGAGCCTTCGACGTGCTCATCGCAGGCGCCGGCCCCGCAGGCGCAACAGCGGCCCACTTCCTCGCGAAGGCCGGCAAGCGAGTTGCGCTCCTCGAAAAGGAAACCTTTCCTCGAGACAAACGCTGCGGCGACGCCTGGTGCCAGCCAGCGCTGGAGATCCTCGATGAAATGGGTGTGCTACCGGAGCTCGAGGCCGAAGGGGCCGTTCAGTGGGTGCGGTCGGGCGGTATGGTCTCCCCGTCCGGCCGCAGCTTCGTGAGCCCCGACGAAGGACGACGTCCGGAGGCGCCGCCCGTTGCGGCGATTCGCAGAATCGTGTGTGACGAAAGAATCGCAAGCGCTGCACAGACCGCGGGGGCGATGCTGTTCGAAAATGCGTCGGTGGTGCAAGCCACCCGTCACACCAAGTGGACCGTTCGCTGCAAGGACGGCAGGCAATTCCGCGGTCGATGCCTCATCGCTGCCGACGGTGCGAAGAGCAAAATCGCGCGCGCACTCGGAGTCGTGACCACTGGATCGAACAGCGCAGCGAGCCGACAGTACATCAAGGGCGGCACCCACGACTTCGTCAGCGATGGTGTGCTCTTGTATCCGAAATACGTGGTCCCCGGCTACGTAGCCTTCTTTCGACACTCCAATGGCGACATCGATCTCGGTTGCTACGTTCTGCCGGGCGGAACGACGCCCCCTTCTCAGCTCAAGTCGTTGCTGCAGAGCCACGTGAGTCGTGATCCATTCGTGCGAGAGGTGCTCGGCGCGCGCGCGGAGCCGCTTGAACCGCCGGGGATTTCACCCCTGCGTGTAGGGGGCGAAGCGAAGACTTACGGGGAGGCTTTCTTGGTGTTGGGCGACGCTGCAGGCCAGACCGACCCGCTGACGGGGGAAGGAATTCACACGGCGATGGTGGCTGCCAAGATCGCCGCGCGCGTCTTGAACGACGCGCTCGACGCAGGAGATCTCTCGGAGAGGAATCTCGCCTCTTATCAGCGAGGCTGGATGCGTGCTTTTGGACGTGACTTCCGCGTATCCGCCGCAGCCGCCCGCACGATTCGTCGCTTCCCCATGCTGCTTGATACCGTTCCCGTGGCCGCAGCACGACATGGGGCGGGCTTCATGGATCGGTTCGGCGCTGCAATGACCGGCGAGAAACCAAAGACGCTCTTCCTTTCGCCCAAAATGGCCTTGCCGCTCGGAGCCGCCTTGCTGCGTCTGGGGCTTGGCGTCCGCGCCCCCGGTTATGAAGCCGGTCCTTGGAGAGAGACGCCGACGGGCTACACCTTTGCGGAGAACGCCTTGCGCGGCCCGCGACCGTAAGGTGCTGAAAGCGTCGAGCTTGGGGAGCGGCTTCGGGACCACCCCGAAAACGGCGTGGATGAGCGGCGGTGTCACGACAGCGGTCTCCGGGTTGGCGAACGCTAGTCGACCTTCGGCCACGACGCGTAGAGGAAACCTTCCACGTTGAAGCTTTACCTATCTGGCCACGCACATTACTTTCGGACTCGTGACGGCCTGGATGCGCTCAGCAGGACTTGTTCAGGCGGGAATGGCATTTGGGATCATGCTTTCCCCCGGCCTCCTGCAAACTGGAGAGCTCACCTGCGAAACGTCGGGCGACACGCAGCTTCTGTCGCTGAGCTTGGAGGTCGATGGTCGTGAGCAAATCGCCTTTGACGGGGCGGTGCGCAACTACGAGGTGAACGTGATCTCGGATCTCGGCGCCGCGGCGCTGAGCGCCGCCTCGAGCGATCCCGCCGCCAAAGTCACATACAATCTCAGGGCGCCGGATGGTTTCATCGGCGGTGGGATCCTCGGAATCGGGGGCGGCCAGGCCAACCTGAACATTCCGTTCGGCTCTACGACATTGCGCGTCTCTGTGAAGGTCCCCGAAGGGGCTTTGGATCACTACGAGCTCAACCTCCAACGCAGCGCAACGGCCATTGCGATCGAAAGCCCCATGCCTGACGAGCGCTTCATCAGCGGCGAAACCCTCCGCTTCGATGCTCGTGTCGTCGGCGAAGGCAATCAGGAGGCGACGGATCTGGTGTGGACCTCGAGTCTCGACGGCCCGCTGGGTTCCGGGGCGAGCCTGACGGCGGGTCCGCTCACCGTTGGCGACCACGACATCACGGTCGTTGGTTACGGCGCCGCGGCAACCACGCGAGTTCGAGTATTTTCGGACCTCGGCACTTTTTACGAGGCTGCCCCGGCTTGGGGCGAAATCGAACGAATACGCAACGACTTCACGATCAACCAGATCAGCGGAACCGGCATCGACGAGGATTGGTTCCCCTACCAGAGCTTGGCATTCGACCAATCGTCCACAGACCCCACTGAGCTCGTCGTGATCGCGAGGCTGGATGTGCTTCGCCACCAGCGCTTCGCCGAGCCCTTACCATTCACGAACGGGGCGACCCTATATGAGCACTTGAGAGCTCATGTTCACGCGCTCAACTTGAGC
Organism: Polyangiales bacterium; assembly: GCA_035466435.1. Classification (GTDB taxonomy): domain Bacteria; phylum Myxococcota_A; class Polyangia; order Polyangiales; family Houyiibacteriaceae; genus SG8-38. Next base: position 20,855 of record DATIUW010000259.1, on the reverse strand, counting down.
CTGGAATGCCGCTTAAACTTGGGTGGCGGAGGAACCATTCTGTTCAGCCGCACCATGAGCGTTTGGGATAGACGCTACCAACCGACCGACGATCCGGAAGCGTGTAAAGAGCCCCTGCCCGATACTCCGCTGCAGGAGTATCTCGCCCCACTTTCTCTGATCATGCACGAAGCGAGGCACAGCGAGCCGGACGACCCTGGTCACGTCAACTGCAACGGTCGACCAAGGGATACGACGCTCGAGGGCGGAAGCGGCTACGCGCAGAGCGTCCTCTACTACATGTGGATCTATCGCTACTCTCTCTACGATCCACCAGATTTCAGAGAACGGAGCGGGAGTCAGGCTCGACTCATGCTACCGGTCTTCTTTTGCGAAACCCCAACGCACTCCAATCCTCTCGTACAGGCCATCCTCGACGAGCTTCTCAACTAGACAAACCACAGGGGAGATGCGCTCTGTCGCGGTGTAGGCCGTAAGACGCCTGCAGTGTTGAGCTTGGGGAGCGGCTTCGTGTCCGCTTTGGAGCGAGCCCAGTTGAGCTCGGTCGGAAACTTTACGTGAAGCCACGCCTGGGTACTCAATGAGGCAGTGGGGCCACGCGAAGCTCCCGAGGAGGTATCGAATGCCCAAGCTCGCGTTTGCAGGCGCTCTGGCGGTCTTGTTTCAGTGCGTCGGATGCGGACAGTTTTTCGTCGCGTCTTCCGTCAAGGCTTCACCGGACGGCAGCGCCCACGTGTTCAGCACGAAGGACGCGTACGTCTGTCAGGTCGCCGAAACCAACGAACCGGTTTGCACCCAGGTCGCAAAGCATTGAGGCTCGCCATGCAGATCATTCGAACGCTATTCGTCGCATCACTTCTCGCCCTCACGCTCGGGGGTTGCACCATCATTCGTGGCACCGCGTCCGGACCTGGTGGCGAAGTGTGGTACGCCCGCCAGGGCTACTACACCGGCAAGGTCAAAGGCATCTACTACTGTCCGGCGGACGATAAGGACTGTGCCGAGGCCCGCACCGTCAGCCGTGCCGAGTACGAACGGCTCACCGACCAGACTTCCAGCGCTGAGTAGCGGGTGGGGGGTGCCTACCGCTGCACCGACTCGTCCCAAGTAGCTCGACGCCGAAGCGCCAACGCATCGGGAAGAGGTCCGCGATAGATCTCTAAGAAAGGGTGCTTTACCAACGGTTGGACAAAGCAAAGATATCTTTGCGTGATTACTTTCGGAGGCACGTTTGATACCGTTCCGCATGTGAGTTGCCTCATCGCGCCACGTTTACGGCTTCATGCCGTCGCGATGATCCTGTGCGCGGGCGGTCTGCTCGGCTTCGTGCGTAAAGCGCACGCTGAGCCGCCGCCTCGCCTCCGAGCGCCTCGCCTCTCGCTTTCGGTCGCCGCGCCCGACGCAGTCTTGTTCGCGATCGCTGGCGGCGTACTGTTCGCAGATGCTGCAGACCGCGACTCGAGGAGTGAGCGAAACATTTCTCTCGGACTAGCGTCGGCCTACACCGCCTTGTTCGGCATGAATCTAGCTTGGATCGTGGAGGCCGGTGCCGAGCTCACTGCCCGCCTTGATGACGTCGATGACCGCATGAATGCGAGGACAGCGCGGATCGGCACGGCCTTTTCGGTCATCGACAGCGCCGCTCGTGCGAGCGTGTTTGGGATCGGCATCGCCCTCATCGCAATCCCGGCGGAGGGTATCGGCGCCGCGGGAGCCGTTGGTGCGGGGATTACTCTGGTCGTAACCAACGGGATCTTGCTCCCATTTCACATTTGGGCGACGGTCGTTCACATCAAGGAGCTCAGATGGCGCAAGCGCGGCATCGATCCGTATCGAGCGCACAAGCTCTCCCCAATCCCGGGCGGCTTCAGATTCTAGAGCGCAACATGCGGGGATTGAGAGAAGCCGACGTGAAACTACCCGTAACGACTGACCAATCTTAGAGCGGGAAATGGGATTCGAACCCACGACTTCAACCTTGGCAAGGTTGCACTCTACCACTGAGTTATTCCCGCAAAAGGACGCCTTTGGTAGCTCGCTCGGCCCGGTGCGTCAAGTCCTGGCGGTGGGCCGACCGGACCCTGGGAAAACCGGTTTGCAGGCTTTTTACTGGGGTAGCGAGGTGCGCGCGAAGAGCTCCCACATCGCCTCGTTGGCGTCGATGTCGGTCGTGCTTTCGCCGAGGCCGTCGAGACGGCAGGGGTAGCCCGGCCAGCAGTGACCGCCGTCTTCGATGGTGCAGAGGGTGACGCTGGCGCCGCCGTCGCATTGGTCGACCGTCTCGCAGGTCGCATCTCCGTTTTGGTAAGAGACGAACGGCTCCCCGGTGCAGCCGTTTCGCTCGAGCCAGCCGGCCGTGCTTTCGGCGACACTCGGTGAGGCGTTGGGGCCTCCGCCGTCGTAGAGGACCAAAGGATCGCCCGTGCCGTTGAGCGCGAGGATCGGAATCGGCCTTGCAGGCGTGCACGTGACGCCGTCGACGCCCATGACGGCGGCGACCGGAGCCGCCGCGGCGATCACGTCGGCGGCTTCACAGGCCAGACGATGTGAAAAGAACCCGCCATTCGACATGCCGGTCGTATACACGCGGAGCTCGTCGATGCAGCCGCGGGCGCCGAGGTCTTCTAGGAGCGCACGGGTAAACCCGACGTCGTCGACGTTCATCTCGGCCGATAGCCCACAGCAACTCCCGGCATTCCAGGAGTTGTAGAGCCCGTTCGGATAAGCGACGAGGAACCCTTCCCGGTCGGCGAGGGGGTTCATCTCGGTGCTTTCCTGTTGCTCCAAACCGGTCGACGTGAACCCGTGGAAGCTCAACACGAGCGGCAGAGGCGTCGTCCCGTCGTAACTCGGTGGGACGTGAAGCTCGTAGCTCCTCATCTCGCCATCGAATTCGAGGTCCACGTGCGTCACGCTCGCATCGAGCGTTCCGTCCGTGCAGCCGAGACTCGCACTCACCGACGAGCTCTGCGCTGCATCGTCGCCACAACCAAGCACCCACGGTGCAAGCCCGCACCCAAGGACGACCCAATGCCAACCGCGCATCATGGTCGCCGAGCCTACCACGACGAACCCGACACGGGGCCGCCTTTATTCGTAGCGAAGACCCTCGACCGGCAGCATGCGAGCGGCCCACCAGGAAGGCGCAATCGTCGATAACGTGCAGATCAAGAGCGCGATCGCGATGGTCACGGCGAAGACCGAAGGGTTGAGCACGACCGGAAGGTGATCGATGAGGTACACCTTCGGATCGAGCGGAAAACGGATCCGGTCGAGATAGGTGACGAGCCCGCCGCCTACCACCACGCCGACCAGCGTGCCGATGACCCCGACGACCACGCCCTGCACCATGAAGACACCGAGCACCGTGGCGTCGGTGGCGCCCATCGCTTTGAGAATCGCGATCTCACGCTTCTTTTCGAGCACGATCATGATCAGCGTCGCAATCACGTTGAACGCAGCCACGAAGATGATGGTGGCGATGACGAGGGTGAGCGCGATCTTTTGCACCTCGAGGGCGGTGAACAGGTTGCGGTTGAGCTCCGACCAATCGAGGCTGTGGTACGCGCCCCCGAGGTCTTGTTCGATGCGGCGGGCGAGCTCGTACGACGTGTCCAAGTCGTGGACGCGCAGCTCGACGCCGGTGACGTTGTCGCCCTCGTCGAAAAGGCGCTGCGCCTCGTATAGGTCGGTGTAAACGAGGCCGGAATCGTACTCCTGAAATCCAGCCTGAAAGATGCCGATCAGCCGGAACTCGCGCGACCGGGTCGCGTTGCCGCCGGGCTCGAGCGCCAGCCCCAGCGCGGCGAGCGGCGAGATCAGCGTGACGCGGTCGCCGATCTCGAGGCCGAGATCCTCGGCGAGGGTCTTTCCGACGATGATGCCGGGCAGGGTCTCGACGGGCTCCCGCGCCTCGCCCTGCGAGAGACCCGCTTCGAAGGCCGGGTCGTCCGGAAGCGCGAGCTCGTCCTCGCCGAGACCGGCCAGCATCGCTTCGATCTCGCTCGGCTGCGCGACCTTGCCAATGTCTCGTCGCCTCGACTTTCGCGCTGCTTCCCGCTGCGCCGCTCGGCGCTCCTTTTCCTCTTCCCAGAAGGTCTTGCGTCGGGCGGGCTCCTCGGCGGCATCGGCCGCGGCCGGCTCCTCCCGTGGGGCGGTCGTTGGCGGGGGAACCTCGCCGCCCGCGTCGCGCAGGTCGCGAAGCCACTGCCAGTCGTCGGCAGGCTTGGGGGCTGCGTTGCCGGTTGGCGCGACGCCCGGGCGCCGTAGGCCTTCGAGGGTGCCAGCGACCATCTGGTGAGGCAGGTCGAGCACCGTCCGGACGCCGTCCGGGGTAACGCCTTTGACCAGGACTACCCCACGGCGCTCCCCCTTGGTGAGCATCATCTCGTCGATCGAGAAAGGCGCAACGCCAGCCACCTCGGGCATCTCGCCTACGGTGGCCAAGACATCCCGATAGTCCCGGAACTCGCGACCGTATTTCAAGATCAAGACATGGGCATTGACGCCGAGCACTTTGTCGCGGAATGCCTGCTCGAATCCCGTGGTGATGGAAAGCACCGCCAATAACGCTGCAACCCCGAGGGCGACGCCCACGATGGAGATCAAGGTGATCATCGAGACCGTCGCTCGTTTCTTCGAGCGTAGGTACCGGATGCCGATCTGCAGGCTGTAGCTCACGAGGCATGTCCTTATCACGCGGCCGGAGACGCGGCGAACGCGTGGCCGGTTAGCGAACTTGCCCGCGGTCTGAGGACTCACTAGGGTTCCTCAGATGAAGCGGATTTGGCCCTTCGCCACGTGCATCGGGCTGCTGGTAGCCTGTCATCAGCAGCAAAACGTACGACGCGAAGTGTGGCCGCCGTCGGGCGATCCGGAGCCCGCTGCGCCGACGGCTTCGGCATCCGCGGCCCCCGCGCCGCCCCCGAAGGTGCTCGACCCGGTCGTCGTGGCGTTGTCCGACAAGTCGACCGTGATGCAGGTTCGGCGGCAACTCGACAAGGGCAACCCAGGCAAAGCCCGCGAGGTCGCCGAAGCCGCGCTCCCGAGCGCCGGCGCCCGCGACAAGGGGCGACTTCACTGGTTGGCTGCCGCCGCGGCCCTGCAGGACGGCTATCAGCACGTCGCGCTCGCGCACTTGGAGACTCTGAGCACCTTCAACCATCCGCTTGCGCCGTGGGCGAAGCTCAAGCGTGCGTCGCTGCTCGAACGCAAGGACCCCTCCACGGCGGCTCAAATCGCGCGAGCCCTCACCGGTGACTGGGCCGGCGGTGGGCAAGCTCGGTCGATCAAGGCGCGCATCGAGCGTTCCGGCCGGAGCGAGGCGCAGCTCGCGATCGAGGCCGACGGGAAGCTCACGGCGTCTGCGTCGACACAATCGGTCAAACCGCGGATGCAGCAGAGCCTCGACAAGGCCGAGGCGCTCTACGACGCCAAGCGTTACCGCGAGGCCGAGCGGCTCTTCGGCAAGCTCGTCAACTACCTCAAGACCGGCAGCAACGTTTGGTGCAAGGCGCGCTACCAACAAGGACGGGCGCTCCTACAAGACCGCGAGCGAACGCGGGGGGCTCCGGTGATGCGGGAGGTCGCCGATCATTGCACCAGACCCCTGAGCATCGAAACCGGCGCGTGGGCGAGGTATCACGCTGCCCGGGCCTACGGCCGCATCGGGCAGTGGACCGAGTCGATTCGACAATTCGAAAAGCTCGAGGCGCAGGCGCCTGGGCACCGCCTCGCGGACGACGCGAGCTATCGGGCGGCGCTGGCCGAGCTCGAAAACGGTCAAGTCCAACAAGCACGCGCCCGGCTTGCGTCGATTCCGAGGCGATATCCGGATGGCGACATGTGGCCGCGCGCCCTGTTCAAGCTCGGTTGGATCGAGCTCCGAGCCGGTGACTACCGCGCTGCCTTCGAGCGATTCGACGACCTCGTCGAGCGCCGCGCCGACGAGCAAGAAGAAGGGATTACCGGCCGCGCCAACTACTGGCGCGCACGGACGCTGTTCGAGATGGGCCGGCGCATCGATGCGGTAGAGGCCTATGCCGAGATCGTCAAACGATGGCCGCTTCGATACTACGCGCAGCAGGCTCTGTGGCGCATCGCGGAAATCGTTCCGGAGCGGGCCAAAGCGATCCTCCAAGACATGCGTTCGGATGGAGAAGAGACCCGAATGGTCTTTGCGTGGCGCGAAGAGTTCGACGACCCCGCCTTCTCGCGCATGATCGAGCTGTTGGCGGTGAACGAGATCACGTACGCCTCGGCCGAGATGACGTCGCTTCGCATGGTTGGCTCCAACGTGAACCCGGAGCTCGCGGTGGTAGGCGCCGTGCTTCTCCAACATGCGGGTGCCGAAACGAAGCTGAGCGGCGTCATCCGCTCCCACTTCGAGGATTTCGAGGGGTTGCTGCCGAAGGGCGAAGGACGGCTCATCTGGGATGCCACCTATCCGCAAGCCTTTTCACCGCTGATCGAACGAATCGCCGAGGACGAGGGAATCCCCGCTGCGTTCGTTCGGGCCGTGGCGCGCGAGGAGAGCTCGTTCGATCCGGAAGCGATGTCCTGGGCCAAGGCCTACGGCCTCGTGCAGCTCATCATGCCGACGGCCAAGCGTTTTGCAGACGAAGTGGGAGAGAAGGCGACCCCGCGCACCCTCAAGAAGCCCGAGGTCAACCTCAAGATCGGCGCGCGGTACATGGCGTGGCTCTGGGATCACCTCCAAGAAAACCCCGCCCTCGTGCCCTCCGCATACAACGCAGGTGAAGGCGCCGTACGCCGGTGGTTGCAAGAGGATTCGAAGCGGCCGCTCGACGTGTTCATCGAAGAGATCCCCTACGACGAGACACGCCGCTATACGCGACGCGTGCTGCAGACCTACGGTGTCTACCAATGGCTCGCGCACGAGCAGCTTCCCGAGCTTCGTCCTCGGCTGCCGGGCGCTGCCGGCCCGCAGCGGTTCAGCGCACTGCGCTGAGACTCAAGAGACCACCTTCGGTAGCAGCGCGCCGAACTCGATGGCCTTGCTCACGTCTCCGTCGACGCGGAGCTTCCCCTGAACGAAGGCGATCTGGGGGTCGAGCTTGCCCTTGAGAATCTCGGCCAAGTGCGCGTCTCGGATCGTGAGCGTGGCGTCGGCTGGACGTCCGTTTCCTTCGGTGACGCTTCGGTCTTGCAAGTCGATCATCCAGCTCCGATCGCCGTCCCCCGTGACGCGGAGCTGGAAGGTCCCCTCGCCTAGCGATCGGTCTTTCGGCGCCTGCTCTAGGGTCGAGCGCATCTGGTCGATGAAGGCGTCGGTGATCTCTGCGACTGCGCGCGCATGCGCTTCGTCGCGCTTGGCATCGGGCCGCCGAAGTGGAAGAACGGCCGCCTCGAGCTCGTTTGCGGACTCGCGCAGGTAGCGTGCGAAAGCGTCCAAATCGGGCATCACGGCAGGAGACGACACGGGGCTCATCGAAAGAATCCCGTTGTAGCTGAGAACCGTGATCAGCAGCCCCATGCCGTCGACGAGCGGCGCCATGCCCATCGTGGCGAGCAGCTTGTGACCGGCCATGTAGAGATCGGTCTGCGGACCTGGGACGTTGGTGATGACCACGTTGAAGATCGGCTTGTGCATCTCGGACAAGCGAAAGCGCGAATAAAGCCGCAGCACGCGGTTGGCCAGACCGAATGGAATGAACTCGGCGAGGTCGACGAAGACGCGGCCGGTGCCTGCCTGCTCGAATGCTTTGCCGCCCTTACTGTGCTCTTGGATGGCTCTGAGCCGCTCCACCGGGTCGGCAATGTCGGTGGCGAGACCCACCAGCATGGCCGACACCTTGTTGCCCATCTGGCCGCGCTCGTCCTCGCTGCGTGTGGAAATCGGCACCATGGCGATCAGCGGCTCGTCGGGGAGCGCGCCCTTCTCGTCCAGGTAGCGACGAAGCGCGCCGGCACAAATGGCGACCACGACGTCGTTGAGCGTGCAGCCCATGATCTTTCGAATGGCCTTGACGCGATCGAGCTCCAAGAGCGCCGTGTTCCAGACCCGTTGCGCCGTGATCGTGTGGTTGATCGGCGTCGTGGGGGCGGACATGGGGGTGGGAGGCGCATCGACTCCTTTTTCGCGAATGCGGGACGTGGCGCGCACCGCCTCGGCCACCTCGCCGGCGACCTTTTTGATCTCCGTGGGCTTGCCCATGATCTTGCGCGCCGTGTGGGCGAGGATCCGAAGCTCGTTCGGAACGGGAGGAACCGCGCGTGGCGGCGGCGGGCTGAAGCGCCGTGGCTCTTTGGTCACGTCGAGCAGCGCGCTCATCATGTCGGCTCCGGAGACGCCGTCGATCGCCGCATGATGGATCTTGTTGATCGTGGCGACCGAGCCCGGCGGAACCTGTGGAATGTTGTCGAGCCCTTCGACGAAGGTCATCTCCCACAAGGGGCGCGTACGATCGAGAGGCACCATGAAGATCCGGGCGGCGAGCTCCCGGAGCTCTTTCCAGCTTCCGGGACTCGGCAGGGCCACGTGCTGCAAGTGCATGTCGAGATTGAAGGCGGGGTCGTCGACCCAATAGGGTTTGCCTATCCCGAATGGCACCATGACCAGGCGCTGACGCAACCTCGGTACCAGATGAATCCGCGAAGCCAGAGTGGCTCGGAAGCTCGCGAAGTCCATCGACCCCTCGAACACGAGCACGCTGCCCACGTGCATGGGCTGGTGTGTGTCCTCGAGGTAGAGGAAAGACGAGTCGAGTCCGGTCAGAGGCTGCATGATGATCTCCCGTGGGGGCGTGCCCAGGCGCAGAGAGGCTAGCCTACACCCCGAGGCGGGGTGATCTCCAGCGCTTCTCAGGAGGGCTCGAAGGTTTGGTCGAGGTCCTTCAAGAGCCGTTTTTGCTCTCTCGTGAGGCGCTTCGGCACCTCGACCTGCACGACGCAGAGCAAATCACCACGGCCGCGGCCGTTGAGCTTCGGGATGCCTCCGCCTCGGATCACCAGCGTCTCGCCCGGCTGGGTGCCCGAGGGAATCTTCAAGGTTTGGATGGCCTCTTCGTCTTCCTCGAAGGCCGGCAGCTCGATTTTCGCGCCGAGCGCTGCTTGTGGATAGGTCACGGTCAGCCTGTGCACCAGGTCGACGCCCTGCCGCTCGAACACCTCGTCCCGGTCGACGTGAACCGTCACGTAGAGGTCGCCTGCAGGTCCGCCGCGCGCGCCTTCCTGACCTCGGCCGCTCAACCTGAGGCTCTGTCCGGTGTCTACGCCCGGAGGGATGTTGATCTTCACGACGCGGTCGGTCTGCACTTCGCCCGCTCCGTGGCATTCTGCACACGCTTCCTTGGCCTGCATGCCCCGGCCGCGGCACGTCGGACAGGTCGTCGACAGAACGAATGCGCCTTGCGCGCGCGCGACCTGGCCTCGGCCGCCACACGTGGTGCACGCCAGAAGCTCGCCGCCCTCGGCTCCGGTGCCACGACAGGCTTCGCAGGGCGATGGGTGCGAGAGGTCGATCTGCTTGCTCGTCCCGAATGCCGCTTCCCGGAGAGACAAGCGAAGGTCCGTCCGCACGTCGGCACCGCGCATCGGCGCGTTCGGGTCGCGTCGCCGGCGTCCGAAACCGCCGAATCCAAAGCCGCCCGCGCCTCCGAACAGATCGCCGAAGATGTCTTGAAACTGAGTGAAAACGTCCCCGATGTCGCCGAAGCCAGGCGCTCCTGCGCCACCGAGGCCGGCATGGCCGAAGCGATCGTACATCTGCCGCTTCTGCGGGTCGCTCAAGACCGCATAGGCCTCTGCACAGGCCTTGAACTTTTCCTCGGCGTCCGGGTTGCCGGGGTTTCGATCCGGATGGTGCTCGAGCGCCTTCTTCCGGTAGGCCCGCTTGAGCTCGGTGGTCGTGACCTCGCGGGAAACCTCGAGGATCTCGTAGTAATCAGGCTTGGTCATGGCCTCTTCGGAGTGGCTGACTTGGCGAACATAAGCACGCTTGCAGCCGGGTCAAGACCGATTTTCCTGCTGAAAACGAGCGCTTAGGCTCAACTCCGCGAGCTCGCGGGCTTGCCGGTGCGGGAGAGCACGTCTTCGACCAAGGCCTCGGGCAGCTCGCCGGCACGCTGAAAGGCGCGCATGTGCAGGATCGGCTCGCCTCCGAGGTCGGCCGCGGTGCGCCCACGAATCTCCTGGACGTACTTGCGAGGCTCGAACGGCACGAGGTTCGATCCGGGCTCGACGTCGACTCGTTCGAGCAAGGAGATCAGCGCCTGAAGCGAGTTCATCTTCATGTAGGGACAGGTCGCGCAGCCGCCCGCCGTCGAGCACCCTTCTCCGCCTGCCACGCCCGGGACGACGGCGAGCTCGCTCTGCGCATCCTGGGCGATCGCCTCGCTCGCAACGGGGAAGATGATCTCCGCCGTGATCTCGGGACCGCCTTCGGACGCGTAGTCTCGAAGCTTGTCCTGCACCTGCCGGACGATCGGCGTGATCATGCCTGCCTCGGTTCCCAAGATGAATCGCAGGTTGCTCTGCTCTCCGCGTGCAATCGCCTGGTCCACCTTGCCCAAGACGAACGCGAGGATGTTCGAGGTCGAGCCGACGACGCCCTTCCCATGCTGCTGCGCTTCCAGCGCCAGCGCGAACATCTCGCCAGGCACCTCGAGGTGCGCGGTCACGAAGACGTCTGGATAGTGCTCCCGGACGAGCTCCACGACCTCGCGCCCGAACATGTGGTGCACGATGCACGTGCCCTGCTCGAAGTAGTGAAAACGCGGCAAGAGCGACCGAATCGACGCCTGGTCGTGGTCACGATGGAGCTGGCGAATCTGCTCGTCCGGCAGCTCCGCCAAGGCCTCGAACATGTGCGCGAGATTGTCGCCCATGTACGTATCGGGCCCGAACCAGACGTGGACGTCGGGAATCTGGACGGCTGCCTGAAGCACGGTCTGGACCACGTTCGACGAGGTGCACGTAATCGTCGGAACGATGGCATGCGCCTTGGCCTTTGTGACCAGGCTCGTGTTGATGTAGACGACGTGCAGAGACCGCGGTGTTTCCGCCGCCTTCATCAAATAGGCGCCGTACGCCGGCGCCTCGGCGGATTCTGCGAGCGAGCATCCGATCGGATCGGTCGCCACACGATAAACCGGAATGTGCTCGTACCCCGAGGCGTCGAGCATGGCCCGGACGTTCTCACTCATGAAGTCGACACCGAGCACCGCAATGGTGCTCACGCCCTGCTCCGCCATCGCGATCGCCCGATCGGCCATGGCCAAGGAATCCGACACGTGAATGTGCGGCCAGTCGCACGCCGAAAGCACGCCCTGGAGCTCCGGGTCCATGTAGAAGTGCGCGACCACGCCTGCGTTCTTCTCGCGCAAGAGCTTGGTGAGCGTGGCCACGCGCGCCGGCTCCGGCCTCAAGAACGCCGCCTGCGCCTCGGCGAAGCTGCCCTGCGGAGTCAACGCATCAGCCGAAATTCGTAGCGATGGAAACACGGGCAAAGTCATCGGGCACCCACCTCGAGAAAACAGAGTATACCTCCCGCCGCGCCCCTTTCATGTCAAGTGAAGCCACAGAAACCTCCGTCTACGTCCACTTCCCGTGGTGCGCGCGCAAGTGCCCGTATTGCGATTTCGCGACCGAGCCCATCCGCAAGCAATTGCTGCCGCACGAGGCTTATGCAGACGCCCTGATCCGCGAGCTCGATGTGCGGTCCGCAGGCCTTCGAGGTCGCAAGCTGACCTCGGTGTTTTTCGGTGGCGGCACACCGTCGCTTTGGGCGCCGGGAGCACTCGGGCGAGCGCTGACGGCAATTCGGGACGCGTTCGAAGAGGTCGCGGAGGACCTCGAGGTCACGGTCGAATGCAACCCGAGCTCACTCGATCGCCGGGGCGCAGCCGCGTTGCGCGAGGCGGGCGCGAACCGTCTTTCCATCGGTGTCCAATCTCTGCGCGATCGCCATCTCGGGTTTCTCGGGCGCTTACACGACGGAGTGCAGGCGGTCAGGGCGCTGGAAGAGGCCGTCGCGGAGATCCCGCGCGTGAGTGCCGATCTGATGTTTGGAATGCCGGAACAAACACCGAAGGAGCTCGACGAGGACATCGAGCGGGTCGTCGAAACCGGTGTGCGCCACGTGTCGGCCTATGCCCTCACCATCGAAGAAAAGACGATGTTCGGCTCGCTCCATCGTGCCGGCAGGCTTCGGATCGCCTCCGAAGAACGCTACGCCGAGCTTTTCGAGCAGTGCGAGACGCGCTTTTCCGAGCTCGGCTGGGGTCACTACGAAGTCTCGAACTATGCCGCCCCAGGCGAGGAATCACGGCACAATCTCCACTACTGGCGCGGGGGAGCCTACCTGGGGCTCGGAGCCGGGGCGGTGGGTTGCCTCGATCAGGGACCGGGCCGTGCTAGGCGATGGCGCAACGACCCCAACCCGCAGCGGTATCTCGGTGGCGCAACGCTCGAGACCGAGGTCGAAACCCTGGGTCCGGAAGAGATCATTCGAGAGTCACTCATGCTCGGCCTTCGCACCGTGGAAGGAATGGATCTGGAAGCGACACGCACGAGAGCTGCAAGCGATCCCGAAGAGGGTCGCGAGCGCGCCATCGAGCGCGCGATCGAAAGCGGCCAGCTCGTGCGGGACGCGCAGTGGTTGCGCATTCCGCAGGCGCACTGGCTTAAACTTGACGGCATTGTGAGAGACTTGTTCTAGAGTGCGGACCGGTGCAGCTCGATTTTGAAGACGTGTCGGTCACCGGCCTCGCCAAGTCCTACGGGCCGACGCTCGCGCTTGCCGGCGTGGATTTGCAGTTCGCTGCGGGCACGGTGACGGCGATCCAAGGCGCCAACGGCTCCGGAAAGTCGACGTTGCTCTGGCTCCTCGCGCTATTGGCCCATCCGACGCGAGGTGAAATCCGCTATGGCGGCTACGGGCCCGCGCATGCGGACCAACTGCGTGGTCGCATCGGATTCGTGGCGCATCAGCTACAGCTCTATCCAGGTCTGAGCGGCCACGAAAACCTCGTTTTAGCCGCAAAGCTGCAGGGCATTCCCCATGCGGACGAGCGCGCCGCCGACCTCGGCGAAGCGCTTGCGCTGCGTGACTACTGGGATCGTCCCCTTCGAACCTATTCCCGGGGACAGGCGCAGCGAGTTTCCATCGCCCGCGCGCTCTTGCACGAGCCGCGGTTGCTGCTGATGGACGAGCCGGCCACCGGGCTCGACACGGGATCCACGAAGGCCCTCATCGCGCTGATCGAGCAGGAGCGCCGGACGGGAAGCATCGTGATCATCGTCACTCACGAAGCGGAGTTCGCCGAGCAAGTCGCCGATCGCATTTTGTACATGGACCGTGGACGTCTGGTGGAGCGCGACGCATGAGCTTGCTGAGAGCCGCCTGGCTGGTAGCCCGCAAGGATCTGCAGCTCGAGCTGCGCACCAAGGAGATCCTGACGTCCACGGGTCTTTTCGCGGTCTTGGTGGTGACGCTCGGGTCGCTTGCGTTCTACACGGACCCGGTCAGCTCTCCGAGGGTGGCGCCGGGCGTGCTGTGGATCTCCATCCTCTTTTGCGGTGTCCTCTTGATCGGACGGAGCTGGTCCCTCGAGCGCGAAAACGACGCGATCTTCGGCCTCTTGCTCGCGCCGATTCCCCGGGCGGCCATCTACATAGGCAAGACCTTGAGCGCGTTGATCCTGTTGTTCGTAATCGAGCTCTTGTTGGTTCCGCTGTGTTTGGTGTTCTTCCAGATCGAGCCGAGCGGGATCATGCTGCCGCTGTTTGCCTTGGTGTTCCTGGGGTCGGTCGGTTTCATCGCGACTGCCGCGCTGTTCTCGGCGGTCGGCATCCGTACGCGGGCCCGCGATCTCATGTTGAGCGTTCTGGTGTTTCCATTGGTGGCGCCCGCTCTGCTGGCCGCAGCGGTGGCGACACGAGAGCTGTTTGCAGGAGCGACGCTCGACGAAGTGCTCGGCTGGGTGCGCATCCTGATCGCGTTCGATCTGCTTTTCGTCGGCTTCGGAGTCTGGGTCTCCCGTTACTTGCTCGCAGAAACCTGACGTTCCTCAGCGGTACGCGCGAATCAGATCGAGCGCCACCGGATCGGACCAGTCGAGCGCGCCGTCGAAGCGAAACCGGACGACGCCATCGCCGTCGATGATCCAAGTCTCCGGAAAGAGCCGAGTCCCGAACTTGTCGGTGACTACCTCCCGCTCCGCGTCGAGCAGGCTGGTAATCTTCGAGCTCGGAGGAATGATCGTTTCGACCTCGTCCCAGCTTCGGTCGGTTGAGATCGCCACGACTTCGACGTCACCCCAGTCCTCGGTGATCTCCGCCAACAGCTCGAGGGTCGGCATCTCCTGAATGCAAGGACGGCACGTGACCGTCCAGAAGTTCATCACGATGACCTTTCCGCGATTCTCCGAAAGGGACCACTGCCCCCCGCCTTGCTCGGGCAGGGTGAAGTCGGGGGCCAAGAGAGATGCCCCGAGGTAATGCGGCACCCCTCCTTGGCCTGCCATGAGCTCCTCGAACCGCGCGTTGCCGAGAAGCGCCCGGAACGGGGCTTCCCGAGCGCGAGCCCGGGCGTCCACGACGGCGCCGGTGAAAATGAACATCAGTGGAAACGCGATCACCGCCACGATGACGGTCGCGACTAGCTCACGTCGAGTCACGCGGGGGCTCTAGCGCCTTTCGAGCCCAAGCGAAAGTGGATCCCGTTCCTCGGGCGGACGCGCTTTGCGGCTCCCGACCAGGACGTAGACCCCCTCCTCGTCCTCACCGATCCAGTCGCTCATCTTGACCAGTGCGAAGCTCTCGAAGCGGGCGGGGCAGCGGCCCTGCCGAACCGTGCACCAGAGGGAGCCGTCAGGCCCCTGGCGAAGCGAATCTGGATCGAGCGGCTCCCGAAGGTCGCCCGAAAGCAAGAGCCTGATTCCCTCCGGTGACGGCTCTACGTCCTTGACGAAATACGCCGGTCCTTCGACCTCGATGTAGGCCCAGTTGATCGCATTGCTCAAGCAAAAGCGCCCGTCCTCGGCCCGGTCGATCCAGCCATCGAAGGCGCGCGTGAGCTGCGGATGGGTGATGGGATCTTCGCCGTTGAACCATCGGCCCCCCGCATCGCGCCGGATGTCCGTCTCGCGCGTGCGACCCTGAAGAAACTGACCTGGGTCCATGACCTCTTGCAGACTACACTGCGCACCGATGGCGACAAAGCGCCGAAAGCTGGTTGTCGTTTCGAACCGCGGTCCCTATCGGCGCGAGGGGGGCAAACGTTGGGTTCGCTCCGCAGGCGGTTTGGTGACCGCATTGCACCCCGTGTTGCAGAAACGCGGAGGCGTCTGGGTCAGCTCGAGGCCTGCGAGGGACTTCGGCGCGGTCACCATTCCCGCACCCAAGCTAGCCTACGAGCTAGCGCACGTTTCACTGAAGGGATCCGATCGCAGCGGATTCTACGAGGGCGTTTCCAATGCGGTGCTCTGGCCACTCCTACACGGCTTCGAGCCCACGATCCAAGTGGGTGAGGCCTCTTGGTCGAGCTACGTGAGCGCCAACGCGGAATTTGCCGCCACCGCGCTCTCGGCGAGCGGTTCGAGCGACTTGATCTGGATTCAGGACTATCACTTGATGCTGGTGCCTGGGCTGGTCCGGACCCAGCGCGCCAAGGCGCGCATCGGATGGTTTTGCCACATCCCGTGGCCGCCCCCGGACACCTTCGGGATCCTTCCATGGCGCGAAGAGCTTCTCGAAGGGCTGCTCGGTGCGGACGTGCTCGGCTTTCATCTTCCGGAATACGCCAACCACTTTCGGCAGTGCGTGAAGCGGTTCACGGCGCATCGCGTGACCGCAGATGGGATCGAATACCGCGGCAGGACGGTCAAAACGGTCGCCGCGCCCGTCGGAATTCCGGTGCAGGAGTCGCAAGCCCTCGCCACCGACCCCGAGATCGGCAAGCAAGCCGAGAACATTCGGCATCTCATGGGGAACCGGCAGATCATTCTCGGCGTCGATCGCCTCGACTACACCAAGGGAATTCCCGAGAGGCTCGCTGCGTTCGAAGGGCTGCTCCGAAAGGACCGAGGCGCCCGCACGCGCTACGCGCTGGTACAGGTCATGGTCCCGAGCCGCACCGACGTGAAGGCCTACGCCGATCTAAAGAGGGACATCGACAGAATGGTGGGCGACATCAACGGCCGCTATGCGGAGACCGGCCGCGTGCCCGTTCACTATCTGTATCGAAACCTCAGCCGGCGCGCCTTGTTTGCGCATTACCGAGCGGCTGACGTGGCGTTGGTCACGCCCTTGCGCGACGGAATGAATCTAGTGGCACACGAGTATGCGGCAGCGCGTGCCGACGAGAGCGGTGTGCTCGTGTTGAGCGAATTTGCAGGAGCCTCGAAGCACCTCAAAGGCGCGGTGCTGGTGAACCCGTACGACGTCGAATCCACGACCGGCGCGATGCACCGTGCGCTGACCATGAAACCGGACGAACGGCAGAAGCGCATGCGAGCGCTGCGCTCGGAAGTGATGCGCCTCGACGTGCACCTCTGGGCCGATTCGTACATCGGCGCCCTGGAGGACGCGTGAGTCGCGTGGAAACCCTGCTCCGTCGCTTGATGGAGCTCGAGCGCCCCCTTTTGGTGGCGCTCGACGTGGACGGCACGCTCGCGCCGATCGTGCGTGACCCGGACAGCGCCGAAATCCCGAACGAAACCCTGTCCATGTTGGCCGACCTGGCCAGAGCTCCGGACTTCGAGCTCGCGCTGATCACGGGACGCGACTTGGGCTCGCTGCAACGCATGGAGCAACTCGAGGGCGTATGGCGCGCCGTGGAGCATGGAGGCCTGGTGCTCGCTCCTGGCGAAGCTCCGGCGGAACGACGGCTCACAGCGGAGCAGCACGAAGCTCTCGATCGTTTTCGCGCCTGGGTAGACGAGCACGCGCCAGACGCATTCGTCGAGTACAAGCCTCAGGCCGTTGCGCTCCACGTCAGACCGATCGCGGAGACCGACCCCGCGCGTGCCGAACGCCTGCTCGAAGAAGCGGACTCGCTCGGACGGAGCCTCGGGCTTCACGTTCGTCGCGGAAAAGCGCTCCGGGAAGCGGAGGCGGTTCGCCACGACAAGGCCAATGCGCTCCGTGAGATTCTGAGGCGGAGCGGTGCGAGCTCCGTCTTCTTCGTCGGCGACGACCTCACGGACATCCCGGCCATCGAGCTCGCATCGCACGAGGGCGTGGGCGCGTTCGTGCAGTCGAACGAACGGTCCGGCGTCCCATCGGAAGCCGCCCTCGTGCTGGACGGTGTCGAGGAAGTCGCGGCCGTGCTTTCGGGATTGTTGCAACATCGAGTCGCATGAGCGGTGGCGTCTCGATCGTGCCATGATACAGGCTCGAGATGCTGGATCGGGAGATCAGAGAGGCCGCCCGGATCGCGCGACACGCGGGCGCCATCTTGATGAAGATCTACGCAACCGACTTCGCCGTGTCGTACAAGGGACGCGCGGACCCCGTAACCGAGGCCGACATGCAAGCCAACGCCTACATCGTCGGTGAGCTCCGCGAGCATTTTCCTGAGGACGGAATCGTCGCCGAGGAAACCACCGACAAGAGCGATGCGCTCAAACCGGGACGTTGTTGGTACGTGGATCCGCTCGACGGCACAAAGGAGTTCATCGAGAGGAACGGGGAGTTCTCCGTCATGCTGGGGCTCGCCATCGACGGCCGATCGAGCGCGGGCGTGGTCTATCAGCCGACGACCGACAAGCTCTACGCAGGCGCGGTCGGGTCCGGAGCGTACCTAGAAGAGATGGGCGTACGCCGGGAGCTGAAAGTCAGCGATGTCTCGGACACCAGCCGTCTTCGACTGGTGGTGTCGCGGTCGCACAGGAATCGCGCCGTCGACGAGGTCGTGCGAAAGCTCGATGTCGAGCACGAGCTCGCCTTGGGCTCCGTGGGTCTCAAGGCAGGCTTGATCGCCGAGCAAAAGGCCGATCTCTACCTCCACATCTCCGATCGCTCGAGCGCCTGGGATGCTTGCGGGCCCGAAGCGGTGCTCCAGGCGGCGGGGGGCCGTTTCACGGACCTCGGAGGAAATGCCTATCACTACGGCGGAACGGACATGCGCAACCGGGCTGGCATCATCGCGTGCAATGCCGCAGCGTACGATGCCGTCTTGCCCGTGGTGCGGGAGGCGGCTCGAAAGAAGGGGCTCATTCCGTAGTGACGTCATGGCGCCGGTAGACTGGAAGGAAGCATGGAAAGCCGGGGTCACGCCCTGGGACGCGGGCGACTCGCCCCCGGCGTTGCTCGACCTGCTGGAACGCGAGCTGGTTCCTGCCGGCCGAGTTCTCGTTCCCGGCTGCGGCGCAGGCTACGACTTGGCCGCACTCGCGCGCGCCGATCGCGAGGTCGTCGGGCTCGATCTTTCGGAGGAAGCACGCGCTCGATTCACGGCAACACACCAGGGGCTGCCCGGGACCGTGATCTACGAAGTCACCGACTTCTTCGAATACGACCCCGAGGCAGGGTTCGATTTCGTCTGGGACTACACGTTCTTCTGCGCGCTCGATCCGGCTCAACGCGGCCCTTGGAGCGAGAGGATGAAGCAACTCGTCAAACCTTCCGGTCTATTGGCAACGCTGCTCTTTCCATTCGAAGACCCGGTTTCGGATCGCGAAGGGCCCCCATGGCCGATCAATGCCGAGATGGTCCGCAGCCTCGTGGAAAGCGCCTTCGAAGAGGTCGAGGTGACCGAGGTCGGTCGCTCGCACCACGGCCGCGAGGGACGGGAGCGCCTCGCGCTGTGGCGGCGCGCGGCGCGTTAGTCGTCGGGTAACGGAATCGAAGAGGACTGCCACTTGAGCTCCGAGAAACCCAGGCGGTAGCTCGCGGTGGCTCCTTGCTCGTGCACACCCACCCATACCTGCGTGTTGCCCATCGGAAAGGATCCACGGATCAGCGGGTCGCGCGTGCCTTTGCGATTGTCGTTGCAGAGCACCGTTCCGTCGGGCGTGCGAACCACCAGAAGCACATCTTGCCGCGATCGCGCAAACACGTTGAGCTGCAGGAACGCCGTCTCGCAATCGAGAAGGTAGTCCGGCGCTTCGGAGATCCAACCCGCGCACTTGCGATGAACCGACGATGCTGGAACCTCTCCGGTGCTGATGCCGCCGACCACCCGTGGATCGGGGCTGAAGCCGGCATGGAGCGGAACGACACCGAAGCGGGAGGGCGATTGCGCGTAGGGATCGAGTCCCTGGACCGGCTCACTCGCGACCCCCGGCAGGTCGCCCATCGCATTGTCGTTGGTGCACCCGGCGAGCAGCCAGAGCATGGCAAGCGACACTCCGGGCCAAGCGACGCAGGATGTCGAACGATCGGTCACCTCGTGGCCGTCCTAACCGGCCTCACGCCGGCACGTCAACCACACAAAAAAATGGGGCCGCTCCCCGGGAAGAGAGCGGCCCCTGCGCCTGAGCGCCTGTTACGGTTTGGAAGAGGGTTACGGATTTTCTGTATTGATCAGTCTAACTAGCGTTTCGGCATCTACGATGCCCCAAAGCTCAGGTGCGAGCTCCCCGTCCACGGTGTTCTCGTCGACCGCGACGAGGATGCTCACCACGTCGGCCGTCACCGGAACCGGAACGGGTCCGACCTGCGGGCAGGCATCCATGTCGTCGAGCGTGACGTCGAAGCCCACGTTGACGCTGCCTGCGGGAAGATCGGCCACGCCATCTGGCGGGAAGGTCGTACCGAAAGCGAACTCGGCGATGAGCGTGTTGCAGTCGGCGGTGCCGTCCTCGTTGGACGTCGAGATGTTCACGGGATCGAGCGCCGAGTCGTTGGCGCCGTGTCCGACGAACACACGCCCACTGCCGGCTGCAAGACCGTCGGTGCCGTTGCTGAATACGAAGACGTTGACCGGCAGCTCATCGTTCGTGCGATAGGCCACCACGGTGAGATCATCCCCCCCGCTGAGCGCCACGCCTTCGAGCTCGAGGAGCGGCGCATCGCCGCCTGGCAGGCCGATGCCGATGTCATACGTGCCGGCGTCGAGCGAAATGCGACCGGTGGTTTCGCCGTACGAGAGGGTTACGCCGGCTTCGGCTCCATTCACGAAAATCGACACCTCGGTGCTCTCCGCGCTCGGAACTTCGGGGGCCAAATGAACCGCGGTCACCATCGCGGTCTCGCCGGTCATCCCACCGGTGCCGCCCTCGCCGCCGCTGCCCGCCGTGCCGCCGGTGCCAGCCGTACCACCCGTGCCGCCGTCGCCATCATCGCTGTCACAGCCAACGAGGCCCAGCGCCAGCGCCGCGAGCATGCTCATCCAGAAAGTCTTGTTACGAATCATATTTCTCCTCCGACCTGTCTAAGTTATGTCTAGGTCTTGTCCATGTTCTAGCTCGGGTAGGGGAGGCGTCAAGGCTGGGAGCCAAGAAATTCATCCCCGCCCGAGCTTGCCCGCCGAGATCAGTGAGTATAGACGTGTCTTAGACAGTCTCTACACAATCATGAATTCGACCGGAACGGACCAACCAGAGGCAGACATGGGGCAAGAAGGGAAATACCGGGTGGGCATGGTCTCGAAGCTGACCGGGCTCTCGACCCATACGCTCCGGATGTGGGAGAAGCGCCATCGTGCGGTGGTCCCGGAGCGGACCGATGCCGGCGGGAGGCTCTACACCGACGCGGATGTGGACCGGCTTCGGCTCCTGCACAGACTCGTGCAGTCCGGCCACTCCATCGGCGGCATCGCGACCCTGCCCGACGCAGAGTTGCGCCAAATGGTCGCGGTCCTCCCAGGCGCGGCCGCGGAGCCCGTGCCCCAACACCTGCCCGCAATCCGCGCGAGGGTGATGGCCGCGATCGAGGAGCTACGCATCGAA
>DATIUW010000258.1:0-1516 GCA_035466435.1 Polyangiales bacterium | reverse complement strand
GGCAACTAGCGCGCCGACGTCCTCTCGCGTTTCAGCCAATGGTACCGTGCCACGGAGGACCGCGACCTTCCCGAATGCGGAAACGCCAATCCGTTGCTTCGGATACCGAATCGCAATGGCCTTCTCGATTTGCTTGACCAGCGCTCGGTCGCGCAAGCGGGCACTGGCAGATACCGTGACGAACGTTCGGAGGCTCGTCACGCCCCGTAGCTGACGGATGAGGGCGCACGCGCGCTCGAGCTCCAATGCAGAGCCTGCAGTACCGGCCAGAACGACGTGTCCGCCACTCACCTTCAGTGCGAGCGTGCTGAGGTCGAGCTCCGAAACGGAACGAAGGAGGCGGCGGATCGTCGCTTCGATCGTGCGGTCCGACGGCCTCTCGGCCCTCACCTCGATTGCTCCGGAGACCACGTCTTGCACACCCGGTGTCCTTCGCGCGATGGCTGCCGCAGCCTCGGCCTGCCAAAGACCACGAACGGTACCCGTCAAGACTACCACGCCCCGAATGACGCGTACGCTCAGGCGGCAGTCCTCGAGCTCTGCTGCGGCTTTGATTCGGGCACGTACCGTCTTGGCGAGCGTGACGTCCCCGGGCTTCTTGTTCATTACCCGCCGTGGCACATGCACCAAGCCGATCAAGGTCTGCAATAGAGCTCTTTTCTCCCGAGGCCATAGGAACACCGCCATCGAACCGGCTTCATAGAGCAGCTTCTCGGATTTTCGGGGAAGCTTCGCGCGCGCGACCGTGAAGACTGGCGTATCGGGAGACTCCACCTTGAGGCTGGCGCAGATCTCGGCAACCGATGCGTCGGGCACCGGTGGTGCGATCACGACCGCCCGGGTCGCATCATTGGCGTCTTCGATGAGCTCGGCCGGTGACCTCTTGGTCGAGGTTGCGATCCCGAGATCGGTCAGCTCCTTGCGAAGCGAGGCCAGAATTCTGGGGTTGCCGAGCACCGCGACGTGGGGCCTTCGCCTCGGCTTCGTCGTCTTCGCCGGCGGCGGTCGCCGCCTTTTTCGGGTGCCGGTGCGTGTCGACACCTTGGCTGGTCTTTGGCGCGTCTTGTTCGTTCGAGTCGAGAGCAGGCTCTTGGGTAGGGCCTCAGCTCCCATGGGGCCCGCTCAGTCGCGCTCTTGCCCTTCGCTCGCAGGAGACGGTGGGCTCGAAGTCCGGACGGGTGGCTCGAGTGCGGGTCACGACGCCTTTCTCCTCACCCGCGGGAACCATCAAGCGGTGACTCGGTTCCGGGTCGCGCGTCGTCGAGACGACGCACTGGACGGCCACGGGGCATCCATTGCGTACGTAGACGACATGGTCGAATCCATGCTCGTGGGCGCGTGCCTCGCTTCGCACTGCCACGCATTGGGGCACTTTGATGGAACCCTCCGCATTGGCTGGAGCTTGCGGCCAGGCCAGCACGAGCACGGCGACGAAAACTGAGGACGACCACTTCATGCGTAGATTGCCCACGGAGTGAGCATGATTCGTGCCAGCCTTGCAAGGGTTCCGCGATTC
>DATIUW010000257.1:0-3052 GCA_035466435.1 Polyangiales bacterium | reverse complement strand
TCTCCCTGTGCTCGGGATCTGGGGTCTGCCCGAATGCGGCGTCTCGCACCTCGAGCGCCTCGGCGCCCGCGAACGCGGCTCCGTCGGTCGACCTGTGCAGGGTTACGTCTGCAAGATCGCCGATGCCAAGGGCGAAGAACCCGGCGAGATCCTGATCCGCTCCGACGTGCTCTTCGAGGGCTACTGGGACGAGACGGGTCCGCGCGAGATCGTCGACGGCTACCTGCGCACGGGCGTCGAGGGTCGCGTCGAGAGCGGGTTCCTCTTCCTCACGCGCTGATGCGGCGCCCAACAGTACTTAGTACTTGAGTACTTAGTACTTGGTACCACTGCCGTTCACTTGTCGCGAAGGCGAAGGAGGCGCGGGGCCAGCCCCCCGGCGCCCCAGATAGAGTGCCGAATCTTCTGCAAATTCTGATAGGTGGGGGATCCACAGGATCTCCCGGGTGTGACACAACTTGAGTTACCACAACAAAAGGAGTGTCACATGACCCGGAAGACCCAGAAGAAGCTCGTTCAACTGATGAAAGAAGACAAGGATATCCTGAAGGAGGTGGTGCAGACGGCTCTTCAGGAGATCCTCGAGGCGGAGATGAATGAGCACATCGGTGCCGGTCCGTACGAGCGTAGTGGCGAGCGTCGTGGATACCGCGCCGGGTACTACTCGCGCTCACTGATCACGAGAGTAGGAAAGATTGAGCTTCGGGTTCCCCAAGATCGGGAGGGCAACTTCTCGACGGAGCTTTTCGAGCGCTACCAGCGCAGTGAGAAAGCGTTGGTGCTCGCGATGATGCAGATGTACGTCAAAGGCGTCAGCACGCGGAAGGTCAAGGCGATCACCGAGGAACTCTGTGGCCATGAGTTCAGCGCGTCGACGATCAGTCGGCTCAACAAGAAGCTCGACGAGCAGTTACGTAGCTTCGCTCATCGTCGGCTTGAGGAGGAGTTCCCGTATCTCATTCTGGACGCTCGGTATGAGCGCGTTCGTGAGGATAACGTGGTCAAGCGCCGCGCGGTGCTCGTCGCTATCGGGGTCGGCTGGGACGGCCGGCGCCACATCCTCGGCGTCGAGCTCGCCAACCGGGAGAGCCGCTCAAGCTGGAAAGAGTTTCTCAACGGATTGATCGACCGCGGCCTTCGAGGCGTCGAACTGGTCGTCTCGGATCATCACGACGGGCTCAAACAGGCGATCATGGAAGTGCTGCCCGAGGCGTACTGGCAGCGGTGCTACGTGCACTTCCTACGCAACGCAAAAGACCACATGCCCCGTAAAGGCGATGACGATTGTCGTACCGAGCTTCGTTGGCTTTACGAACGTCGGGATATCGAGGAAGCGCGTCGCGATCTGGCAGCGTGGCTGGCGAAGTGGGGCGATAAATACGAGAGGCTTTGCGTCTGGGTGGAAGATACGATCGAGGAGACGCTGAGCTTCTATCGGCTCCCTCGGACCCATCACAAACATATGCGCTCGACGAACCTGCTCGAGCGCTTCAACCAGGAGATCAAACGCAGAACCCACATCGTGCGGATCTTTCCAAATGCCGAAAGCTGCTGGCGCCTCGTCACAGCCCTGGCCGCGGAACAGCACGAGGAGTGGCAGGAAGGCAGCCGGTACATCGACATGAGTTTACTGCGCGACCTGCGTAAGGAGCGCATGCGACAAATCGAAGAGGAGGCTGCGTGAACCCGTCACACCCGGGAGATTCGAAAGTGCAGAACTTGCGGCACACAACTATAGATTCGAAGCCGAGGTGGGGAATCAGGCAGCGCGGGTGCGTAGCCAATCGTCCCACATCGCCTGGACGCCGGCGGTCCAGGTCGTGCGGGTGGCCAACGGATGGCCTGCGACGCAGGAGGCACAGCGGACGCCGGCGAGTCGAGCCATCTGCAGGGTGCCGGCGGGAAAGACGACCGAGCGGTTGCCTTTTCGGAAGCGATTCAAGGTCGTACGGTGGTCGTTTCGGAACTGTCGTTGGCGCCGCAGCGCGCGGAAGAGCAGGTTGCGGTCGCTGGTGCTGAACCGCGGGTTGAGGGTCCGCATCGGCGCCTTCGTCTTCGGCTTGTAGAACGGGCTGGTCGCCTCGCAGACCTCGATGCCGAGCACCTCGCGTCGACGCTTCTTCGCATACCGCTTCTCCTCGCGAGCAATCAGCGCCTCGAAGAACTCGATGACGTCATCGAGCGGCAGGTGCTCGAACCCCGGCGGCGGCATCGGCGTGAACTCGACGACTTTGGGCATCGTCGGCCCACAGTGCTCCGGCCGCTCGAACCTCATCGGCTTGCCCCAGTGCCGCGGCAAGATCTGGAACCCGGTCCAGTCCTCGACGCGCTCCACGCAGCCCGCCGCGACGGCCTGCATGATGATGTAGAGCACGCGCGCGATGATCTTCTCGAGGTCGAGCACCACCATGTCTCCAGGCTGTCCTGGCGCCCAGACGTTCTCTCGGCGGTTCAGCTGCAGGTTCCGCTTGCGGGCGCTGTTGGAGAACAGCTGCTGCATGAAGTCCGAACGCCGACCGGTCTGGTCGGTGACCAGAATGTGGGTGTGGTTCGACATCAGGCACGCGACATGCGGAAGCTGCCCGCAGTCGTTCGCTGCCTTGACGAACATGTAACCGAAGAGATTGCGGGTGTCGGCTCCGGGTCGCCAGTAGAAGGTCCGTTGGCCCGTACGTCGCGACAGCTCGGCGACCTGTCCCTCATGCGCTTCTTTCGGTTTCGTCATCACACGTCTCCACGCTGGTGTCGAAGACGTAATCGGACGAACGGCGTTCCCGTTGCGCGATGATTTGCCAGAGACCCGCCTCAGCCAGCAATGGCGGGCAAATAAACTTCTCCCGGTCTGGGTTCCGCCGCGGGGTTCCGCCGTCGGGTTCGGTCTGGGTTCCGCCGCCGTCGGGTTCCGTGGTCGTGAACGTGTCCGCCCCGATCGTGAGCGTCTCCTCGGTCATGCGATCGAGCGCATCGTACGCGAACGGTGTGGTGCACGGAGATCGGCGGGGCCCCGATCGAGGTTCGCCCGGCCGACCGCAGCCTACGGGCGCCCTGGCCG
>DATIUW010000256.1:0-14400 GCA_035466435.1 Polyangiales bacterium | reverse complement strand
GCGAACCCGATTCGTCTTGGCGTTCCCGAGGTATACCCCGCGCTTCAGACCGGCATGGTGGACACGCTTCCGGCCTCGGCGCTCGCTGCCGTGTCGCTCCAGTGGTACACGCGGCTCAAGTACGTGGCGGCGAAGAATAGTGGAATCATCGTGGGTGCGGCGATCATGCGTAAGGACAAGTTCGACGCGCTCACCGAAGAGCAGCAGAAAGTCTTGCTCGAGACCGGCGCCCGCGCGCACGCCGCGCTCAACAAGTCCATCCGTCGTGACGACGAAAAAGCCTATAGAACCGTGCTCAACCGGGGGCTCACCCCCCTCGACACCTCCGAGCACGAGACGGAGTGGAAGGCAGTCGGCAAGCAGGTACGGGAAAACCTCGCGGGTCGGGTCTACCCGGAGAGCCTGCTCGAAGAAGTCATTGCTGCAGCAGGGAAGCAGGAATGAAATTCCTACGAAAGCTCGATCGCAATCTGGCACGCGGAGAAGCCGCCATCGCGTCGACCGTGCTCTTGGTCATGATCTTCGTGGCAGCGGCGCAGGCCACGCTGCGCAATCTCACCAACGTCGACGTCCAGTGGGCGAACTTGGTCCTCGAGCGGATGAGCTGGGCGGACTCGTTCCTGCAGAAGGGTACGTTGTGGCTTGCGTTTTTCGGCGCGTCGCTGTCGACCTACGATGAAAAACACATCGCGATCGACGTGCTTCCGAGGTTGGCGCCGCCCCGCGGCAAACAGCTCATTCGGGGCATCGTCAATACGTTCGCGTCGGTGACATGCTTCTACCTCGGCCGCGTGTTCTGGCTGTCCGTTCTCAACAACGCGCAGGAGATACCTCTCGAATACTCCGTTTTGGGCGCTTCCGACCAGATGATTCACATCTGCGACGCGCCGCGGAACCTCGTAGCCGATGGGGGCCTGTCTCGGCCTGATCTGTTCTGCGTGGCACGAGACGCGCTCGAGGTGTTCGGAGCACAGATGTCGACTCCGGACGTGGCGTTACAGCTAATCGTTCCGGCGATGTTCATCTTCATGGGGGTCCGGTTCATCAGCCGTGCCATCGCGGCGGTCGTGGCGTTCATCACGAAGCAATACCCCCACGAAGCAGAAGGGGAGGGCTGATCGATGGATACGCTCTGGATCATCCTTCTCGTCACCCTCGCCCTGATCGGCGCACCACTGTTCGCGATCTTCGGCGCGGCGTCGATGCTGCTCTTCGCAGGGCTCCCAGACACCAGCATCACCGGCGCGGCCAACGACGTCTTCAGCGAGAAGTTCGCCGACTCGCCGCTGCTGGTCACCATTCCGCTGTTCACCTTCGCCGGCTACGTGCTGGCGGAGAGTGGAACGCCGCATCGTCTGGTCACGCTTTCGCGTGCCTGGCTTGGATGGATGCCCGGCGGCTTGGCGATGGTGTGCTTGATGGCGTCGGCATTCTTCACGACGTTTACCGGGGGCAGCGGAATCACCATCGTGGCCATCGGCGGGCTGCTTTATCCAGCGCTCCTCGCGGACAAATACGAAGAAAACTTCTCTCTCGGCCTGGTGACCACCGGGGGTTCCCTGGGGCTCCTGTTCCCGCCAAGCGTCCCGATGATCATCTACGGTGTCGTTGCTGGCATCATGATCGAGAAGCTCTTCTTGGCGGGTCTGATTCCAGGCATCATCACCGTTGCCGCGCTCGCGACCTACAGCTCGATCACGGGCATCAAGGCGAAGATGCGGCGCACGAAGTTCGACGCATCCGAGGCGATCAAGACGCTCTGGGAGGCGAAGTGGGAGGCCCTCCTTCCGGTGGCGTTGCTCGGCGGGATGTACAGCGGCTTGATGCGCATTCACGAAGCTGCCGCCTTCACGGCGATCTATACCTTGATCATCGAGGTCTTCGTCTACCGGGACGTGAGCTTCCGAAAAGACCTGCCGCGCATCATTCGAGAGTCGATGACGCTGGTGGGCGCCATCCTCGCGATCCTGGCGACCGCCATCGGCTTCACCGCATTCCTGATTCAGGCTCGCGTTCCCATGATGATCCTCGACGCCATGGAGGGGTTGATCCAGTCCCAAGTGATGTTCCTCATCGCGCTGAACGTGTTCTTGATCGGCGTCGGCATGTTGATGGACATCTTTTCGGCGATCGTGGTCGTGGTGCCGCTCATCGTGCCAATCGCCCAGAGGTTTGGCGTCGACCCGTATCATCTCGGGATCGTGTTCCTGCTCAACCTCGAGATCGGCTACATGACGCCGCCGGTCGGCCTGAACCTCTTCATCTCGAGCTTCCGCTTCAACAAGCCGATCACGCAGCTCTACCGGGCCGTGTTGCCCTTCATCGGCTTGCTGGGTCTGGCTCTGATCATCGTTACCTACATTCCAGCGCTTTCCACTTGGATTCCCAACATGATGGAAAGCACCGCAGTCGACCTCGACGCACCGATTGAAGGCATGGAAGACGAGGGCGATGCGACCGGGCTCGATCTCGATCAACTGGAGGGCGATGACGTCGGTTTCGACCTAGACGACTTGGAAGTCGATGACGAAGTGGTCGACCTCGACGCCCTGGAGGGCGAGGATCCGGAGGGTGAGCTCGACCTCGACGCACTCGAGGAGCAAGACGAGGATCTGCAAGAAGAGCTCGACCTCGAAGCCCTGGAGGCAGAAGGCTCCCCAGAAGACGCACAATAGGCCGGGCGCCGGTGGCGCCAATGCGCCAATCGGTGTCCCCTCGGTGGGTATCCGCGCAATGGGAGCCTCCGACCGGAGTCGGGGGATGCAAAACATTCGTCTTTGATCGGACGGCTTCGACCGGTAGCATCGGGACTAAGCAATGGAAGGAGGCGCGGTGGAAGCGGACGGCGTCGCGCTCTACAGCCAGATGCTCAAGAGCCGACGCTTCGAGGAAGCGGTCACGGCGCTTTGGCGCGAAGGTTACATCTCGGCGGAGATGCACCTCAACATCGGCGAGGAGGGAATCATCGCCGGGGTGGTCGATCATCTCACCGATGGCGACGCCATGGCGCTCGACCATCGTGGAACTGCGCCGCTGGTGATGCGTGGCGTCGATCTCGTGCTGCTTCTGAAGGAGCTCATGGGCGAGGAAGATGGGCTTTGTGCTGGGATGGGCGGACACATGCACTTGTTTGCGCCCGAGTTGCTAGCCGCGTCTTCGGGTATCGTAGGGGCTTCGGGTCCAGCAGCTTGCGGCTTCGCGCTGGCCAATCAGCACCTGCGGCCGGGAAAGGTCGCAATCGCGTTCTTCGGGGAGGCCGCCATGAATCAAGGCATGTTGATGGAGTCCATCAATCTTGCTGCAGCCTGGTCTCTGCCGGTGGTGTTCGTGTGTAAGGACAACGGCATGGGCATCACCACGCCGTCGAAGAAGGTCACGGGCGGCGACCTATGCACGCGCGCCGAGGGTCTGGGCGCTCACGCTGTCTCCGTGGATGGCGCCGATGTTGGCGCTGTGTGGCACGCGGCCGAGCACGCGGTGGAGCGAGCCCGCAAGGGACGGGGACCGGCCTTCCTTCACGCGACCTGCCGACGTCCTGAGGGGCATTTCCTCGGTGACCCCCTGCTTCGGATCGTCCGTAAGCCAGTCGACGAGCTCAAGAGCAGGGTCGGTCCTTTGGTCAGAGCAGCCGCAAGTAGTGGCGGCGCTTCGCTGGGAAGGAGGGCGGCTAGCCTCGGCTCGATCATGGACATGCTCGGCCGCGCGGGAAAGATGCGAAAGCTCGGCCGCCACGATCCACTCGAGCGGCAGGCCAAGCATCTTTCGAGCGGGGAGCGTGACGGTGTCGCTACCGCCGTCGAGCAAGAGGTGGAAGCGGCAATTCGTACCGCGACCCACTACATGGAGGCTCGGCCATGAAAACCATGACGTTTGCCGACGCGATCGAGGACGTGCTGATGAAGGCGATGGCCGCGGATCCACGGATCGTCGTTTTCGGCGAGGACGTACACGCGATTCGAATGAATCTCTACGCCCGCTTCGGCGAGCAGCGAGTGCGCCCGACCCCCATCAGCGAGTCGGCATTTCTCGGCGCCGGGGTCACCGCAGCCATGGGCGGACTCCGCCCGATCGTCGAGATCATGATGGTCGACTTCATCGCCGTCGCATTGGACGCGCTCATCAACCACGCGGCGAAGGTCGAAGCGTTTTCCGGCGGAAAGTGGAAGGTACCCATGGTGGTGCGGGTCGCCTGCGGAGGAGGCTATGGTGACGGAGGGCAGCACGAGCAGGCACTCTGGGGTCTCCTCGCGCAGGTGCCGGGGATGAAAGTCGTCGTTCCGTCGAACCCGGCCGACGCCGGAGGACTGATGCTATCGGCTATCGAAGACGACGGGCCCGTCGTCTTCATGGAGCACAAGCTGCTGTCCGACTACTGGCTCGACTATCTCGCAGACGGAGGGCGTACAAATCTGAACTACGACATTCCCGAGAGTGGTGCATTCGGGCCGGTGCCCGATGCCTGGCAACCGACATCGATCGGTGAGGCCAAAGTCGTGCGGGAAGGTGGGGACCTCACGATGGCTTCCCTCGGAGTCGGCTTGCACCGTTGTCTCGAAGCCGCGGCGCGATTGCCCGAGCAGGGCATCGAGGCCTCGGTGATCGAGCTACGCACGGTCTCGCCGCTCGACACGCACACGCTGTGCGAGTCGGTATCCACGACTAAGGGCTTGTTGGTGGCGGACGAAGACTACAAGCACTTCGGGCTGTCGGGCGAGCTTGCGGCCACTTTGATGGGGGCGGGCATATCCGCCCGGTTTGCGCGCGTGTGCGTCGAGGAGACGATTCCGTACGATCGACGCAGAGAAATACAAGTCCTGCCGAACGTGCAGCGCATCGTCGACGCTGCCTGTCAGCTCGTGGATCCGGGCTCGCTGGTCGCCTGACAAGAGGCCGCGGGCTCGTTTTCGATCTCGTCATAGAGGGCTTGGAGCTCCTCTTCGCCCAAGGTTTCGTTTTCGAGCAACTGCTGAGCGCCCTTTTCGAGAGCAGCTCGTTGCTCGCGAAGAATGGTGAGCGCCTTTTCGAATGCCCCCTCCACCATCGTTCGCACGGCTTTGTCGATCTCTCGCGCAGTGTGGTCGCTGTACTCGCGGGGGCGGAATGGCGCGGCCACGGACCCCAAGAGCGCCGGCGACTCGCTCTCATACGTGATGTGACCGAGCTCGGGGACCATCGCGTAACGAGTGACCATGCTGCGTGCGATGTCCGTCACTTTGGCCAGGTCGTCCGCAGCGCCAGTCGATAGATGTCCGAACACGAGTTGCTCGGCAGCTCGTCCGCCGAGCAGGGCGGCCATCTTTTCTTCCAGCTCTTCCCGAGTCATCAAGAATCGGTCCTCGGTCGGGCGCTGCATCGTATAACCGAGGGCGCCGACTCCACGCGGGATGATCGACACCTTGTGCACCTTGTCGCAGCGCTCGCACATCAGCGCCACGAGTGCGTGACCCATCTCGTGATAAGCGACGATCCTGCGTTCGCGAGGATTGAGCAGTCGATTCTTCTTCTCGAGGCCAGCTACGATACGCTCGATGGCCGCAGTGAAGTCCTCCATGGCGACGGCATCAGCGTTTCTTCTCGTTGCCACGATCGCGGCTTCGTTGACCAAATTGGCCAAGTCTGCCCCCGTGAATCCGGGCGTGAGCCCAGCGACCGTCTCGAGCTGGACCTCCGAATCGAGCGCAACCTTCTTCGCATGAACCTTCAAAATCTGGGTGCGGCCGGCCTTGTCCGGTCGATCGACGAGCACTTGCCGGTCGAAGCGTCCCGCACGCAAGAGAGCAGGGTCGAGGATTTCGGGGCGATTGGTCGCGGCCAAGAGCACGATCCCAGTCGACGGATCGAAACCGTCGAGCTCCACCAACAACTGATTGAGCGTTTGCTCCTTTTCGTCCGTTCCGCCGCTGAAGGGTGCCGCGTTTCTTGCGCGGCCGAGCGCATCGAGCTCGTCGACGAATATGATGCATGGTGCCTGCTGACGGGCTTGGTCGAAGAGATCACGAACACGCGCGGCGCCGACACCGACGAACATCTCGACGAACTCTGAGCCGCTGATCGAAAAGAAGGGTACGCCGGCTTCGCCGGCCACGGCCCGCGCGAGGAGTGTCTTTCCGGTCCCGGGCGGACCGATGAGTAAAATGCCTCTCGGCATTCGCGCGCCCAGCCTACCGTAGGACTGGGGGTCTTTCAGAAAGGCGACGACCTCCTCCAACTCTTGTTTTGCCTCGTCGACGCCTGCGACGTCGGAGAAGCTCACGCGAGTGTCGGTCTCCATGTAGACCTTGGCCTTGCTCTTTCCGACCGACATGAGCCCGGCGCCCGGTCCCCCCATCGCGGCCATCCGGCGGCTCAGAAAGATCCAAAAGCCGAAGAGGAGCAACAACGGTAAAAGCCACGATGCGAGCGCCTGGAGTAGCGGGCTCTGTTGCTCTTTGGAGTACTCCACTCCGTGTCCTTGCAGTGTTTCAGCAAGGTCGTTGTCGATCCGATTGGTTGAAAACCGGGTCTTTCCATCGATCGGTTCGGTCAGCTCGCCGCGCAGGACATCGTCGGTGACGACGACCTCCTTCACCTTGCCTTCTTCGAGCAGGCGCTCGAACTCGCTGTACGGAATCGTTGCAACCGGCTCCGCGCCTTCCCACACCTGGAGCAACAACGAACCTGCCACGATGGCGACGAGCAGATACAGCAGACCGAGGCGCGGCCGGCCTTTTGTCCCCTCGGGCTTGCGTTTATCGTCGGCCATCCTGCCCCGGGCACACTAGTCGGGCGTCACCGGGCGGCAAGTCGTCCAGGGGGCTCGGCCGCCTTCCGTGGGCGAAGGCGGCCGGCGCGCGTTGCGGTCATCGAGTCAGCTCAGTAGACGCCGCCGTCGTCGTCCATGCCGCCGTCGTCGTCCATGCCGCCGTCGTCATCCATGCCGCCGTCGTCGACGCCGCCATCCATCATGCCGCCGCCCATGCCACCGGCTCCACCGTCGTCGCCGCCGCTGCCGCCTGTACCACCGGCGCCATCACATCCTTCGGCGTCGGAGTCGAAGCGTTCGCCATAGCCTGGGCCGTCGCCACTCTTGTTGTTGCCGGCCTTCACCCAGACGCCGACGATCTGCTTGTCCGCGACGCCAATGGTCGCGCAATGACCGTCGAGATCGTCGAACTTTCGGTGCTTCCCATTGGCGAACTCGAGGACGACGTTCGAGATGTCCTTGCAGGACGAGATGTGGACCTCGCTGCACTCGAACTCGACCTCGATGTAGCCGATCGAGCCACCATGAGGGCAGTCGAGCTGCGGATCGCAGCTGCAGTAATGCCCGCCGTAGTAATCGTCGTCGTCCTTGCATTCGTCGTCGTCGTCTCGATCGCAGTAGTCCTCGCAATAGTCGCGGCAATAGTCGTCGTCATCCCAGTCGTCGTGGTAGCCGCTCTTGTCATCGTAGTCGTCGCAGTCATCATCGCGATCGCCGCGCTTGTCGTCGTAGTCGTCGCAATCATCATCATCGCGGTCATCGTCATCGCAGTAACCGTACTTGCAATCGTCGTCGTCGTCGTCGTGGTGGTCCTTGCAGTCGCATTCACAGATCATGCCGCCCATGCCGCCGGGGCCGCCATCCATGCCGCCCGTGCCACCGTCCATGCCGCCGGGGCCGCCATCCATGCCGCCCATGCCGCCGTCATCGACTCCGCCATCCATCATGCCGCCGGATCCGCCCGTACCGCCCGTGCCACCGTTGCCGTCGCACTCGGCGTCGGAGTCAAATCGCTCGCCATAGCCCGGGCCGTCACCCGATGCGTTGTTTCCCGCTTTCACCCAGACGGTCACGATCTCCCGATCGCCGCCGCCGAAGGTGCCGTAGTGGCCCTTGAGACCGTCGAACTTGTAGTGCTCGCCATCGGCAAACTCCAACACGACGTTCGAAAGCTCCTTGCAGGAAACGATGTGCACCTCGTGGCACTCGAACCGAACTGCGATCGGCCCAGTAGGCCCGCCCTGCGGACAATCGAGCTTGCACTCGTCGTGATAGCCGTCGCCGGTCTTCCAATTGGTGCACTCGTCGTCGTAGCGATCATCCGATCGAGGCATGAGCGAGAGCCCGTCGTTCGACCCCGTGCCTTCCTGGCTGGCGGAGGAACAACCCAATAGAGCGACGAGAAGCGCGGCGAGAGAGAGTCGAAGTATAGACATGGGGGCGATGTTACGATCGATTCGCGCGCTAGTGAAGCGATGGGCACGCCATTTCTTCAGGCGTGAGCCAGGAAAAAACGTTTGTACGTTTGCTCACTCAACCACATCGTATCAATTCGATCTGGCTGCGCTCATGACTTCCTCTGTTTCCGTATGCCTCAAAGACCCGAGATTTCGATCAAGCCGAGAATCACGGCGCCCACCCCGTAGCTGAGGTCGTCTTCCAATGGAACGGCCGCGTATTCCTCGAACGTGGACACGTCGGTGGGACCGGAAATTTCCGTCACGTAGGGCCTTCCTTGCTCATCGGTCACGACCTTGTTCTCCACGGCCTCCATCGCGCGTTTCGCCGCATCGAGCTCTCCCTCTCCGAGGA
Source organism: Polyangiales bacterium (assembly GCA_035466435.1). Taxonomy (GTDB): domain Bacteria; phylum Myxococcota_A; class Polyangia; order Polyangiales; family Houyiibacteriaceae; genus SG8-38. Next base: position 5,846 of record DATIUW010000256.1, on the reverse strand, counting down.
GGCTGTAACGGTATGCTCTTGCCACCCCGTACGCGAAGAGCGCCGTGGCGCTGGTCTCGAGATAGGTCTCGCCAGGTCTATTCATGACGGTCCACCACATTCCGGACGGCGTATCCTGGGTTTCCAGCACGCCGTTGACGTGATCTTCGAACATGCGGCTCGCGACCGGGTCGGATTCGCCGCGCAAGAGCAAGATCCGCAAGTAGTCTGCCAATGACGCCGTGACCCAGCCGTTGCCGCGTCCCCAATAGATGTCCGTGTCGAATGGGTAGGGCCAGTCGTCTGCATGGACGAGCAAGCCGTTGTCGTCTTGAAGAATGCTCTGAAAGATTCCGAGTTGCTCTGACATCAGCGCGAGTGACTCGGCATCATCGTCGATCTCGCCATGACGGTTCAGCACCATGCCGAACATGAACAAACTATCGACCCAGATGGTCGGGTAGATGTCTCCATAATGGCTGATGCCCCCATCCTCGGTCCGTGGCGCGGTTCGTAGATACTCGAGCACGTCGTCGACGACTTTCCGGTAGCTCGCGTCTTCGGAGTCACGGAGGAGCGCCAAGGCGGTGAGCGCCGGTGGGCACGAATCGCTCCAGAAGAGCCGGTAGCCCTCGGCGATGTGAAAGTCCATGTACTCTTGATAGTAGTCGCGGACTTTCGCGTCGCCGGTCACGCGGTAGAGCTCGGTGAGCGCGAACATCAGGACACCGGACGTCCAATCCCAGAACTCTTCGGTCGCCGGATGCTCGTCGATGTACCGGTGCGCTATCTGGGTTGCGAGCTGGACCTGCTCGGACTCGGGGTCCCGGACCCTCGCGTAGCACGCCTCGTCCGTCTCCGTCGGTTCGCACTGATCCGGGTACGTCAACCCCGATGAGTCATCGGAGCAACCGGCGCCTTGAAGAGCAACGAAGGCCGCCAGCGAAGCGACCGCGAAGGGTTTCGTTTTCCATTGCATGTCGATGCCCTCTCTCAGTCGATGAAGCTGCTGACTTGTCGTGTTCGAGATTCGAGATCGAGCAAGAGCGATTCGCCCGCATGCTCGAACGAGATGACGCTGCCGGGAAACTCGGCCGCAGCGTAGGGGTTTCCGTATCGAGGAAAACCATCGACCACGAGCTCGGTGCCATTCTGCGTCAACGGTCCGTCCCAGCCCATGACGAGCCTTCCTTGGGAGGGAGATTGATAGTCCACGGTCAGCGCCGAGGCGTCTGCCGCGAGCGGAGCATCCGCGATGGCCGTTTTGAATGCATCGAAGCTGCCGTACTCCGATGCGCTTCCGAGCTCACAGATCCAAATGGTCTTCTCGCCGTCGGCAATGATCTCGTACTCGCCGAATTCCGCGTGCTCGGGGTTCAGCCAGGGAGCGTCCGCTGGCGACCAGTCCGCGTCGGGATCCGAGGTCCAAAGGGCTAGATAGCCGTCGCCTTTGCGGGCGAAGAACCAGCCGTCTTCCTTGTACGCCTCGTCGAACTTGGCCTTCGACAGGAAGGCATGCGTGAACAGAAGCTGGCTTTCGACATACAGCCCAGGCCCGGTCTCCACGTCGTAGATGGAGATCACGACGTTCTTGACCTGAATGGCCCTGGGCATGGTTCCGTAGCCGACCCAATAGCGCGGCGTCGCACCCTCCATTTCGTAGTTCGTGGGGTGCGTGGTGAAGGCTACGGCCTCCATCCCGAGTGTCGCCTGCCAGTTGGACTGCTGGTCTCCGCCGAAGCCTTTGCGGTAGTCCTGCGCGGTGCTCAGCATGTAGCTCGGCGTTCGGTACGTGTAGATGTCGACCTCGGGCCGCATGTTGCGCGTGATGTCCCACTCGAATGCAGTCGCCAGGCCGGCGGCGAGCGCGTCGTCTTCGAGGATGTCTCGAAACGGCTTGAACGGCGTGAAGTCGTCGTGCTCCCACCATTTGTAGGCGTCGAGCATGTCGACGAACAAGTTGATGGTGAGTGGATGCGTATACGCTTCGAGCGTGAGAAAGGTCATTCCGTCCTCGAGGAGCGAGGTGTCGAGCCCCCAACGTTCCGCCTCTTCAATCTCGATGCTCATGCGCTGCCGGTTTTCGTACTCCTCGCGATCGAAGTCCCGGGCCATTTCGTAGATCACCTTCGGGAGCCGGTAGCCGTCGCTCAACGCGAGCATCGTCGAGCTCATGTTTCCGGGGCTGAGCTCGTTCAAATCGAAGAGCAGCTTGAACGTAGACCCCGTGCTGTCCCGGGTGCCACTCATCTTGTGATCGTAGGTGCGACCGTGGGTGCTTCCGAAGTTGCCCCGGAAGTGATTCGACGCCATGTCCGCGAAGATCAAGTCCAGAACCATCTTCGAAAGCTCCACGATCTCCTGATCCTCGGCGAAGTCGACCAAGGCCACGAGGGCGGGAATGTCCTCGTCGTAATAGACGTTCGAGAGCCACTCACTGAATCCCGTTTCGTAGCGAAGCTCGAGCCACCGCATGATGCGCGGTCGAAAGGTCTCCATCTTCTGCGCGCCGGTTTCACCGCTCGCGGTGAACACCTCGTCGAAGTAGAGCTGACCGGCCAAATAAGCCCCCGACGCGAACAGAATGAAGTGGTTCTCGGTCCAGTAGACCATGCTATCGGTTTCGACCGGATCCGGCTCCGATTCGAGCTCGTCCGGCCAGTATTTGAACGCCAGCATGCTCTGCTTGATCTCGTCCAGGAGCTCGGCGCTCAGCAAGCTCGAGTCCGAGTACGCGTAGAGCAGGCGGAGCAAGCCGGGAAGCTTGAAGTCCGCGGTGTCGAGTCGGTCGTTCATCCGGTCGAGGTCTTCCCGAATCTTCGACTCGTCGGGCGCCATCTCGTTCGCGAGTCGGACGATCTCCGAATAGGTGTTGCGACTAGGGCTCTGTGTCGTGGCCTCGAACAAGGCCTGTTGTCTCTCCGCGTACGTAGTGGCCGATTGCTCGCCATCCTCGGAGCAGCCGGTCCATGCGGTTGCGAGGAGGAGAAAGGCCCAAAACGGCAAGTGTCTCATGGTGGCTCCCTTCGCCCGGGCTCCGGACCCGTACGGCGAGCCTACCCCCGGTGTCAAGGCGGGCCCGAAAACCGGCCGAAAGTCCAAAAGCTGCACCATGTTTGACACCCCTCGATCCAGTTGATTTCTTGTAGGTATGGAGGAGGCGCGTGACCGCGTGCAACGGTTGAGGGGCAGTGGCTGGCGGGGCCTCTGGTGCTTGCTGATGCTCGGGATGAGCGTCGCGTTTTGGCAGGGATTGGCGCGTGCAGAGAGCTCGGCTGGTGGCGCCTGGATCCTGGTGGACACCAAGGCGCACACGCTGTCCGTCTTTGGCGGCGACCGCTTGTTGGCGCGGTTCGACAACATCGCCATCGGGCGTGGCGGTTTTTCTCTAGACAGGATGCGCGATGACGGCGCCACGCCGCTCGGAACGTTTCACATCGACCGAATCAACGCGAAGTCGCGCTTCCGCCTCTTCTTCGGGATCGACTATCCGAGACCCGAGCACGCACGGCGTGCCTTCGAAGAAGGGCGAATCGATGCCGAGGACTACCGCCGGATCGTAGACGCTTTCCAACGCAGAGAACCACCCCCGCAAGATACGCCGCTCGGAGGGCAACTCGGCATCCATGGTCTAGGCGCCGGCGACCCACGGATTCATCAGGTCGTCAACTGGACACAGGGCTGTATCGCCCTGACCAACGAGCAAATCAGCCGACTTTCGCGCTGGATTCACGTCGGAATGCGAGTCGAGGTACGCTGATTCGGCCGCGGTTGTCTCCCCGCAATTCGTCGATATACTGCCCCTCTCTTGCTTGTTCTTCGTTCATTCCATCACCCAACAAGAGAGGTTGTGAGTATGCAGATTAAATCAGTGACTCGACTCTTGGCGGCAAGTCTGTTGGCTCTTGCTGCGGTGTCGACCGGATGCGCGTCGTCCGACATCGATAAGCTCCGCGCCGATCTCGCGGACGTTCGGCAGATAGCTGACGATGCCAAGTCCGCTGCGGACCAAGCCAAACAAGATGCGGAGGCGGCGCGCAACGACGCAGCCGAAGCAAAGGCGGCGGCCGAGGAGGCGAAGGCGACTGCCGACGAGGCCAAGGCCATGGCCGAGGAAAACGGAACCAAGATCGACCGCATGTTCAAGAAGGCGATGTCGAAATAAACACGAGGGCGTCGGGGCACCGCCGCGCCTGCGAATCCCCGCTCAGGGATTCGCGGCGGTGCCTGCCGTCCCGGTACGGCCGATCGGCATGGGAATGCCGTTCTGCAGCTTCAATGCCGTCTTCAAGGCGCCTTCATCCAAAACCACTCTACGGCGGCTCGATTCCGCCTGGACCTCTTCGAGCACGCGCTTCCTCAAGCTGCGCCCGGGCGTTTCCTCCTCGAGCGGTGGGTGGATTTCGACGTAGAGCTGATCGCCGAGCCAACCCACCTTGATCGGCTGATTGATGATCCTGACCGGAGTGCCCACGGGCACCAGCGGATAGAGGAATTCGATGTTTTCGGGGTACATGCGTATGCAGCCATGCGTCACGCGCATCCCGACTCCGTAAGGCTTGTTCGTGCTGTGGATCAGATAGCCTGGAATGCCGAGGCGAAAGGCAAACCGACCTAGTGGGTTGTCGGGCCCGGGCGGCACGACCTCCGGCAACTTGTCCCCGTTGCTCGCGTGCTCGGCGATGATCGAGTCCGGAGGGCGCCAGCGCGGGTTTTCGGTCTTTTCGACGATCCGAGTGGTGCCGATCGGCGTCGACCAATCCATGCGTCCGATGCTGACCGGGAACGTGTGCACTACGTCAGGCTGGCCGGGGATGCGCGGCGGATAGTAGTAGAGACGCATCTCGGGCACGTTCAGCACGAGGCCCCGACGCTCGGTGCGGGGCAGAATGTATGCCGTCGGTATCGTGACCTCGGCCCCGTCGGCAGGCAGCCAGCGATCGACCGACGGATTGGCGAGCAGGATTTCCTGTTGGCCGACACCGAACCGGCGGGCGATGTCCAAGAGCGTTTCCTCGCGCGATGCAGAGACGGTGACGACGCCACCGATGACCTCGTCCAGTGCCGAGGGCCGCGCAAAGCTCTGCGCCAGCGCAGGCACCACGGCTAGCAACGCCAGAATCAGGACCGCCTTAGCGAAAGAGGATCTCACCGTGAAACCGCTTCAACGTCAAGCGCAGGAGTGAAGCCTGCGCCCCTTCAGGTCCCTGAACCTAGGCGGACGCACGACGGCCTGCAAACCGGATTCGGACCGGTACGAGATGGGCCGTCCCCTCATCACCCGAGCTGTATCGAGACACCCAGCGTGAAGAAGTAGTCGTTCTTGACGGGGAAGGTGCCGTCCTCGCGTGGAGGCGGATCCTCGGTGCGAAGGTATAGCAGGGACGCCTGGAGGTTGAGTATGTTGGTGACCTCGAAGAAGATCTCGGCGAATCCGGTATGGTTCGTGTTCCCGAGGGTGGTGAAGGTGAGGTTGGTGACCCAGCTCAGCGTCATGTAGACGTCGGGCGTGAAGTCGATGCGCGCGCGAGTCTCGACTCGCGTGAGGCCGTCGTGCTGGGGATTTTCGATGCCGACGAGGGGCTCGAAGAGACGAAGGTACTGATAGCCGGCTCCGACCGCGAGATCCCAAAACACCCTACTCGGGCGGTACAGAAACCGAAGACCGGCCGCAGCGGCCGGTTGCGCACGGAAGCGGATGTCCTGAAAACGGTCACTCAGCAGCTGTCCCACGATCGGCTCCACGAACCATTTACGCGTCAGCCAAACGCGGTTGCTGAATCCAAGCACGTGTCGGGTGACATTCACCTCACGGTCGGCGTAGCCCAAGTTCAGCAGGTATCCGAGCTCGCTCACGGTTCGGCGGT
>DATIUW010000255.1:0-7376 GCA_035466435.1 Polyangiales bacterium | reverse complement strand
GCATACGTCGTCACCTGGTGATCGCCGATCGCGACTCGGGCCAAGACCTCTTTGGTGTTGGTTCCGGGCAGCGGGTTCTCGCGGATGTGGTGGGTGTATCCGTTTGGCTCTACACGGTCCCAGAGCATCTGAAGAAGCGCTACGAAGAATTGTTGCGCTCGGAAGTCGCCGTAGTTGGCCTTGATGATACTGAGGAACTGCGTGAAATCGACGCTTCGGAAGAGCAGGAAGCTGTAGGGCTGCCCCATCACGCCGAGCGCCCCGCGCTCGATGTCCGGGCTCGTCGCCATGACCACCGAGCCCATGATGCCACCCTGGCTGATGCCGTAGTAATAGGCTTCGTCGCCTTTGATGTACTGGCCATAGGTCTCGTCGTTGGCGAAGCTGGTCTTCATCATGCGCAACAGCAGCACGTGGTTGAGAAATCCCTGGTGGAGGCGATCGAACATCGTCTGAAGTCCGCTCATATCGCCGAGAAAAAGGGCTCCGACGATGACATCGAAGTCCGAGCTCGACATGCCGATGAGATCGGTTCCGCAGAACGTGTAGTTGTATTGATTCATGAACGAGCGGAAATGACCCGATTCGATTTGGCCCTTCGATCCGAGAAGGCCGTGACCGTACTCGATGATCGCGGCCGGATCTTGCGACGTCGCGCTTTGCGGAATCAGCAACTCGAAGGGCACGTCCATCCATGGGGTGTCTTGATTGACCGCGGGAAGGCCATCCTCGCCGAAAACGAGCAAGGAGCCCGGGTCCACGGAGGTCATGAAATTCGGCGCCCGGAACGTTCCGAAGATCCGGAACGCGATGTTTTCCGAGTCGATCGCACCCGGGTCCTCGCTCGTCTCGACCGAGTCGATCGTGTAATCGAATCCGCCCTCTTCCTCGATGATCTGAAAAGCCGTGTCCCGCATGTGCACGAGCCACTGGGTGTTATTCCGGTCACTGGCGGTGTTGAAATCCCAGGCGATCTGCACCTCGTTGCGCTCCCAGCCTTCGGCGGCGAGCTTTTCGAATATGTCCTCGTAGAGATCGCGCCGCGCTTCGACCGATTCGTCGTCGCTCGACATGTCATCCCGAAGCGCCGCGAACACAGGCGACGGTTCGATGAGGTCCCCGTCCTCGTTCCTCAGATTACGAAAGGCGACGATATAGCGGGCGTCGTCGCGCAAGCGCACGACCGGGCGAATCATCGTCGAGCGCTGCTCAGCGCTCGGCGCGCGAATGTCGATCTCTGCAAAGTGCGGCACCAGCTCTCCAGTCTCGGCGTCGAGCACGATGCTGGGAGAGTCTTCCGCGAGCGAGGCCTCGATGTCGTCCGGCCCTGCAAACTGCCCGAGCGCTATGCCTGGCAAGAAGGTCATCAGCGGAGAACCCGCAGAGAAGCCGTCGCTCTTGTCCCAAGGCGCCGAATCGTTGTCGATCATGAACTGGGTCCCAAAGGATACGCGGCGGCCGGTCGGTGTGGATGCATCCTCCACGGTGTAGACGTTCGACGGAAATGGATAGCCACAGAACTCGTGGACTAACGGGTCGCAGTCGAGCAGCGTGTACGTGATGCTGCTTTATCCCCCGGTGCATCCGTCTCCGCCAGCGCCACCCGTGCCTCCAGCCCCGCCCGTGCCTCCGTCGTTCGAGTCACTACAGGCCGAGATCAGCAAGGCCGAGAATAAAATAAGCCAACTACGCTTCATGGAACCTCCGGCGGCCGAAGCTAAACCGCCAGCGACGTAGGTTCAAGCGTGTACTTGTCGCCCAGAAGGAGGGAGGTATTGCCGTCATCCGGCAAGACGGGTAGATCCGGCCGCATGGGCGAACGGAAATTCATGTACGTGCTTCGCGGCCGCGACGAAAGCCATGCCGCGTGGAGTCGGCGGATGCGCAACGAGGTGAGCCCACGGTTGCTCGCCCTCGGTCCCGCCAAGCTTCAACTGACGGTGACCGAATCGGACCCCCCCAAACCCTCGCTCTTTCCGTTCAAGCGCGAGCCGATCGCGATCTTCAACATCTACGACGATGCTGGCGATCCGTCACGCTTCACCGAGATCCTCGAGGAGGCCGCGCCTTCGGTTTCCGGTTACGAGGTCGAGGAGGCCTATCCCGTCACGTACGAAAAGACGTGGCGCGACGGCGATCCGACGCCGTCGCCGATTTTGCTGACCATGCTCCGCAAGAAGCCCGGTATCAGCACCGACGAGTACATCCGCCGGTGGCACGGAGGGCACACGCCGCTCTCGCTCGAGGTGCATCCGCTCTGGTATTACCAGCGCAACGTCGTCCGGAAGCCGGTCACCGAGGGCGCCGAGCCGTCCGATGGGATCGTGCTCGAGGCGTGTCCGACGCGCGGCGACCTGTTGAACCCGGCGCGCTTTTTCGGCGGTCCGCTCAAGATGCTCCCGAACATGCTCCGGGTGGCGAACGACATCAAAGGCTTTCTCGACATGAAGAGAACCGAAAACTACTACGCGACCGAGTACCACCTGAGGAGTTGACCGATGAGCGTTCGCTACGAAGTGGTAGGCCGTGTCGCTGTCGTCACCATCGACCGCCCGGAGGTCCGTAACGCGGTCGACGTCCCCACCGCGCGTGCGCTCGCGGATGCGTTTCGCCGTTTCGACGGCGATGAAGGCGCGATGGTCGCCGTGCTGACCGGGGCTGGGGGATACTTCTGTGCGGGGGCCGATCTCAAAGCCGTAGCTGGCGGCGAGCAGCGCGATTTCTCTCCCGACGCCGACGGTCCGATGGGCCCGACGCGAATGCGTTTGAGCAAGCCGGTGATCGCAGCCATCGAAGGTCACGCCGTGGCGGGGGGGCTGGAGCTCGCGCTTTGGTGCGACCTGCGGGTCGTTGCCGAAGATGCGGTGCTCGGCGTGTTCTGCCGGCGCTTTGGCGTTCCGCTCATCGATCTCGGCACCATTCGTCTGCCCCGGCTGATCGGCCACAGCCGAGCCATGGATCTCATCCTCACCGGCCGTGCGGTCCCCGCGAAAGAGGCAGCGTGGATGGGACTTGCGAATCGCGTCGTTCCGACGGGCAAAGCCCTCGACTCGGCGATCGATCTCGCCGAAGAAATCGCGAGCCATCCGCAGCGCTGCATGCGAAGCGATCGCCTCTCCGCCATCGAGCAATGGGACTTCTCCGAGGAGGAGGCCATGCAGAACGAGCTACGCTTGGGGATCGACACCATGAAAAGCGGAGAAACGCTTGCCGGCGCCACGCGCTTTCGCGATGGTGCGGGACGCCACGGCGCCTAGCTCGGGTTCCCGCGGCTGTGGTACGGTCCGGGCGTGTGCGACACGGTGGTAGTGGTCCCGGAGCAGGGGCCTGTCTGGTTCGCGAAGAACAGTGATCGGGAGCCGAGCGAGGCGCAGCTCGTCGAATGTCACGACGGGTCCGCCGGACAGGGCGTCCCAGAAGGTTTGCCACTCGCGCCGACTCAGTTTCGCAACATAGTGAGCCGCCCTGCCTGGATGTGGGGCTGCGAAATGGGCGTCAACGAGCATGGCGTCGCGATCGGTAACGAAGCGGTTTTCACCAAAGTACCGGTTCCCAAGTCCGGCTATACGGGCATGGACTTCCAGCGGGTGGCGTTGACCACCAACCGCAGCGCGGACGAGGCGCTCGAGCACCTCATCGAGCTCACCGAGCAGTTCACGCAGGGCGGCCCGATGGGCCACCGCCATCAGCGGTTTCGGTACCACAGCTCGTTCTTGATTGCAGATTCGACGAGTGCTTGGGTGCTCGAGACCGCCGGCAACTACTGGGCAGCCAAACGCGTCCGAGGCGTGGCCACCATCTCCAACGCCTTGACCATCGAGGACGACTTCGACCTCATCCACACCGACGCCTACCCGCTCGCGCGCGAGCGGGGCTGGGTGAAGTCGGCAGATGGCTTTGGTTTTGCGAGCGCGTTTTCCAATCCGCTCATGTCGATGCTGGCCGGGGCCCGGACTCGCCGCGCCTGTACCGAGCGCATGCTAGGCGCGGTGCGCGAGCCGGTTGCGCGCGACTTCATCGGAGCGCTCACCGACCACGGCGCGGTCGAGCCGGGAAAGGGCCTCCGAAGCGAGTCCCCTTGTGCGCACGCGTCGTGGCTTCCAACCCGCACCTCCGCGCAAACGACGGGCTCCATGATCGCAAAGCTCGACGCCACGGGTCCCACCATTTGGGCCACTGGTACCTCGTCGCCGTGTCTGAGCGTCTTCAAGCCCGCTCCGTTCGACGCGAGTCTCCTACCGCCGCGTCCCATCGAGGACGCGCAGTTCGACGAGCGCGAGCTCTGGTGGGCCCACGAACGGCTGCACCGCGCTTGCCTCGCCAACTATCACGCGCGTCGCGTCACGTTTGCCGACGACCTCGAGCATTTTCAGGACGACTGCCTGTCGCCCGGGGCGGACCCCGCGAGAGCCTGGAAGGAGCACCGTGCGCGGGTCGACGAATGGCTTGCCAAGGCGCTCGAAGTGCAGGCTTCACGCAGGCCGCTACTCACACGGTGGTTCTGGTCCACGCAGTCGCGAAACTTCGCATGAGTCGAGCGATGCGCATGGGCCTGGTTCTGCTCGCTGGAGCCTACGCGTGCTCGGGCGATGCGGGAGAGCAGACGCCTGACCCATTCGCACCGCAGCCGGACACCAGTGAAGGCCTCACCAACGTTTCCGCCGATCTCATGGCGGTGCTCGAGGGCGGAGCGCTTCGCGGGGCATGCGACGCGTACTGGGGGGCGGTCGCCGAGGGCCGTGACACGCGGCGGATGCGCCTGCTTTGCGGCAAAGAGATGTTCTTTTACGAAGGCTTCGACACCCTAGGGGTCCCGAGGTCGCTCCTCGAGGCCAACATGGCGTCGTTTCCCGGCCTGATCGGTCCCGGGGCCGTGGGGCTTGGGATGATTGCGGACCCCACCTCGGACGCAGGCCATCCACTCGGGTTCGGACCGGGCAAAGACCTGGCGCCCGGCGTGCCCACCCTGGCGTTCACCTGCGCGAGCTGCCACTTCGCCCGACTTGCAGACGGACGCTTTGTGATGGGCGCGCCGGCGTTTGATTTCGAGTACGGCGAGCTCAATCTGGTGATGGCCGCGCTTCCCTTGGTCTTGCTGGGCCAACCGCTGCATCCGGCCGCCGAGCAAAAGCTCGCCGCCTATCTAGCCGCCCTCGAAAGCGACCCCCTGATTGCAGCGAGCTTGTTCGTCGCTCTGACTCCGCTGATCACGGCAGGCGCTTCGATCCCCCCGTTCGACCAAGCGACGCAAGCTGCCTATGCCAGTTGGAAGCCCGGCACGATGGACTTCGTCATCACACCGCTTCCGATCGACGACCGGGTGCACACCATCAGCAAGATCATGTCGCTCTGGGGAATCCCGGACGACGAAGAAGTCCTCCGCTACGACATGGAAGGGGCGCTCCTCGCGCACACCGGCGTCACGACCAGCATCGACCATTTCCTTCGTGGATTCGTCATCTTGGGCGATGGCGATCTCGACACCTGGACCGCAGCGCGCCTGGGGCCGCTCGCCGATTACCTGCTCACTCTCCGAGCGCCCGAGAACCCCGAGCCTTTGGACTCTGCGCGGGTGGCGCAGGGCCGGGCGCTCTTCGACTCCGCGGGCTGTGTCGACTGTCACGACGGCGCCCGGGGCTCGAGCCGCACCGTGTACGGCTTCGACGAGATCGGCTCCGATACGGCCATGATGTATTGGCTCGACCCCGATCTCGACGGGCAGCCTTGCTGCGACGTCGATCTCTTGGGTCGTGACGCGCTGACGCAAGGATTGCGCGCGCCGAGGCTCACAGGCGTGTGGTCTGCGCAGCGCCTGCTTCACAACGGATCGATCGACTCGCTCGAATCGTTGTTCTGCATGAACGGCCTGCGTCCCACGATCGAACAATCTCCCTACAGCGATCGCGGGCACACGTTCACCTGCGACGGCCTCACCGACGACGAGAAAACCGCTCTGATGGAATTCTTGCGTTCGCTTTGACCCTGGATGCGCTCGGGCAGAGCGTATAAGCTCCGCACCATGGCGGACACGATCTTCAGCAAGATTCTACGAGGAGACATCCCGAGTCACAAAGTGTACGAAGACGACTTGGTTTTCGCCTTTCTCGACATCGGCCCGTTGAGCTTCGGACATACGTTGGTGATTCCGAAGGAAGAGGCGGCTACGCTCGATCAACTGTCGGACGAAAGCGCAGCGGCAATCGGCCGCGTGCTTCCGCGCCTTTGCCGCGCGATCAAAGCGGTCACCGGCACCGAGCAGTTCAACGTCCTCCAGAACAACGGCCCGATGGCGCATCAGGCGGTCTTTCACGTTCATTTCCACATCATTCCCAAGCCGAGCGTCGACCAGGGCCTGGGCATCGAGTGGAGGTCGACGAAGCTCGATCAGGGCGAGGGCGCAAAGCTCGCGGCGGCGCTACGCAAAGAGATGGGAGGTTAGCCGTGGCGGGCCCGCGCTTCGACGAGTCGATCCCCTTCAAGGGCTTGCGGATCGCCGTGATGACGGTCTCCGACACGCGCACCGAAGAAACCGACAAGTCGGGCGCCTATCTCGTCGAACGCGCTCTCGAAGCCGGCCATCACGTGATGGACAAGGTCATCGTTCCCGACGATCGCAAGCGCATCGAGGTGCAACTCCGCCGTTGGGTCAACGAGCCGAACGTCGAGGTGGTCATCGCGACGGGCGGCACTGGCGTCACCGGGCGAGATGTGACTCCCGAAGCATTCGAAGCGGTGTGGGAGAAGTCGATTCCGGGCTTCGGTGAGCTGTTTCGGATGCTGAGCTACGAGCACATCGGCACTTCGACGATTCAATCGCGCGCCTGTGCGGGCGTCGCGCGGGGCACCTATCTCTTTGCGCTCCCAGGCTCGACCGGCGCTTGCAAAGACGCCTGGGAGGGCATTTTGCGATATCAGCTCGACATCCGGTACCGCCCTTGCAACTTCGCCGAGCTGATCCCGCGCCTGCAGGAGGGCTAGTCTTTTTTGGCGACGAGCGCCTCGACTGGAAACGGCATGATGTTCCACGTCATGCGCGACATCGGGATGTCTCTCGATTGAATGACCTCGCGCTTTGGGCGGCCTCGCACCCAGACGTAGCGCCGAAGCTCGCCTTGCATGTCCGCAGCGACATAGAGCTCATCGGTGCCGTCCTCGTCGAGATCGGTCAGCAGGGCTGCGTGCTCGAAGCCGCCGGAGTCGCGGTCGATGCTTTCGAGACCCCACTCTGAATTCGGATTCTTGCCGGGTCGGAGCAGCCAAAGGCCCTTGCTGAAGGAAGCCGCCACCATTTCTTTCTTCCCGTCCCCGTCGACGTCGCCCGCCGTGAGGAAGCGGCACAACCGGTCGGGGATGGTCGCGATCACGACGCCGGCGTC
>DATIUW010000254.1:0-14346 GCA_035466435.1 Polyangiales bacterium | reverse complement strand
TCGGTTGCGACTTTGAGAGAGCGCTATGCAGACCTTCTAAAAGGTGTCTCGTCCGATCGCGTGATTTGTTATTGCGGCTCAGGCGTCACCGCCTGTCATCTGCTCTTGGCGATGGAAGCTTGCGGGCTCGATGGTGCGAAGCTGTACGTCGGGTCCTGGAGTGAGTGGTGCCGCCAAGGGCGACCCGGCGCTTCGGGATGAGGCGGCTGGTCGCGCGAAACGCGAGAGATGCTACGACACGGCCGTGCCGAAGGCAGTCTGGGAATTTCCCCTCTCCTTGCCCCGTAACGCGTTCAACGCACGCGAGGTGCCACGCGCGGGCGACATCTGGCGTCTATGCCAGGACGTGGCCACGCTCGCGTCGATCGGAGCGGGATGGCCGCCCACGCGGTTCCGTGAGGAGCACGTCGCGTTCATCGTCTACAAGATGACGCTGCTACACGGCGTCGAAACACCCTATGGCGCAGTGCTGAACACGAAAACGTGGGTGTCTCGTCTGCGTCGCCGAACGCTTTCCACGCGCGAAGTGAGGATCCGAAGCGGAGGAGAGCTGGTTGCGGCCGCGACGCAAGAATGGGTGCACGTCGACTTCGATACGCTCAAACCGAAGAAGGGCGCCGAAGAGACGGCCGCGGCGTTCCCTGCCATCGATCTCGAGCCTTCCGTGAAGCTTCCCGACTTCGACGAAAATGCGGGACCGGAGCACGAGCTTTCGTTCGAGATGTGGCAGACCTGGTCCGACCCACTCGCACATGCCAACCATCCAGCCTACGTCGACTGGTGCGATGAAGCCCTCAGCCGCTGCATGGTTGGAGCGGGGCTCGACCCCGTCCTGTTGCGGCCGATTGCCGAGCGTGTGTTTTTTCGTAGCGCCGTGCTCCCGGGAGAGCAGGTGACGGTCCGGACCCGTCGAATCGGCGTCGTCGGCGACGAGAACGTGGTGTTGGCCCATCAGCTCGAGACGGAGCACGGCCTTGCTGCCGAAGCAACCACCATTCGGGCGCTCGCCGACGGGAACGGCGCGCGTCTAATCGCAGCGTGGGACTGAGATGCGCAAAGGACTGCCGAGCGGGACGTCTTTTTTAGTTTGCTTCGCCCGCGGTCTCGGCGTCGACGACGATTCAATCGATCCATTTGCGTCCGAGCTACTGCCGCCGTGGCTCGGACGAATCGCCGCCATGCCTGCCCGTTTCGGAAGCGCGGCCTCGCTCTACCGTAGTGCCGTGCGCGTCACGACGTTGGGTCTCGTCGATCACGCGGTCCTGAGAACACGGGCCATCGACGCACACCTCGAATCAGCGCTCGAGGCGGGCGTACGTCAGTTGGTGATTCTGGGCGCGGGGCTCGATGCGCGCGCGTGGCGTATCGAAGCCTTGAAAGAGGCGGTGGTCTTCGAGGTGGATCATCCCGCGACGCAGGGTTACAAACGCGTTCGGACCGCCGGCAAAGCTCCACCCTGCGACATCCGCTACGTGGCGGTGGATTTCGAAGAGGACCAGCTCTCCGTGGGCCTCGAGCAAAGCGGTTTTCGTCGCGACCTGCCCAGTGTCTGGATCTGGGAGGGTGTGACCATGTATCTCCCGGTTCGCGCGGTGCAACGCACGATGCACCAGGTCACGGACCTCGCCGCTGAGGGAAGCTTCATCGCGCTGACGTACCGGGTGCCAGACGGATTGCCCTTTGGCGCGTTGGGGCGCGCTGCGATTCCCATGCTGTTCGCCGCGGCGGGAGAGCCGCTCAAGGCGACGTTCGCGCCCAGCGAGATCGAAGCCACGTTTGGTCCCGGATGGGACGTCGTCTACGATGATGACCCGCGTGGCTGGCAGAAGCTGACCCGCTCGACCGCGAGGCCGTCCCGCACGTTCTCGGCCGAGCGGCTTGCCGTCGCCAGGAGGAGGCCCTGACCGATGTGCACGATCGTCGTTCGTCACCAACTCGATGATTGGTGCTCGACCCTCGTCGCCTCGAATCGTGACGAGTTCTACCATCGCCCCGCATCGGGTCCGGTCGTCTTGCGCGACGATCCGCGGATCGTCGGCGGCCGCGACGAACGGGAAGGAGGGACCTGGTTCGGCGTCACCGAAGACGGCTTGTTCGTCGGCCTCACCAACCAACGCAATTTCGGCCCTCGCGACGATTCGCTTCGCTCCCGCGGCCTGCTCACGCTCGAAGCCCTCGAGGCGAATTCGTTCGAAGGCGTGGAGCGCTATCTCCGAAGTCTCGATCCAGCGGCCTACAACGAGTTCAACTTGATCTTCGGGGACGGACGGGAGCTGGCGGTGGCCTATGGTCGTCGAAGCGCGCCGGAGGTCGAGCTCGAAATGCTCGGCGGAGGCGTGCACGTCCTTTGTAACGATCGATTGGGCTCTCCGGAGTTTCCCAAGGCCGACAAAGTAAGAACGCGCGTGCTCGAGATTCCGCCGAGTCCCTGGCCGCAGATCGAGGAGCAGCTGGTCGAGCTTCTTTCCGACCCTTCGCTTCCCGATCCGTCGGACGTCCCACCGGTTCCCGCCGGAGCGCCCTTCGACCAGGAAATCGCCCGCCGCCTACAGGCGGTCTGCGTCAAGACGCCGGTCTACGGCACGGTTTCGTCGGCCATTGCAGCAGTCCGGCCGGGCAAGGTCGAGCGGTATCTTTTTTCGGACGGGCCTCCATGCAACGAAGGATTCGAAGACGCGCTCCATCTCATCCGCGGCGACGGATGAAGTCGATCACTGCCTGCGCGGCGGCGTTCAGGTTTTCGTCGAGGGTCTCGCCACTCTTCTTTCGCGGCTCGAACGAGTGGTTGCCGTCCGGCATCCACCTGAGCTCGACGGTCGGGGACAAGCCGTAGGTCGTCACCTCTTCCTCCGTTCCGAACGGGTCCCTCGTCCCTTGGATGATGAGGGTAGGGGTTCGTATCGCTTCGAGATGGGCGATGCGCAGTCGGTCGGGCCTGCCCGGGGGATGGAACGGGTATCCCAGGCAGACGACGCCTGCTGCGCCAGCATGGTCCGCGACCATGGACGCGATTCGACCACCCATCGATTTGCCGCCGATCACGACCTCCTCGGGGGGGCCGAAAGCCTCGAGGGCCGCCTCGAAACGGGCGACCAGCTTGTCCGCTCTGTCCGGGCCGCGACGCTTGCCATCTTCGCGCCGTTTTTGCATGTACTCGAATTCGAAGCGCCCAACGCCAATACCGGCCGCCGCGACCACCTCGGAAATCGCATTCATGAAAGGAGAGTCCATCGGCGCCCCGGCCCCATGCGCGAGAAGCAACCGGGGAGTCGACCGAGGGCCGATTTCCAGAAAGCGAACCACGACACCTTTCTAGCGCAGCCCCCCACGCCGCGTAACCGCCGCGCCCGACCCCCGGTGCACGATCCCCCAATCCCATGTCCGCATCTGGCCTACATTGACCACGCTCTCGGAGCCTGATACGCGAACACGATGCGCTTGACGATTTGGATTTCGGGCGCCTTGCTCGTCGTTGCGAGCCAGGCACCCACGCTGGGCTGTGGTGGGGGCGATTCGGCGGTGACCTGTGACGAGACCGGCTGCGATTGCACCGACCGTTCCAGCTGCGACCTCGACTGCGACGATGTGATCGGCTGCCAACCGACTTGTCTTGCATTCGGCAGCCTGTGCTCTGCCACCTGTCTAGACGATTGCGAGTTCCGCTGTCGCCAGGGCAGCGACTGTGACGCACTGTGCGGCGACAATTGCTACACGCAGTGTAGCTCGATCGAGACTTGCCGGGTCGAGGCCGGCGCCGGCAGCGAGTACCGCTGTCTCAACGCGACCAACTGCGCCGCCGACATCGGCGACGACTCGTCGGTTCTATGCACGAGCGTCGGGAGTTGCAGCGCGCGTTGCAGCGGCACGTGCATCGTGGCTTGCGTCGACACCGTCTCCTGCAGCGTCGAGTGCCAGCAGGGCGAGCGCCTGAACTGCGGTCAGGGTCTCTTCACCTGCGGCATGCCGTGCCCCTGAGCTAGCTTGCGCAGCTCGAGGACCGAGCCCGGTCCTTACGCCACCTTCAGCGCCTACGGGCAGGCGCCTTTTTCTTTGACCGAGATTCCGGCGGCGTGGGCGGAGCATGCATTGGCGTAGGTCTTGCCGTCACAGCCACAAACCGGATCGTAGTCGGCGGTGCATGCTTGGGGTCGGGGCTGACACTGACCCGGCTCTCCTGCCGCGCCGCACTTGGCGTCGGGGGGATACTGGCAAAAGAGCCCCGTGGCGCATTCGGGCTGTCCCGTAATGCCGCAAGCCGCGCCGACACCGCCGAGCGCGGCCTGACCGGCGCCTTGGCACAAGCCGCGATGCCGGATCGATACACCGTGTGAGTGCGCTACGCAGTCGTTGCTGTAGTTGCGTCCGTCACAGCCACAGACCGGCGCCCACTCCTTCGTGCAGACGGTGGGTTGCGGCGTGCATTGACCAGGACCCGAAACCTCGCCGCAGTATTGCGCCTCGTCGTACCTGCAAAAGAAGCCCGATGCACAAGATTCGACTGCCCCGCCGGGCCCGCAGGTGCCGGTGGCGGCCGCTGCGCCATCGGCCGATGACGGACACTGCCCCGCGTGCCGCGGAGATACCCCGTGCGAGTGGGCCACACAGATGTTGACGTAGGTTCGCCCGTCGCAACCGCAGACCGGGCTGTAGTCTTTCGTGCAGGTCTTCGGAATCGGAAAGCAAGCGCCTTTCGCGCCCGTCTCGCCGCACTCGGCTTCCGGGCCGTAGTGACACACGAACCCTTCCTTGCACGTCTCGCCCGGAGCTCGGCTGCATTCGCCACCCGGCCGGTCCGGGTAGCGCGCAGGCTGGCTTTCCTTGGCGCACGAAGCCAAGAGAACGAACGAAACCAAGACCCACAGCGATTGCCGTCTCATCCCTAGGTAGCTATCCCCGAAGCGCGATCGAGGCAAGGTCCCTCAGCTCGCGGGAAGCGCATCGACGATTGTTGGCACCCATTGGGCTGCCGTACCCCGCAGGAAAACCCCGAGGCCCGTCCGCTCGACGAGCGCGCTGAAGGGGTTTGGCTCCGGATTGATCACCAGCATCGGCACCTGGCGTTGCGTCGCCATCGTGGCGATGTGCATCGGCAGCGACGTCGCACCGGTAGTGCCGACCACGATCAGCAGCGATGCCTGGCGGGCCGCCTCGATGGAGCTCTGGAAACGGAAGTTCGGCTCGTCGTAGCGTTCGTCGAACCACAACACGTGCGGTCTAGCCAAGGCGCCGCAGGACGGGCATCGCAGAAGCTCACGCTCGGTCTCGGTGAGAAGGCGTCCTTTGTCCCACTCCACGTCGAGACCCTCGGGCAAAGGAAGCGGCGCCGGCAGGCATTCACGCGCACAGCGCATGAAGTCGATGTTGCCGTGGATTTGATAAGTCCGCTCCGGCGTGCTGCCTGCGCGCAAGTGCAGCCCATCGACGTTTTGTGTGACCAGAAGGAAGCGATTTCCGCTTCGCTGCTCTGCTCTCACCAGCGCCCGGTGCGCCGTGTTCGGCCGCGCTGCGCGGCACACGCCGCGCCGGTAGAGATACCAGGACCAAATTTCGTGGGGTATCCGCTCGAACGCAGCCCAGGTCGCGAGCTCTTGGGGATGATAGTTGCGCGAACCGACTCGCCAGTAGCCCTCTTCGCCGCGAAAGGTTGGAACCCCGCTCTCGGCGGAGATACCAGCGCCGGTGAGCCACAGTACGAGGCCCTGAGTGTGCTGAAGGAGCTCGCGCAGGGAGCCGCTGATCATGAGAACGGTACATCTAGCCCAGCGTCCACGAGCGCGCCACTTGCGCGAAATCAGCCGCAGCCAAAGTTGGCACGGCAGACGTGCGGCGGCTATCGTCGGCCCATGGAAAACCGCCGAGCGGAGGTGCGTCCGGCGCGCCGGGTTTCGAGGGTACGACATGGTTGGATCGCCGGTCTGATGGTGTTCGCGGTACTGGCCGTGCCGCTGCGTGCGCCCGCACAGAACGAAAGTGACCGCGATCGGTATCCACTCGAGCCGCCCGACATTTCATCGCCCGAGGCCACGCTCAATACCTTCTTCACCGAGGCCGTTGCAGCCATCGAGGCATATCGGGCGGGCGACCCACAGAGAATGCAGGCGCACGCAGATCGTCTGTTTCAGACACTCGAGATAGAGCCCCCCGAGAGTGACGCCGACTTCTTGAAAGCGACCGAGTCGAGCCTCTACCTGTTGGAGCTTCTGAGCCGCGTCGACCTGCCTTCGCCAAAGCGCATCCCCGGACCCGGCCTGGATGCCGACGAAATGCATCGGTACTGGACGATCCCGCACACCGAGCTGACTTTAAAGCGTTTCGATTCGGACGGCGGGGAGCCTTTGGGTTACCGCTTCTCGGCGGAGACCATCCAACGCCTGCAGGAATTCTACGAGCGAGCGCGGGATCTGCCCGCCAAGAAGCGCTTCGTGAAATACCAAGGCGCAGCGGAGCGATTTCGTCTTCGACCGGGGTTTTCCGCGCCGCCGCTCATGCAGAGCGTCGTCCAAGATCTTTCGCCAACTTGGTTCGAGACCGTCGGTGGCGAACCCCGCTGGAAGTGGCTCGCACTCTCGATGGCGGCCCTTGCGGCGTTCGTGCTCGTTTTCCTGTTGTATCGGCTAACGCTCTGGCTCGAGCGCCAGGGCGGTTCCAGTACCATAGTTCGCGCGCTGGTGCGGCCTGTGCTCGCGATCGCCGTGATCGGCGTGATCGCCTTCGTCCGCCGCGTCGCTGTGGAATGGATCCGCTTGACGGGCATTGAGCGCGAAGTGGTGATCGGCGTGCTTTCGGTTCTCACGCACGTCGCTGCAATTTGGCTCCTTTTTCTCTTGGCTGGACGCTTGGCCGATGCCGTGATTCGTGTGCGCGACATGGGCGCCTACGCCCTCGACGCCCAGCTCGTTCGTTTGGTGGCCAAGCTCGTGGCGGTGCTATTGACACTCTATGCGCTCGTCCATCTGGCGGAGAGCCTGGGCGTTCCGGTGGCGCCTGTTCTGGCTGGGCTCGGCGTTGGCGGTCTTGCCGTTGCGCTTGCCGTTCGACCTACGCTCGAGAACATCATCGGTGGGTTCGTTCTCTTCGCAGACGCCCCCGTAAAGGTCGGCGAATTCTGTCGGTTCGGCGACAAGCTGGGCACGGTCGAGGCCATCGGTCTGCGTTCGGTTCGAATACGCGGTATCGACCGCACCGTCATCACGATTCCGAACGCCGATTTTTCTCAGCTCGAGCTGGTCAACTTCACGCGCAGGGACGCCATCCTCCTCCAGACGCAGATCCAGCTGCGCTACGAAACGACTCCGGACCAGCTTCGCTTGATCCTGGCCCGACTCCGCGAGCTTCTGATCAAGCACCCCAAGGTTGCGTTGGACCCGGCGCGCGTACGCTTCGTCGGGTACGGTGACTCATCGCTCGATCTCGAGATTTTCGCTTACGTAGAAACCCGAGACTTCAACGAATTCTTGGCGGTTCAAGAAGACATCAACCTGCGGATCAAGGAGACCGTCGAAGCATGTGGCGGCAGCTTTGCGTTCCCCTCGCGAACCTTGTACGTCGAACGGTCGGAGGGCCTCGATACGGAGCTCGTTCAAGCAGCCGAGGACGAGGTCGCCGAGTGGCGCAGTGAGAATCGACTTCCCTTTCCCGATCACGACGAGCGTGTTCGGCGCGACCTTTCGGGCACACTCGACTACCCGCCAAAAGGCTCGTCCAACAACTGATTCCGCGTTGGCCTACGGTGTGCAGGTGCGTTGCTCGGGCCACCGTTGAAAAACCGACCGGACGGCGAGCCGCACTTGGTCGTCGATGTTGGTTCGGGTACCCAAGACTTTCCACGCGGTGCCCTTGAAGACCGGCTCGGCGTCCTCGCCCTCTGCCGGACGAGGTCCCACGGGAAGGTAGAGGCTGCCGACCTCGTACTCGAACGTGATCGGAGTCGTCCATAGGCATGGGTTCCAGAACCAGCCCCAGACACCCCACCACCAACCCCCGACGCATCGCCATTCGGTACCCTCGTTCACCGTCCGGGAAAGGCCGTTGCCTGCGAACAGGTCCGGTTGATTGGTTTCCGTCACCTCTTCGGGCGGAATGTACGTCATGCAAACTGGTGGGCCTGTCATTGCCTCGATGATCAAGTCGTTGACTTGGTCGTTGAAGAGCTCGGCCTCGAGCTCGAGCTCTTCGGCCTCTGGGACCAGCTCGGGAGTCAGGACGGTGAACGTTTGGAACTCGGAGAAATCGGCGTCTCGATCGAATTCGACGATGATCTCACCGACCTGGCGCGTGCTGCTGCCGCAACCGAGAAGCAAGATCGAGCACGAAGCGGCGAGTACAAAGAACCAGAATCGGTGGTTGAGCATGGGCGAATGCTAGCATTGCGTCGTGGCTCATCAACAGCGGCAGTACCCGACATCCCTGCTCTGCACTAGGATTCAGACATGACGCGCACGCCAGCCTATTTCGTTGCGGCTTTGCTCGCCCTGGGTTGCCAACGCGGTGCCGGCCCGGATTCGGAAGAGGATCTGACCGACCCAAGCCACGACCAGTCAGCAGAGGGTCTCGAGGAGGGAGCTACCACCGCGCCGAGCCAAGGCTCGACACCGTCCACGACAGAGCCATCGCTCGGCGTGGCGCCGGCTCCCGCCGTCACCGGCCAGTCCGCGGAGCAAGACCGGGACCTAGGGGTAGGGGGAGCTGACGACGAAACCGCCCCACGCGATCTGAGCGCAGAGCTCAATCAGGCCGTCGGCGTACCAGACGATTGCGTTCAGGACCTCACGCGTGTGACCCCGACGACTCTTCGGGTCACGGTCACCGCGCTCGTGCGGCCGTCCGGGGTGGTCATCCAGCCCTCGGTGTCCGGCGCCGGCATTTCGCAGGAAGCGCGGCAATGCATCGCTCGGCGAGTCGGCAACGTGGTCCTGAGACCCCTGCCAGATGACGTCTCCCAACGGGTTTCCACCGTCATCGAGATCGAGTACGTCCCACCTTCCGTCCGCGGCGCCAAGGCGGGCGCGCCCGATCCAGAGTTGAGAAACGTGAGGGAGCCGCTTCCCAAACGTCCGGAGGTCGCTCCCTCGGGAAGACCCATTCAGGAGCCGACCTCTCGCCCGATCCAGGACCCCACCTCCCGGCCGATCCAGGACCCGAAATCACGAAAGGTGAGGGGCCCCCAGCCGAGGCCCATCGACGGATGGGAAACCGACGAAAGCAGCAAGGAGTGGCGATGACGGCGTGCTGTTCAGCGCACTAGGCCGTCCTCGTGGAGCTGCCTCGCCATCGCGGCGCTGCCCCACCAGACCCTGTCGCCGCCGCGAGATTTCAATTTCCGGTCTCACCAATCCAAAATCGCGACCATGACTCCGGTGGCCGCGATGAGCGCACCAGCGGCGCTGTCGCCATAGCGTTCGATCCAGCTGCTCTTGAGCAACCGTGCGCCCGAATGTGCAAGGGCCACGAGCACGACCATCGAGCCCACCGCCGCCACCTCGTACGCCGCGATGATGGCAACCGTTTGGGCGCCCGATAGCGGCGCCGCCGCAAACAAGATCGGGATGAGGGCGATGCACGGGTCGGCGCAGTAGATCAGGAACAAGGACCACGCCGAGACCCGCGACGGATCGTGGACGTGATCATAGTGATGGTGGTGATGGCCGTGAAGGCGATGGGCGAATGCACCGCGTAACCCCCAGACCGCATACGCCACACCAAAGCCGATCAACAGGAGGCCGGCGACCGACACCATCTTCTCACCGATGGACTCGAAGAGCTGCGCCCCGAACATCAACGCGAGCAGGCCGAGGAGCATCGACACGGTCACGTGGCCGAGGCCGCAAAACAATGCGACGCGCGCTGCGCGGCTTCGAGACCAGCTACGCGCTCTGGCCACCGCAGCAATTGGAACCCAGTGGTCGGGCGCCAAAGAGTGTAGGGCGCCGATGGTGATCGCCGCGAGCGCCAAGGATGTGAACAAGGTGGTATGTGTCATGTAGGTCGAGCCTCAGAAATGTTTCGGCTCATCAGGAGCTCATGGCTTCCAATCTTCGAGGTGGCACACCACGCGGTCGTACGGTGTGACCTCTTCGACGTCTTCAATCGTGTTGCCCTTCGCGTCGACGGGAACGCAAATCTTAGTGGTCTGGTTGTTGTCTCTCGACGAGGTACGCGCCCAAACCTGCGCGAAGCCGGGTGGTGCTTGACCCTTGCCACACTTGCCGCCCACTTTGGTGGCATGAATGGCGTTGCGCTCGTAGTAGGCGATCCATTCGTTGGGATCGGAGGGTGAGGTCGGTCGGAACCAAGTGGCCTTACGATGATCCGTCTTGTCGATGGTCACATCCCAACCGATGTCGGTCCGCGTCTGAGCGAAGCTCGGGTTGTCCCAGTGCATCACCATGTACGTGTTCTGCTTGGCGCACGAGGACTTGCCGATGTTCATGTACAGCTCTTGGGAGTGGTGGAAGTGATAGGGATAGAACGATTCCACTTGAATGGTCATCCCGACCTCGGCGCCGACGAGCTCGCCTTCGATTTCCTTGATGCGCAAGAGGCCCCAGGGTCCCATGACCTCCGCATAGGCATAGCCGCCCCGGAACCGCTGGTTGATCGCTTTCGGATTCTCCGCGTAAAACGGAAGCCAGCCGACGGCGGTCCACAGATCGGGCAAGCCTTGGTAGGTCATGTCCACGTCGACGAAAGCCGTGGAGTTGGTGTTCTTCAAAATTGCCTCGAAATTTTCGATGAGGTCTCGTCCCGCCTCGCCTACCTCTCCCTCTTTATCGGCGTGGTATTCCTCCAGGGTGGGCCGGTCGATCCACGCCGCGACCTCCGAAGCCTGCTTCATCGCTTCGGTTGGCGCATAGAGCTGGAACGCCTCGTAGTTCTTCTGCACGTCGAAGCAGTTGCGCGCGAGCTTTGGGTTGTCGAGCACCCAGTTGACGTGTTTCACCATCAATTCGACGTCGCGATAACGTGAGACACACCGCGTCTGCGTCTTGTTGGTCTTGCCGTCGTTCGTTTGAATTACCGCCAACGGGGAGTCGAGGCATAGCCGCGAGGTTTCCAACGCCGTCACGAAGCCGCGCAGGTACGTGAGGGTCTGCTCCCAAAGCTCGTCGGCTAGCGCTTGCTCCTTGGGCGTCAGCTTGCTCCTGTCGATGTCGTCGTCGCAGACGAATTTCTGCGCAGCTTCGGGAGCAGTCGTTTCAGCCGGAGCGGTCATGTCCGGAGCTGCAGCCGCAGAAGTCGGAGGCGACTCCGAGGCAGGCTGATTCTTGCAAGCAGCCAATGCGAGCGACATGGATGCAGTCATTAGAAGCGGAAGTAGAGCGCGGTAGGGCGTCGAGCTCCGTTCGTACAAGTTCATATTGGTAGTCCTTCGTCGATGGGTGTGAGAGAGCGCCGTGGCCCTCAGAAGTAGTACTGAATCTGTAGATTGGTTTGATGCTCGAACCGGTCCGAGCGATTCGCGCCTCCGGCGAGCGCGCTGTTCGCAAGAGAATCGTTCAAGAAGGTAGCGTTCTTACCGGTCAAGAGGTCGAGCCAGAGCCAAACGGGGCCCAAATGAACCTGCATGCCCACGGTGATGAGATGCGAGTCGGGAAACGCAGCCGCATCCTTCAGGAACAAGCTGTACTCGACGTAAGGAACGAGCGCATTGAAGTACTTGCGACTGAAAGGAATCTCCTTCGCGAGGTTGAAGTTGCACAGCCAGTATTTGGCGGCCACATCTCGATAGCCGCCAAATTGCGAGATTCGAACCACACGGTCATCGACCGGCACGCCGTCGATCTCGGCGGGATTTTTCGGCCTGAACTCGTGCCGTGTCGCTTGAACTACCGGCTTCCAACCCTTGTAGCTTCCGTTGTACATGACCTGCGCGAGCCACCGATACCCCATCTCGTTCGTGGCGACGTTGGGAAGCAATCCGGCCTGTACGACCGCTCCGAATTCGCTTCGGAGACCATCGCGATGCGGAAGCTTGTAGACGCCCCGGACTGCCAAGCTCGACACTTCACGGTTCTGTTGCTCGCCGAGCGGTGTGAGGTCCGAATCCCAGCGAGCTGCTGGATCGGAAAAGCCGACTTGATCTCGGAAGTAGTACCCGACGTCGAGCCGGTATCGATCCGTGTCTTTGACGTATCGCATGCCATAGTCGTAGTCATCCTCGACGGTCGAGTACCAACCCAGCGTGAACCACCAAGAGCTGGACGAGAAGAGCTGTCTGCCCCACGGCACGTTCAAGTGTCCGAGCTGAATGGCGTTGTCCTTCCAGGCGTACTGAATCCATCCTTGACGCAGAATGAACATGAAGGAGAAGTATCGAATCTCGAACCGCATGGATAAGCCGCCCCAACTCGCCTCCCCATTCAGCTGAAGCTGGTTGAACTCGAAATTGCCGTAGCGCGCCAGCGTGGTATCGCGCCAGGGCTGAATCGAATAGTTGAACCAAAGCCACCCGGACAGATCGAAGGTCGCAACGTTCACGGTCTCCGGCTCGGCGTCCTCCGGTTCGACCGCCTCAGCCTCGAACCCTTCGGTCTCCGGGCCATCGGGATACTGAGTGTCTGGGTCCGGGCGCTCGACCTCGAAGTGCAGGTAGTGAAAGTGTTCGTCCGAGTCGGTAGCGCCCTGCGCCTCCGCTCGCGAAGCAGACATCAGAGCGAAGAGAATCACGCTCCCGAGTGCCGACCAACGGTTGCTGAACATTCTCTACCCTCCCTTGAGTGGCGCCCGGAAGGACAGATTGATCGCCAAGCGAGTCGTGTCGGGCGCCAGCGTTTCATGGCGGAGTAACGCGCGGGCGCAAGAAAGGCAACCGATTTCGCAAGCCGTTACTCGAAACAATCGCGAAACGTTGACTCGCATGCTCGATGCTTCGCTCACTCGTTTGTGCGTCGATGTCGCTCTGCTATAGGTCACGCGCGGAGGTTCCCGATGAAACACGCGTTACTCCTCATCCTATGCAGCGCAGCGTGGATTGGATGCGACGACGATCCCAACCTCGTCGTCTGTGAGGGCGGCGCGTGCGAGCGGCAAGAGCAATGCGAAATCGATTGCGAAGACGTCTGCGGAGACCCGGATTTCCTGAGCTTCGAGTGCGTCGAAGGTTACTGCGAGTGCCAGTGTTTCTTCGGTTGCCGTTAGCCTCTACGCTCACACGATTTTACATGAGCACTCCACGGGCCGGCTTCACCTCGTCTGGCAGATTTTGATCGTCGATCATTTGACGGAGCTCGCGTTCGATGGTCACGCAGATCGCCGACATCGGGGTGTCGTCCGGAGCGTTTTCAAACGGCGTTTGAAGGTCGCGAGCGAGCTGCTCCATGACGACAAACAGCGCCGTGATGATGATGACGACGGGAAGCTCGATCTCGTCGTATTCGGAGGTGCTGCCGAGGACGGCGAAGGTCATCAGCGGCGCCAGCGCCCAGACCATGAACCGCGTGAAGTGCGTGATTCCAGCGGGAAACTCGGTCTTTTTGATGCGCTCACTCCCACCTTGCGCCTCGGTGATGGTGCTCAGCACGTTGGTCATCCTGGTCCAGACTTGCCGGCTCTCCTGGCTCTGCGCGAGCGCCTGCTCGATGTCGGCAGCCTGCGACACCAACAGTTGGGTCGGCACGTTGACCGACTTGTCCACGACCGACTCGTCTTCTTCGGGCAGAAGCCTCTTCATTTGCGCTTTCATCATGGCGCGCCCGTCGTCTCCGGTGCCGTGCCGGAGGACGATGCGAAGCACGTTCACGTACGCGATCTGCCGCATCACCAGCGTGCGGCGGAGTAGTGGGTTCGATGCGAAGTGAGTCGCGACCAGCCGTCCCCACGATCGACTCTCGTTGATCAACTTGCCCCAGAGCTGCCGCGCTTCCCACCATCGACCGTACGCTTGGTTCACTCGGAACGCGATGAAGATCGAGATTGCGGAAAGAATGTAGCCGATCTTGGCGTAGAGGAGCTGTAGGCTGCCGGGAGAGGCTAAACGAAACGCCCAGAGCGCAGCGTAGGAAAGCAGCCCGAGTGGAAGGGCCATCTTGAGCGTGGTGCCGATCAGTCGGCGGATGGTGTAAGAGCCTCCGATGCGCACGGCGCGAAGCTAGCACTTTCCAAACGAGGCAGGCGAGCCCAAATCTCCCCGCCGTGAGCGCCTTTCCAATCCGAGTGTGGGTCACGATATCGTCACAATGCTCGCGATGTTACAATTGAGCCGCGAATGCACCTAGACGGCGTGTCGGATCTCCGATACGGATCGCGTCGATGAATCACCCGGCCGGGTATGCGAAGCCGATAGGCAAACGACACCCGTTGCAGGAAGGGGACTGGCTCCTGCATGCGAAAGACGCGCAACGATACGAG
>DATIUW010000253.1:0-10403 GCA_035466435.1 Polyangiales bacterium | reverse complement strand
CTGGTCGTCGAGGCCGAGAGCCGGGGTCTCCCGCGAAGAGGCGACGTGAGCGGAAGAAAGAACCTCACGTACATCACCGAGGACTTCGACGTGTCACGCGAGGCGGCGTGGTTGCGCAAGGTAGCGGGCAGCACGCGCGTCGTCGTTCTCGCCGAGCAAACGGAAGGTACGCTTCTGCCTTCGCTGATGAAAGAGACACAGCTCCCGTTGGTGACCGCAGAGCCGACCGTGGAGGCGCTCGTTTCGGCTATCCCGCCCACCGCCGATGGCGTCGTGATCGCATCGATGAGGCAGCTCCAGCTAGAGGAGCGAGAACGGTTGATGGCGTTCATCACGCAGAGAAGATTACCGAACGTCGCGGTGAATCCCGACTGGCTGGCGCAGGGCGCGATGATGTCGATTCGTTCTCCCAGCAACGCGCTTCGGCGAGCGCAACGCGCTGCGGTCAATCTCGATTTGATTCTGGAAGGCCGCCCGGCGAGCGAAATTCACGTCGAATTCGAGGAACGGGAAGACCTTCAGATCAACGTAGATGCCGCGGTGGCCGTCGGCGTCCGTCCCACCTTCGACATCTTGACCGAGGCGAATCTGGTGGGCATCGACGAAGTCGATCCCGCGAGTCAGATCTCGATGGAAGCCGCCATGCTCGAGGCGGTCGAAAGGAATCTAGACCTTCTGGTTTCGGAGAAGCTCGTCGAAGCCGGTGCAGAGCGCGTGAAGGTCGACCGCGGTCCTCTGCTCCCGCAGGGACAGGTCGAAGTGGGCGCCGTGATGAGGGACCCGGACCGCGTTGCGCCGGGAGGGCAAATCGCAGAGCGACAGGCGTCGACGTTCGCAAGGGCGAGCCAGCTCATCTACTCGGAGCAAGCATGGACACGGTTCAAAGCGCAGCGGTTTCGCCAGGAGGGCCGCGAGTACGGCTACTTCGTCGACGTGCTCGACGTGATGCTCCAAGCCGGCGTGGCACACGTCGACGTGCTGAGAACGACGGCCCAGGAACGAATTCAGCGGCGCAACATTCAGCTCACGCGTGACTACCTCGAGCTTGCCCGCCTTCGCCTCGAAGTAGGAGTAGCCAATGCGAGCGAGCTCTATCGGTGGCAGATACAGCTCGCGGACAACCAACAATCCGTGGTGGACGCGCGCGCACGTGTGGCCCAGGCGAAAATCGAGCTCAATCGCGTGCTGAATAGGCCGCTGGAACGAGCGATCGCACCGGTCGATCTACCGGCTGACCAGCAAGGCCTCGCGCTGCCTCCCGAGGATCCGATCGCCAAATACATGAACGACCCGTGGTCGTTCGAGATCCTTCGCGACTTCATGGTGGACGAGGGACTTCGCAATTCACCCGAAGCCCGCCAGATCGAAGCGCGCAAGGCATCGCAGCAACGCGTCGAGGAAGGCCGCACCCGCGAGCTGTGGCTGCCCGATTTCTTCGTCGAGGGCGGCATCCAGCACGATTTCTGGCGCGACGGCAAGGGGGAAAGCACCCCGGACGAGCTCGCCGCGTTTGGCGTCCCGGAGCCGGACAAGTTCGGTTGGGACGTCGGATTGTTTCTCGCCATTCCTCTGTCACGCGGCGGCTCGGGCGTCGCCGAGATGCGGCAAAGCGCCCGTCTGGTGGAACGTTTCGCGGCCGAGCTCGATCGCGTCGAACAGAACATCGACACCGGGGTCCGCACCGAGCTCCACAACGCAGTGGCCGCTTTGGCCGCCGTCACCTTGAGCCGCAACGCCGCGGAGGCCGCTCGAAAGAACCTCGATCTGGTAACCGATCTCTATCGACGAGGAAAGGTAGACATCATCACCTTGGTCGATGCCCAGACGCAGAGCTTGGTGTCCGACCTCGCAGCCGCGGACGCGGTCTACAATTACTCGATCGCGCTGCTATTCGTGAATCGGGAGATCGCGCACTTCCGCAATCTCGATCCTCCCGAGGAGAGAGAAGACTTTTCGAGAAGGCTCAACCAATTCGTGATGTCGGCGAAGGAAGGCACGATGAGCGTGCCTGCCCGCCCGTAGATTCTCGAAGGGCGCGCCTGGAGAGACTCGAACTCCCGACCGTCGGCTTAGAAGGCCGCTGCTCTATCCAACTGAGCTACAGGCGCGTTGCGGCGTGTGTAGCATAACCACGCAGCGTCGCTTCATCAGGCTGTTTTTCCGAGGATCAGGTCAGCCGCTCTTTCGGCTACTGCAACCGTCGGCGCGTGGGTGTTTCCGGAGGGAAGGAGCGGGAAGATCGATGCGTCTGCGATGCGAAGGCCTTCGATGCCGTGGACGCGGAGCTGGTTGTCGACGACGGCCGTGGGATCGTCGGCGGGCCCCATCTTCGACGAGCCCACCGGATGATAGAGGCTCATGGCCTCGTCCCTCCAAAACTCCAGGATCTCATCGTCGGTTTGCACCGAATCGCCCGGCAGAATCTCGTAGGTGGCGTATGGCTTGAAGGCTTCGGACTGGTAGATCTTGCGCTGCAGCTTGAAGCCCTCGATCGCCAAGCTCCGATCGTGATCGGTCGAAAGATAGTTGTGGATGATCTTGGGAAACGCCTCGGGGTCGGCGCTGCGCGCGTGCACGCTGCCGCGGGAGGTCGGACGCACGACACAAACCGTCGAGTTCACGCCCGGATCCTTCGACGAGACCATGTTGCCTTCACTGTCCATGCCGCCAGCGCCCGGAGTGAAGTGAATCTGAAAGATCGGCCGCTCCCCACCTTCGTTGGGCACGAAACCGCCGACGTTGCAGGCGGGCATGGTCAGCGGACCCTTCTTCGTGAACACGTACTTGAGCACGCTCGACACGACGCGAGGGAACTTCCCATCCTCCGAGAGGCACTTCTTGGTGTTCACCCCTTGCTGCACCCAGAGCTGCAAATGATCCTGCAGGTTTTCCCCGACGCCACGAAGCTCGTGCTCGACCTCGATTCCGAGCTCTCGGAGCACTTCCGGATTGCCGATCCCGGATAGCTCGAGCAAGGGAGGCGTGTTGTAGGTTCCCGCCGCAAGAACCACCTCGCGGCGCGCCTCCGCCTGACGCGTTGCGCCCTTGGCATCGCGGTACTTTACGCCGACGGCCTTCTTTCCATCGAGCAGAACACGCTGCGCCAGGGCGTTGAGCACGATGGTGAGGTTCGGTCGCTTCTTCACCTCGGGGCTCAAGAACGCGTCGGCGGAGCTCCAGCGCCTTCCGTCCTTCATGTTGACCTGCACGTAGCCGATGCCCTCTTGGGTCTCCCCGTTGATGTCTTCATTGCGAGGAATGCCCACGCTCACCGCTGCATTGATGTATGCCTCGCTGATGTCGTACTTCATCGAGACGTGCGTCACGTTCAGCTCGCCGCCTTTGGCGTGGTAATCGTTGGCGGGCCCCGGCTCGTAGTTTTCGGAGCGCTTGAAATAGTGAAGCATGTCGGCGTAGGCCCAGCCTTCGCAGCCTCGAAGCGCAGCCCAGTCGTCGTAGTCCTGCCGCTGGCCTCGCATGTAGACCATCCCGTTGATCGAGCTGCACCCACCGAGCACCCGCCCCCGCACCACGCTGAGCTCACGGCCTTTCATGTGCGGCTCGGGCTCGGTCTTGTAGAGGTTGGTGGTCTTTTCGTTGTACATCAGCTGGGTGAAGCCGATGGGCATCTTGATGAGGGGGCTGTTGTCCTTGCCGCCTGCTTCGAGGAGCAGCACCCGATTCGCAGGATCGTGAGAGAGACGATTCGCAAGACAACAGCCAGCCGACCCCGCACCCACGATGATGAAATCAAAAACCTCGTCCGACATCCGCGCTCACTCACTCCCAGACTGAAGAAACCGAGCTTTCCTATCACATGGAGAGCCTGTGACAACGGCCGCCCGCCATCTCATGATCGAACGAGTGCTGACCATCGATGGATCCTGGGGCGAAGGAGGAGGCCAAGTCCTTCGCACCTCGTTGGCCCTGTCCCTGCTGACCGGCAAACCGTTCCGCATCGTCGGCATTCGCAAGCGCCGTTCGCGCCCGGGCCTGAGGCCGCAACATCTCACGGCGGTCCGCGCATCGGAAGAAGTGGGGAACGCCACCGTGACCGGCGCCGAGATCGGCTCGCAAGAGCTCACGTTCACTCCCCAACCGGTACGCGGCGGAGGGTACGCCTTCGACATCGGGACGGCCGGAAGCACGACCCTGGTGCTGCAAACCGTGCTGCCCGCGCTGATCTCGGCATCGGAGCCATCGAACCTCCTCCTCGAAGGGGGAACCCACAATCCGCAGTCTCCAGCGTTCGAATTCATCGAGCGCGCGTATCTGCCGTTGGTGCGACGTCTGGGCCCGAACGTCCGAGCGACGTTGGAGCGGCCGGGGTTCTACCCTGCAGGTGGCGGCCGCATGCGGGTGGAAATCGAGCCAGTTTCCGAGCTGATGCCCTTCGATCTGCTGGACCGCGGGGTCATCCGAGAGCACCGAGCCACGGCCACCGTCGCGCACCTTCCGCGACACATCGCGGAACGCGAGCTCGACGTTCTGTCTAAGAAGCTCCGATGGGAACCGGACTGTTTTTCGATCGTCGAGCGGGTCGACACAGACGGACCGGGAAACGTCGTCATCGTGGAATTGATCGCCGATCGAGTGACCGAGGTCTTCGCGGGATTCGGCCAAAAAGGCGTGCCTGCCGAGGAAGTGGCCAAGCGCCTCGGAAACGAGGTCAAGGAGTACCTTCGGGCCGAAGTGCCAGTGGGTCGCCATCTCGCCGACCAGCTCGTCTTGCTGAACGGCATTGCCGGCGGTGGAGCATTTCGCACCCTGAGCCCGACGGGCCATCTGACCACGCAGCTACGAGTGATTCGCGCCTTTTTGGCGGTCGATTTCGAGGTGTCCCGAGAAGCCACCGGCTCTTGGCTCGTCGCGCGCAAGGGGTGGAGCCGTGGCGACTCGCACGATCATGGACTATGAGCCCGCCCGGGTGGATTTGGAATGACGGCCGATTCGAGCAAGAGGGTCTTGCTTGGCTTCGTCTGGGCAGGCCTAGGCGCGGCTTTGGCGGTGCTCATCATGTGGGGCACCGAGAGCAGGAGCGCTGAAGAGCCCGCCGAAGCGGTCGAGCCAGCTGCAGCCGCGGCGCCCGAAACGAAGACCGAGCCTCCGCCGCCGCCCAAGCCAAAGCTCATTCCCCGGCGCCAGCTCGTCGACTCCCGCTCTCATGCGCTCGAGCTCGAGCAGCTTCAGGCGCTCGGCTACGTGGACGGCACGTATGACCCGGAGAGCGAGCTCGAGAACGTGCTCGTGCACGACGAAAAGGCGGCTCAGCAAGGATTGAATTTCTACTCGTCCCGCAAGTCTGCCGGCGCTCGCCTCATGGACATGCAGGGACGTACCGTTCACCAGTGGAAGGCCAAGCAGAAAGGCGCCTGGCAACATGCCGAGCTTCTACCCAGCGGCCACGTCGTCGTGATCGTGAAGGATCGGCGGCTTTCTCGCTACGACGAGCGCTCGAACCTGCTCTGGTCGGTCAAAGCGCGGTTCCATCACGACCTGTGGATTGCGGGCGACGAGATTTATGTCCTCGCTCGTAAAGCCCAGGTCGTCGACTACGTCCATCCCAAGCTGCCGGTATTGGTGGACGTGATTCAGGTGCGCGCGTTGGAGGATGGCACGCTGAAGCGGGAGATCTCGGTGCTCGATTCCCTTCACGAGTCGGACTACGGGTTTTTGCTTCCGAGCATCCGCCACATCGGGCAGACCAAGAAGAACAGACAGCTCGACATCCTTCATACGAACCACGTGGAAGTCTTCGATGGCAGCCAGGCGCATCGCGGGCCGCTCTACGCGCGAGGCAACATCCTCATCTCGATGCGGAACATCAATGCCATTGCCGTGCTGGACGGCTCGAGCGGGGACGTTTTGTGGATCTGGGGCCCGAGCAACGTCACCTTTCAGCACCATCCGACCCTGCTCGAAAACGGCCACATCCTCCTCTTCGACAACGGCTTGGAGCGTTCGCGAGTGATCGAGATCGATCCGTCCTCGTTCGAGATCGTCTGGACGTATGCACCGGCGTCGGGGCTGTTTTCCAAGACTCGCGGAAGCAATCAGCGCCTTGCCAACGGCAACACGCTGATCACCGAATCGGACCGTGGCTACGTGATCGAGGTCACGCCGGACCAAAAGGTCGTCTGGAAGTTCGCAAATCCGATCGTGAACGAGAAGAAGGAGCGCGAGGCGATTTGGCGCATGGTGCGCGTAGACCCGGCCTCGCTCCAGTTCCTCGACTAGTTGCTCGCTTGAGAGACCTCGGCTTCATCGGTGAGGTCGAGCCAGACCGCGCGATGGTGGTCGATGACCAGCCCATCCCGGATGTCGAGGATTTGCCCGGTCAGATGATCCAGCGCCTCCGCCTTGGCGCCCCACGAGTGGAGGAAGTGAGCTTCGATCCGCTGCGGGGTCTCGTCGAAGTTCGCCACGACCAAGAGTCGATGACCGGCATGGGCCCTCAGGTAGCCGAACAAGTGACGATTGCCGGTCTCGACCACCTCCATCCCTGCGTCGTAGAGCGCCGGAAGCCGTTTTCTCAGGTTGAAGAGCTTGGCCGTCTCGCGAAAGAACCGCCATTCGATGGTGTCCTGATCGGCCAGGTCCTCTTTCGCCTCCCAACGCTTGCGGCAACGATGAACCCAACGGCTGTCGTTCACCTTTCGGGGATCGGTGAGGTAGGTGTAATCGTTGATCATGCCGTACTCGTCGCCGGCATAGAGCAAGGGCAAGCCTCCGATGCTCGACTGGATGCCCATGAGCAAGGTAATCCGTCGCACGGCGCGCTCGATCAGCTCGCTGTCGTCTCGTTCGAGCGCTTCTTCGAGTCCTGCAAGCGACGACAGAGTGCCCGAGATGCGGGCATCACCGGTCGCAGCATCCTGCTGAAACTTTTTCCCTCGCGCAAAGGACCCTGGGAAATCCCCAGTGTAGAACTCGTTTAGGAATCGCCGGTGGCCGCTGGGATCGATCCCGACGCTGCGCGCATCCTCGTCGTCGAACGTCCAACCTATGTCATCGTGGCATCGCAAGTAGTTGACCCACGAGCACCCGGCAGGAAGCCGATAACGCGTCCGCATCGAATGCTCTAGAAGTCGAACGTCTCGGGTCGCCAGCGCTTCCCACAAAAGCGCCATCAACAACGGGTTGTACGACAACTGGCACTCTTCGGGGTGCACGTATCGGATCACCTCGGCGGGATGCACGATCGCTTCGGACTTGAACAGCAGAGACGGCGCGGCGATTCGGGCGATCGCGTTGAAGGCGCGGATGATCGTGTGCGCCTCGGGTTGATTCTCGCAGTTGGTGCCGAGCCGTTTCCACAGGAAAGCCACCGCATCGAGCCTCAAGACTTCCACGCCGCGATTCGCGAGGAACAACATCTCCTCGGCCATGGCCCGAAAAACCTCGGCGTTGGCGTAGTTCAAGTCCCATTGATAGCTGTTGAACGTCGTCCAGACCCAGCGTTCGATCTCCTTGCACCAAGTGAAGCTCCCAGCCCGAACCTCCGGGAAGATGTCGCGAAGGTAGCGCTGAAACTGATCGGGCAGCTCGCGATCGGCGAACGTGAAGTAATAGTCCATGAAGTCGTGGTCGCCAGACTTGGCGCGCTGCGCCCACTCGTGCTCGTCGGACGTGTGATTGAAGACGAAGTCGAGCACCAAGCTGATGCCTTCGTGACGGAGCACGGCGGCGACCTCTTCCAGCTCCCCCATGGTGCCGATGTCGGGATTGATCGAGCGGTAGTCACTGACGGCATAACCGCCGTCGTTTTCGCCGTGGGGGGTCGAAAAGAGCGGCATCAGGTGGAGATAGGTCAGCCCGAGCCGCTTGAAATACGGAATGTGATCCTTGAGCTTGGCGAGATGATCGCTGAAGAGGTCCACGTACAGAACGATGCCGACCATCTCCTGCGACTGAAACCACTCGGGATCTGCCTCGCGCTTCTCGTCGAGACGACGGAGCTCATCGGGCCGGTCGAGCCACGCACGAATCAACGACCGGAGGATGCGCTCGAGGGTGTAGTGGAAGTCGTACTGCCAGCCGTAGAGGTCGTGCAGATGCGAGAACAAGCGCTCCCACTCCCGATGGAGACGATTCTTGAACCGATGCCAATCGAAAGCGACGGGCTTGAGTTGCTCTGCAAATGCCTCTTCGAGCTCCGGGAGGAGGCGCTTGAGGGACTTGCGAGCCTGCTCGGGCTTCCAGTCGTGCCCCATGACGCTCACCCGTCTACCTCGCGCCCGGGGGCCAGCACGAGGCCCGTTCGCGAAGGAAGATAGAGGCTCAGAAAGTGGCGCTCGATGCGGTCCGGCAAGGTGTGGTGCTCGATGTCCGACGCCTGCCGGTCGAAGCCGCCATAGTTGCGGCGATCGGTATCGAGCACCGTTCGGTAGGTGCCAGGTGCTGCAGGAATGCGGTAATCGGGAAAAGAGCGGCTCGGATGGAAGTTCATCGCGAATATGAGCCCTCCGCGCAGCCAGGCGACGATCTTCGTTCCCTCGTCCGAATGCAAGAGGAACTCGTCCTGACCGTCCGGCACCCCGAACCTCCGCGCAAGCGCGATCATGTCTCGGTCGAATGCCGCGAGGTGTCGATAGCGAAGGCTTTCGTCTTCGGCCAGGCGCCACTGGCGACGCGCAAAGGCATACGACCAGTCGTTCCCTTCGCGTGGAAAGTCGATCCACTCCGGGTGTCCGAACTCGTTGCCCATGAAGCAGAGGTAACCATGCCCGGCGGTCCCGAGCGTCGCCAGGCGGATCATCTTGTGTAGAGCGATGCCCCGCTCGACGGCCAGATCCTCACTCATGACCGACATGCGGTCGTACATGCGCGAGCCCAAGAGGCGAAAAATCAGCGTCTGATCGCCGACCAGCGCTTGATCGTGCGATTCGGCATAGCTGATGGTCGGCTCATCGCGCCGGCGGTTGGTGAGCTCGTGGAACAGCTTGCCAATCGGCCACTGTTCGTCGGGCACGTCCTTGGTGAGCTCGATCCACATGTCGGCGACGCCCATCGCAAAGCGATAATCGAATCCCGCCCCACCTTCGGAACCGGGCAACGCGAGGGCTGGAAAGCCGGAGACGTCTTCGGCAATCGTGACCGCCTCGGGCGACAGCGTATGGACGAGGTCGTTGGCGAGCGTCAGGTACGCGAGCGCATCCTCGTCGATGTCAGCGCCGAAATAGTCGTCGTAGCTCGTGAATGTCCGTGCGAGCCCGTGGGCTTCGTAGAGCATGCTGGTGACGCCATCGAACCGGAAGCCGTCGACTCGGTACTCGTCCATCCAAAAGCGGCAGTTCGACAGCAAGAAATGCAACACCTGAGGCTTGCCGTAGTCGAAGCACCGGGAGTTCCATGCAGGATGCTCACCCCGAGGTCCTTCGTGGAAATAGAGACTCGGCGTCCCATCCTGGCGCGAAATGCCTTCCACCTCGTTGCGCGCAGCATGCGAATGGACGAGGTCCATGAATACCCGAAGACCCATTCCGTGCGCCTCGTCGACGAGGGCTTTGAGCTCCTCCGGCGTGCCAAACCGCGACGAGCACGCGAAGTAACTCGAGACCTGATACCCGAACGACGCGTAGTACGGGTGCTCGGCAAGGGCCATGATTTGAATCGCCTCGTAGCCTGCATCGAGCACCCGCGGCAACACTTGCCTTCGGAACTCGTCGTATGTGCCGACCTTCGGCTCCTCTTGCGCCATGCCGATGTGCGCTTCGTAGACCAGGAGGGGCCTACCCGGCCGTGGCGGCGCCGCATGGCGCCACTGGTAGGGCGTTTCGGGGTGCCACACTTGGGCATTGAAGCTTCCAGCGCTCTCGTCACGCACCACCCGCCGGACCCAAGCGGGAAGCCGGTCGCCGCCTCCTCCCGGCCAGTGCACCTCGAGCCTGTAGGAGTCGCCGTGGGACAGCACGTCGGCGTCGAGCTCGATCTCCCAGACGCCT
Organism: Polyangiales bacterium; assembly: GCA_035466435.1. Classification (GTDB taxonomy): domain Bacteria; phylum Myxococcota_A; class Polyangia; order Polyangiales; family Houyiibacteriaceae; genus SG8-38. The sequence goes on along the minus strand of DATIUW010000253.1, from coordinate 459 downwards.
TCGTCGCCGATTCGACGGAAGGCGAGCTCGGGCAATGGACGCCACCCCGAAAACGGTCCCTTCAAGTAAATCGAGCTCGCATTGGGCGCCCACTCGCGCAATACCCAGCGGCCGTCGCGAAAGTGCAGGCCGAAGTATTCGTGTCCCGAGGCAAAGTCGGCAAGGCTCAATCCCCCCTGCGTGAGCCGCTGCTCGGTCGCTCGAACGTGCCTTATTCGTCGTTCGAGGATTGCAGCATAGGGGGCCAGTAGCGGATCGCGCTCGATCAGTCGTCGGACGATCTGCTCCGGAGCGGAGGATTCGGCCGGATGCATCCGATCTGTTCTAACACAAGACGGTGGCGACGGGAGCAAGTCAAGGAGTGGGCGTATGATCCAGGCGGAACTCTCCGAGCTTACGGTCGCCGCTGGTGACGGTGTACCGGAACTGGCTTCGCGGCAGCGCTCGGATGCGGTCCCC
>DATIUW010000252.1:0-28728 GCA_035466435.1 Polyangiales bacterium | reverse complement strand
GCAATGCGAAATCCAACAACCAATTCGCCCAGATGGTGCCGGGGGCGGGATTCGAACCTGATCAGCCCACGATCTGTGCACCCCTCTCTCTCGCAGTGATCTAAACCAAAACCCAACAATCGTCGGGACTTGCCCGCATCGCCGTGTTCACGGTTCGTCACTTCAGATCACTTGATTTCACATCGCCACGTCAACCTCAGGTCAACGGGCACTTCGTCTCCCGGTGTGATCCGGCCCGTGTTGAGAAGCGGCACCCCGCGGCGCACACTGAGCTCGTGACCTCAGCGACGAAGAAAATCCTCGAGGACGCCTTGGCCCTGCCCGAGAAAGAACGGAAGGCGCTGGTAGAGGCTTTGAGCGACAGTCTCGACCCCGAAGCGGTCGAGTTGAGTCCGGAGTGGACCAGGGAGATCCGGAATCGGATCGCTCAGCTTGAGAGCGGGGAGGCGAAGACCATCCCCTGGAACGAGGTCGCCGACCGCATCAGGAACACCTGACCCAGGAGTGATGCTTCTGGAGCTCTTGAACCTCGGTTCGAACGAATGACCTCGTGCTCCCAAGTCCCAAAAGACAGGTCTTGAACGCGCCCATGCCCTGACTCGTTACCGGACGCCACACAGGATCTCGTCCCCCTGGACCTCCAAACAAGGCCAGTGCCCGCAAAGTGATCCTAAGCACTCGCAAGTCTGCTCCGTGCATGTGATCTCCGACGGCCTTTCGAGGCACCAGCTGTCTGGTTGTGCATCGGCCTGTCGCGAGAAGTACTGAAGACAGAGCAGGCCTTGGGCTTCGCAGACGGTGCACGTGTAGAATAGGTCACATTGGTTGACGTCGACGCATGTGCTCCAACACCCTTCAACAATCGACGGGGTTTGCCTCGAGGGACACGTGGGAGGTTGGCTCTGACAACTGACCATGGAGGGGTCACAAGGAACCGGATTCGAAACGCACTCGGTGAAGAAGCACCGCTCCTCGTCGGTGCAGGTGCCCCCACACGGCAACGTTGGCAACCCTGGGTCATCTTCCTCACCCGAACCTCCACTCGCGTCGCCGCAGGCGGCTAGGGCACCGAAAAGAAGCACAAGACTCCTTCGTCTCCACATGGTGGGCTCGCCCCGCTCACGGATTCGCTTCATGCCAGTTGATCCAGTTCACCATGTCGTTGTACCAAGCGAGCGTGATGTTCCGCGCCGTATTGGGGAACCTCTCCGTACAGAACGAGCCCCAGCAATCCTCCGCGACTGCTACGGCAAAGACCTGCACCCAGCCGTTTGAAGCGTAGAGATAGAGAGGGCCTCCGCTGTGCCCCCCGTTCATGTCGCTGCTGTGGTTGTAAATGCGCACGACCCCGTTTTGAACATCCCGCTCTTCGACGCCAAGCGTGTAATCGCCGTAGAGCGACTTGGCCCTGCAGTTCGCTGGAAATCCGGGTTCGTCGCAGTCTGGGTAACCTCGATGATACTTGGCAACGGAGTCGAGATAGGCCGTGCTCGCAGGCACAAAACCCATCGCGCCCGGAAACGACGCGCCCGACGTACGGTGCATTCGCATCACGGCGATATCGTTTGCCTCACACTCGTTCGTGTAGGGCGCGGCCACGCAGTTCTGGGGAAAATATGCCGGCATCATCCACCAGGTGCCATCCCATTCGCCGTAAGGGCCTTGGTCGCAGCCGCTTACGGGATTCCCATTCGCATCCAGACAACCATCCTGCCGAGGCCAGAAATCGGGATCGCGATACAAGCCGTCAAACGTCCACATGCAGTGTGCGGCCGTGATGATGTAGCGTCGATTGGCGTCTCCCTGGTTACCAACAAAGGTCGCTGTGCAATGGCCGTCCGCTTCCTCTCCACGCCCATTGCTTTTCAGCTGGCCGATTGTCCGCCAGGGCCAGTGACTCACCGAGCCGTTGACGATGCCCTTGTAGGTTCTGTTGTCGACCCCGTCACTCCAGCCCTTGGTGGTGAACCCGTCGTCGACGCTGTCCTCTCCTTGCTCGGCAGTGCGCCCGTCGTCGCCGTAGGTATGCCGGTTGGCTCCCGCGGCGGTGAGCAGCTCGCCTAGCCTTCGGATCTCCTCACGGTCCAACTTGACTTCGTACATGTCTCCACTGCGCGCGTCACCCGTGATGATGGTGTCGCTGACGTCGTTCGGCTTCGACGGAAGCGAACGATCCACCCGCGGGGTCCAGATCTCCGCCGCCTCCTCCTCGTCCGCGAACACCATGCGCCCGGCGTACCGCCACTCGTGGCTTCGGCCCGCTGTTACGTCGTGCGGCGCATCTACGGGTTCGCGGTTCGCTTCAGGAAGGAGTCCAGCGACTGATGAGCCCAACCGGCCATCCGCAGCTCCGACATCACTCTCGTCAACGCGACCACACCCGAAGAGACCCACACTCACAGCGGCCCACACCACTACTGACTTCCAACGCATCCCCACCTCCAATCTGCTCTCTGTTATTGATAATGATATTTATTATCATTACTGGGCTCGTAGGGCAAGCTGCTTTTTTGTGATTAGGTCCGTGGATCAGCCTCAGAATCCCGGAAACTCGCATTGGAACCGGGTCGGGATTGCTCACGTGGCTCCACCCTAGGGGGATGTACAGGGTGCGCCCTCGGATTGATCGGCGCGCGAGGTTCCCGATAGAGCGCTCTCAGCGCTCACGCTCGTGCGCGATCTCGAGACCATGCTCCGCAACTATCTTCATCAGGCGCTCTCGGACCTTCCTCGGTCCGAGCAGCGTAATGCTTTTCGTTCCGAACCGTTGCTTGGCGACGCTCACCAACTGCTCGAGTGCAACTTCGCTGGGATCGCCAAGGAGCTCGATCGAACCTGCCGACTCTCGCAGGCGTGCCCCACCTCCAAGGTTGTGAACCAGGGTGCCGCGACTCGTCGGCCGGTCGCGCGGTGACAGCGCTCGTAGACGGGTGTCACGGCTCTTGATCGCCGGGCCGCGAAGCTGGTTTCCTAGACGTCGGAGAGCCCGTTGGTCTCCTCGAGTGGCCCGGTCCGCGAGAAACTCCTTCCAGGAGCCAGGGTGCGTGTCGAGCGTCACCGCGCGCCACCCCTTGATGGTCGCCTGAAGCCTACGCTCAGCGAGCTTTCTCTCGACCGAAAGCGTCTTGTACAAGCTGCGCTTGTCCCGCGTAGGAATGGGCATCGCGGCAATCGCGTGGTGCCTCAATTTGAAGCGCTCAAGATGCGCGGCGCGGGCCGCCTGAATCCGGGAGTCCATCGCCTCGCGGAGCTCCGCGCGGTGACGCCAGGCGGCGTCGAGGGCCTCCCGGTACTCGCGCCAAAGGCCATCATCGAGCGCCCGTCCTAGCGGCTGCTCCTCGTAGGGCCGCACCCGGTCGCGTGCGACCTGGGGAGCCTCTGGGCCCGGAACGAACTCCCCGTAGCGCTCGCAGAGCCGTTGTTTCGACCATTCGCGTCCCAACGCCGATGCCTTGCACGCCAAGTCGGGCCTCGTCGCATCGACGATTGCAAGGCCATTACCGCGTCGCACCATTCGGACCCCGAACCGCGCGAGCTCGTCGTGAAGCGCTGGCCAGGACGCGATGCGATCGTGTCCCATGGCGTCTCCTATCGTTCGACGCGCCCAACCGGAGAAACTCTCGATGCTCCGGTGCGCCTCGAAGTCGCGCGCCCGATGGCTCTCGGAACGACCTCGCGTTCGGTCGACGCGGTGGAGCCCAAGCTCTTGTTCGAGGACGCTCGCAAGCGCTTGAAACGCCGGAATGGCCTTGTAGGGGTGATGGATCTTCAGCGTCTCTGGATGGATCTTGTTCACCGCCACATGAAGATGCTCGTGCTCCTGCTCGCTATGGCGGACCGCGATGTACTGGTGCTCTCCGAGCCCTGCCGCCCCGACGGCCCGGCGAACGATGTCCTCGAGCTCCGCCGACGTCAGGCGTCGATCCTCAGGGTGAAACGAGATGACCAGGTGATAGGTCTTGTTGCCCTTCGCCCTGACGTTGCCGTTCTGGAGCACTTCCATGACCTCGACCGCGAGCTCGGCATCCTCCTGCCGGTCGAGGCCCTCCAGGTTCCCGGCCATGTACCAGGTGCATCGCTCCTCGCCCTTCCCTCGCAGCATGTAGGGAACGAGCTTCCCGAGACGGGACACGGTCTTGCCGTCTCTCGGCTGCTTCGGCGTGATGATCATCGCGAGCGGACGAGCTGTGCGAGGACGCGCCGGAGCTCGGCCGCGTTGCGCTCGACCTCGACCAGAGTTCGGCGAAGCTCGGCTTTTTCCTCACGCTCGGTCAGCGCCTTCTTGAGCAAGCCGCCAAGGCGGTTCTGCTCCCGTTGGATCCTCAGGAGATCCTGAATCTCCTGCCGCGCGCGCGCGCTCGGAATCTCCGCAGTTAGAACCAAACGACGCAGGATTTCTCCATGCGTGAAGCCAGATGCTTCAGCAAGGGCGCGAATACGCGCGATGTGTTCATCGCCTACGCGCGCTCCGATGAAATGTCGAAGCTCCCCCACTCGTAGATAGTAAGCCGGAGTGAACGCTTGTCGAGCGGCGATCTCACTTTGCGCGTGCGAATAAGCCGAAGGCGTTGAGCACGTCGATCAAGCGCGGAGCAGGTAACGGCGAGGAGTTCGCGCGCAGCGCTTGCAGTTTTGTTTAACAAAACTCCACCTTGCCCGAAGACGTTGTGTCCCCGTTTGGCGCGGAACGGCGCTGACTGTCGTCAACAGTCTCTAGTTGGCGCTTTCGCGACACTCGTTGTCGCGCGATGGCGCACTTGCCACTAAACGCGCCAAATGGCGCCAACCGACGCCAACGGGCGTCGAAAAAAGACAACGCGCGCCAAAAAAAGACAGCACGCGACGAACAACGCCAAGCAGCGTCATCTGGCGCCATCTTCATCGCTGCCGTGGTGGTCCGAGCTCGCGCAACTTTTTGGGGGGCAAAACCGATAACAAGGAGTGGCGTTTACGAGTCACAGCACGCATGTCGCCACCTGGCTGACCTACACCCAGGCGGCCTCCTACACCGGTTGGTCGGTCCGCTACCTGCGAAATCTCGTGTCGGCGGGGAGGATTCCCGTCTATGGGCGCCTGCGGGTGCGCCGATTCCGACGGGATATGTTAGACCTCTTCCTCACGAACCCAGACGCGGCGATGCGGAAGTTCCGGCTCGAAAGGAACGAACCGCATGACCGTTAGGAAGCTCGCCAGATCATGGCAGTACGACTTCACACTCGAAGGCCACGGACGCCAACGCAAAGCCGGTTTCAAGACCAAGGCCGAGGCGTGCGAAGCCGAAAAACAAAAACGCGAAGATCTGATCTCGGGTCGAAAACGCGTGTTGTTTGCGGACGCGTATGACATGTACATGACCGCAACCAGCATGAAGGATCGCAGCCGTGACTCCTACGAGGCTCACTGGCAGCAGATCAAACCAGTGCTCGGACACCTCTTCATCGAGGAGGTCGATACGCCTGCGATCGACCTCCTCAAGGCGTCCCTGCCAACACACCTCGGACCGAAGTCCGTCAACCACCGGCTCTCGCTGGTGCGGACGGTGCTCCGGTTCATGTGGAGACGGGGGCGCCTCGCGTCGGTCCCTTACGTGCCGACCCTCAGCGTCCCAGACCACCATCACGATTGGTACACCGAAGCGGAGCGCGATCAGCTCCTCGACGGAATCTTTACCCGGTTCCCCGAGTGGTACGCCTTCTTCTACCTCACGACCCGGCTCGGGCTGAGACGGGGCGAGGTGTACGCCATCTCGAAAGACCGCATCCGAGACACCCCGCCCCAGCTCGTCGTCGATCGGGCGGTACAGGAAGGGCTCAAAGAGCGGCCTGCGAAGCTCGTCCCACGCAAGAACAATCGGGTCCTCGTGCTCGCCCTCCCAGGCGACGTGATGGATGCGATTCGATGGCACATCCGGCGCGGCTACTCGGGCGAAGAGTTCCTGTTCAGCCAAGACGGGACGTATCCTCAGAAGGTCAACGCGCACGCCAAGGTGCTCTTGGCCGTCCAGAAAGCGCTCGGGCTTCGTGAGCTCGGGCATCACAAGATCGGGCGCCATTCCGTTGCCTCCCAGGCGGTCACGGGCGGGCACTCGATCAAGACCATCCAGGCCCAGCTGGGCCACCGCTCGGCCCAGAGCACCCATCGCTACGCCCATCTTGGAAGTGGGGCGCAGCTTCGGCTGGTGGAGGCGCTCGAGCCAATCTCACCACCGCACGTCAACCACACGTCAACCGGGAAGGGGTGACGACGGTGGCCACGCGGATAACGCAGCGCAATCACAAACAAAGCGCGAACACCAACCTAGTGCCGGGGGCGGGATTCGAACCCGCACGTGTTGCCACGGGCGATTTTAAGTCGCCTGCGTCTGCCATTCCGCCACCCCGGCGACGCGGGCAGCATCCCGTTAATGAATCAGCTCGTCTACCCTGCGTGGCATCTGAGGGCCGGGGCGCTCTGCGCCGGTGTCGACGATTCGGTTCTTGCTGTCGACGAGCACGACTTTGGGCTTGTGCGCCCTCGCCTCCTCGTCGCTCATCTCTCCAAAGCTCGCGATGATCGCGAGGTCGCCCGGCTTCATGTGATGCGCCGCGGCGCCGTTCACACAGACGACACCAGATCCGCGCGGGCCCTGGAGCGCGTAGGTCGAAAGCCGTGTGCCACGGGTCACGTTCCAGATGTGCACTTCCTCGTGCTCGAGGATGCCGGCGGCGTCGAGCAAGTCGGTGTCGACCGTGACGCTGCCCTCATAGTCCAAGTCAGCGTGTGTGATCGTCGCTCGGTGGATCTTTCCGAGGAACATTCGTCGGCGCATGATTGACCTCCGTAGCGTCCCGAGACGGGTACGCTCAGATGAGGCCAGACGTTAACCCCTGAAGCCCCCGGTCGCAACCGATCGTTTCATCGGTGATTGCAGACCCAAAAACGAAGCAAATTCAGGCCGAAGAGGGGGTAATGAACTCGAGACCGAGCAGATATCCATCGGGCCGGGCCTGCGACCAGACTACCCTGGCATGCTCGATCGTCTGGTGGTTCGGCGCCGTACGCACCCGCAAGGTGCAGGTGTGGCCTACGGGGACGGGCATGTCGACCGCGATCCGCAGCCCCCCCACGCTCGCATTGATCGCCAGCCCCGCGCCGCGCACCGGCTGCAGCAGATCGATTTCTGCGTCTAGGACCCAACGGCGAGAGCGCCGACGTGCACCTCTGTGGACCGCAACATCTGCGGCCCCTCTGGGCAGGATGGAGGAGAGCCTATCGACAACGGGCATGACGGTAGCGCCGACTCTATCGAAGCGCGCGATCGTTGACTAGCACTTTCGCCTCTTTGCAACGTGCTCGCGGGAACATTGCATACCCTTTGGGCGGAGCACCCCCGCTCAGTTGTGTGCTTCCGAACCAAAGCACGCCGAATGCAATCGCGCGACCTGCTCGAAAAGCCGGTCGAGCGCTTCGGCAAGATGCGTCCCGTACCAAAAGAGGTCCTTGCCATCGACGAGCTCTGCAATCAGTGGATGCCGTGAATCGAGCTGTGCGAACATCTTCACATCATCGCGACCGAAGGCGTACGGCTCGTTCGGTAGCAGCACCGCGCGAGCGCCGCGCTCGACGATCTCTTCCAAGCGAATCCTCGGATACCGGGTATCGCGTTCGCGCACGCGCTCCTCTTCCCACGCCGCGGCCTTTCCCAAGTCGGCGGCCAATGGGTAACGGCGCGAGCGCCCGGAAAACACGTTCTCGGCGCCGCAAAGCGCCAGGACGTCGCTCGCATAGGCGCCTTCGTCGAAAGTCATCCAGGGATCTTTCCAAATCGGAACGAAGACGGGCAGCGGCTTCGCGTGCACGGCGCCCCTTGCCTCTCGCGCTTTGGCCCGGCATGCGAGGAGCGGCTCGGCCGCATCGGGCTCGACGCCGAGCAACAGACACAGGCTTTCGAGATAGGCCAACGACTGCTCGACCGTGCACGGAAAGCTCACGTGCACGGTCAGCCCCGCCTCGAGCAATGCTTGCACCAACGGCCGGCTGTTCTCCTCCTTGTTGGCCAGCACCAGATCGGGCCGCAGAGCCTTCACCGCCTCGACGTCGAAACCCTTGGTGCCGCCGACGGAAGGAATCGGCTCGACCTCGCCCACCGGCTCGACGCAGTAGTCCGTGCGCCCGGCGAGCCGCTCCACGCCAACCAAGGCAACGAGCGATGCAGTCTCGCTCGGAACGAGGGAAACCACACGCCGGGCGGGTCGGGTGAGCTTAACCTGTCGATGAGTTGCGTCGGTGACTTCGATCATGGGATGCTGCGCGCCCCGACAATCGGGGCATCGAGAGAATTGGTAGCACTTTGCGGGCAACGGCGTTGGACCTGCGGTGTCCGGGGTGGTAGCGTCCCCGCCCCGAAACGCACGGCTTCCATGAGTGGGTTGGACAGAGCGCTGACGATTCAGGACCTCCAAAAGGCACTCGGGCGTGCCGGCGTCGAGATCTATCGGGCGCACGACCAAGAGCTTCAGATCGCCGAGCGAATTCGCCTGCACATCATGGACTCCGGGGTCCGTGTGATGATCTCCGACGGCTTGGCGGTGCAGTTCACCGCCCGCACCCAGCGCTCCGATGCCCCCTCGGCGCATCCTGAAGAGCTCTTCCGGCGGGTCCGGGAAGAGGTCGGACAACAGGCCTCGGACCGCGGGTACCACGAGTCTTCGGCCGAGGTCGTGGAAGTGAAAGATCCCGTCGATGATGCTCGCGTGCTCGACGTATGGCACGAGGTCACCTACCGCAAAGCGCTCGCACACCTCGACGAAGCCGTTGCGGAAGTTCGATGGGCGCTCGACCTCGAGAAGTACGTCCGGCCCTGAGCCCTAGGTCGCCGTCGCGGCGCGCTCCCCGTCTACTTTGACGTTCTCTGCGAACTGTCCGCGAGGACCGAGGCGGAGGTCGTATGCGACCTGTTGGCCTTCGCGCAACGTGCGATAACCCTCGCCCGAGATTTGAGAATAGTGAACGAAGACGTCAGACCCGTCGCGACCAGCAATGAACCCCCATCCCTTCGCGTTGTTGAACCACTTGACCAGACCTGTTTCCATGACCCCCTCGCAGAACCACGTCGACGAAACGTGATGGAGCTATGAGTTGTCCCCGGTTCGATCCGAACATCTATAGTCCGCGGGGTTTCGTCAAGTGTCATTGCGCGGGCGCTATGGATATAGGCGCACCACGTGCCAGGACCCGCCGTCGCGTTCGTAGAGCCATCGATCGTGCAACCGATCGCTGCGATCCTGCCAAAACTCGATCGACGTCGGAGCAATTCGATAGCCGCCCCAAAACGGAGGCCGGGGCACCGAAACATTCTCGAAACGCTGCGCCGCTTCCGCAACGGCTGCTTCCAATGATTCCCTGCTCGGGAGAACGCTGCTCTGCCGCGAAGCCCAAGCGCCGAGTTGGCTTCCGCGGTCGCGGATTGCGAAATAGGCATCGGCCTCGGCATCGGACACTTTCGTCACTGGGCCTCGTATCCGAACTTGAATGCCGGTGGTGTGCCAATGGAAGACGAGCGCAGCATGCGGATTGGCCTCCAAATCTCTGCCCTTGGCGCTTTGGAAGTTCGTGTAGAAAACGAATCCGTCCTCGTCGAAGCCTTTGAGCAGCACGAATCGGGCGTCCGGCCGCCCGTCATGGTCCGCCGTAGCGAGCGCACAACGGCTTGCATCGAATGCTTCGGTCAAGCCTGCCCGTTCGTACTCCGCGGCAAAGCGAGCAATGGGGTCTTCGAGCGTCATCGCTCGCGGCCCTCGCGCAGATGCTCCTTGGCGATGTCTGCCCACGGCCCACCCGGCTCGAGCGCGAGATACTGCTGCCAGTGGGGCCGCGCCTCCGCCCATGCGCCCTGCTCTTCGAGGGCCATCGCCAAGTTGAAGTGCGCGTCCGCAAACGACGGGTCGCTGTCCAAGGCCTGACGGAACAAAGTGACGGCTTCGTCCACTTCGTCGCGCTCGAAGCACAGAAAGCCGAGGTTGTACAGCGCCTCGGGTTGCTCTGGGTCGCACTCGAGCGCGCGCTCGTAGTATCGCTCCGCCTCGTCGAGTCGATCGCGCCGATATTCGAGATTGCCGAGGTTCGTGAGCGCATTGGAAAGCGTCGGATCGAGAGAAAGCGCCTTCTTGTAGGCAATCTCGGCTTGATCGTAAGTTCGCTCATCCTCGTCGAAACGGCAGCCCTCGAGGTAGTGGTGGTAGGCGCGCGAGCGATCGTCGTCATCTAGATACAGAAGACGGACCACGTCTGATTCCAGGCCGTCGATCCGAAAATCGAGGACGGCTTGGCCCGTCGCAGGGTCGTAGGTGCCGCCATCGTCCTGCACCAGCATCGTCCGGCCGTCCGCCATGACGCGAAGCTCCGACAAGGGGCGTGCCGTCTCGGGAAGCATACGGCGCAGCGAGTCGACCGAGCGGCGCACCTGCTGCAAGGGGACTCCCTGCTCGAGCAGGCCCTTCGCAGCGCGCACGCCCACCAGGTCCTGGAACGTGTAGTAATTGCGCCCCGAGACGCGCGCCGAGGGCTCGATGAGCCCGGAACGGTCCCAGTAGCGGAGCCGAGATACGGTGAAACCAAAGAGCCGCGCCACCTCGGCGACCGTGTAGAGCCCGGCTCGAGGATCACTGCGCGGAGGCGCCGGCTGCGAGGGGGCCGGCTCCGGGTTCGAGGCGCGCGTCAGCTTGCCATCCGCCCCGAAACCAACGCGAATCACGTTGTCCCGATCGCCACCTTCGTTCACCAGTCTCTCCCCGCGTGAGAATAGGCCGACCTTATCTCCATGCAAGCATCGAGGTCCAGCGTATGGTTGGCGCTCGTAGTGCTAGGCTTCCGGCATGGCGCATCCTCCGGCATCCGCCCCGATCGCGTTTCTTTCCGACATCCACGGAAATCTGGTCGCTCTCGACGCGGTGTTGGCCGAGCTCGCGCGCCTCGGCGTCAAGGACGTGTACGTGGCCGGCGACCTGCTACTCGGCGGCGACGATCCGCTTGGCGTGTGGCAGAGGCTACAGACGCTCGGCGCAAGCTGCACGCGCGGACCATCCGACCTCGCGCTCGCGTCGGTGGACCCGGGGAGCCTGGTCCCGATCGACGATGGGCAGCGGCGGCAGGCACGGCTTTTCGCGAAAACCCGCGCGGCCATTGGCGACCTGGTGGCCGAGAGGCTGCGTCGCCTTCCCGAACGCCAGCGAATCCCGCTGATCGACGGTCGCGAAGTGCTGATGGTTCACGGCTCCCCTGCCGACAGTGACCGAGAGATCGGTCATGACCTCGACGACGAGGAAATCCTCGAGCTCATCGACGACGACCCGGCAGACATCATCGTGTGCGGCGCGACCCACGTGCCCTTTCAGCGCACCGTCGAGGAGTATCACGTAGTCAACGTCGGCTCGGTTGGCGCCGCGCCGGAGGGCCACGTCGCGCACTACACCGTCCTGACGCCCCGCATGAGCGGCGCCGACATTCTGCAAGACTGGGTGAGCTACGGGGAACCCGACGAGGCCTAGCCCGCCGCAGCCTTCGGCTCGTCCGGGGTCTCGGTCCGAGCCTTGAGCATCTCGACGCGCCGCACGCGACGCTCGTCCGCGTCCAGCACGACGACGCGATAGGGCCCGGCATGGAGGCTCTCACCGATGGCGGGCACCTGACCCGCCAGGTGCACCAACATGCCGCCGAGCGAGTCGAAATCGCTCTTGTCCTCGCAAATGGGCTCGCCGAGGTGCTCCTCCAAGTCGTAGACCGAGATGCCTGCGTCCACGAAGTAATGGCCAGGCGCCCGCTCGTACACCAGCGGCGCCTCCTCGTCGTGCTCGTCCTGAATCTCGCCGACGATCTCCTCGACGATGTCCTCGAGTGTCACGATGCCCGCGGCGCCTCCGAACTCGTCGACGACGACTGCGAGATGAGAGCGGCGTCGCTGCATTTCGCGAAGCAGCACGCCGATCTTCTGGCTTTCAGCCGCGAAGAAGACCGGCTTTCGAACGACGTCCTCCAACACGATACTCGACGGATCGTGCGAGTTGCGGAGAACTTGGAAGAGATCTTTCGCGTACAAGATGCCTTCCACCTGGTCGATCTGACCGCGGTACACGGGATAGCGGCTGTGACCGGACTCGATCACGTGCTCGAGCACGTCTTCGATGCTCGTGCTGACCTCGAAAGCGACCACTTGTGTTCGCGGAACCATGATCTCGCGAGCTACGGTGTTTCGGAACTCGAGCACGCTCCGAAGCATTCGTGCGTACTCTTGCCCGATGGTGCCGGTCTCTTCTCCTTGGCCGATGACGTGCTCGACGGTCAGCGCCGCAAGACGGTCCGGGTCGTCCGCTTTGACCTCGGGCACGATCTTCACGACCAGGTCGTTGATCCACGTGAGCGGTGCGGCGAGTGGCACGAGCAACAGGTCGATGGGACGCAGCCACTTCCATACCCGCAATGTGGCGTCCCCCGATCGTCGACGCATGACAGCTCCGGCGATGGTTGCCAAGATGGCGTAGGCGATCGCGATGCCGACGACGCCCAGGGTCGCGATGCCGATGCCCTGGGCTTGCAGCAACGAGTAGGCGACGAACGCAGCAGCCAAGACGACGCACAGAACCCGGCCCATCAGCAGTCGAGCCTGGACCGCGGCGAGATCGCGCATCACCCGGCGGGCAACGGCGGCATTGCGGCCCCCTGCCTCGGCAAACGCCCTCAAACCCGCTTCACTGAGCGCGTGAAAGCCAGCGCTGACAGCAGCGAGCAGTGCGCCTAGACCGACACCGCCGATGATGACGGCGGCCAACTCTATACTTGGAACGTCCAAGACCTTGTGAGCTTCAAGAGTACCGAGTAGGTGAATCGCCCGCAACAGCCGGGGTTAATCGCGCTGCCGCTGGTCGCGAAGCGCCCGAATTCGCAAGCGAAGCGCATTGAGCCGAATGAAACCAGTGGCGTCCTGTTGGTCATAGACTTCGTCCGCCTCGAAAGTCGCGAACTCCGGGTCGTAGAGGGTGTTGGGGCTGCGACGGCCTACGACATCCGCGTTGCCTTTGTAGAGCTTGAGCCGAACCTCGCCCGTCACGTCTTTTTGTGCGTCATCGACCAGCGTCTGGAGCATTTCCCGCTCGGGCGCAAACCAGAACCCGCGGTAGACCAGCGATGCGTACTCGGGAATCAGGCTGTCACGAATTCGAAGAACCTCGCGGTCGACCGTGATCGACTCCATGGCACGATGCGCGCGCTGCAAAATGGTCCCTCCAGGTGTCTCGTAGACACCGCGGGACTTCATCCCGACGAAGCGGTTCTCCACGAGATCCACTCGCCCGACACCATGCTTGGCCCCGATCTCGTTCAGCTTGGTGATGATCGCGGCCGGAGACAGGGCCTCGCCGTCGACACTGACCGGATCGCCCTTTTCGTAGCCGATGACGACGTACTGTGGCGTATCGGGCGCATCCTGCGGGTCGGTCGTCCAGCGGAACATGTCCTTGTGAGGCTCGTTCCACGTGTCTTCGAGCACGCCGCCCTCGTAGCTGATGTGGAACAAGTTGGCGTCCATCGAGTATGGCTTCTCGGCGGTGACCTCGATTGGAATCCGATGCTCCTTGCAATAAGCGATGCAGTCGCTTCGAGAGCGCAGCGACCAGATTCGCCACGGCGCAATCACCTGAATGCGCGGATCGATGGCCATGGCCGTGAGCTCGAAGCGAACCTGATCGTTGCCCTTGCCCGTCGCGCCGTGTGAGATTGCGTCCGCGCCCTCTTGCTCGGCGACCTCCATCATGGCCTTGGCGATGACCGGTCTGGCGATCGAGGTTCCAAGCAAGTACTCTCCCTCGTAGATCGCGTTGGCGCGCAGCATCGGGAAGACGAAGTCGCGCGCGAACTCCTCTTTGAGGTCGGCGATGATGCACTTGGAGGCGCCCGTGGCGCGCGCCTTCTCGTCGAGACCGCCGAGCTCCTCGCCCTGCCCGATGTCGGCACAGAACGCGATGACCTCCGCGCCATAGGTCTCTTTCAGCCACGTCAGAATGACGGAGGTGTCGAGTCCGCCGCTATAGGCGAGCACGATCTTCTTTGGGGTCGAAGCCATGAGGCGGGATGGTAGTGAACCGGCTTGCCCGTGCAAGCGGGCCCCGGTCAGGACACCCGAATGATGGCTTTCGCATCGAGAAGCTCGATAAACAGCCGGAGCGCCTCGAGCGTTTCCAGAGGGACCTGGGCGAGCACCTCTTCCAGGGTCGTCTCCCCGTCGACCCGCGAAAGCAAGGCCGCGACCTGAGGGTCGAGACCGAGCCGCTTCACCTTGGCGGCGGGAAGCGCATGGTTGAACACGGCGTCGAGCGGACCGATCTGGGCGATGTAGCGCGCTTCCAGACGTTGCCTGCTTTCAGCGGCGTAGCGCCGGGCCTCTTCATCCGCAGGGTCGAGACCGAGCTTCAGCTCCGCCGCGCCGAGAGCCTCCGCATAGTCGCCCAGTGCGAAGCGGTCCGCGATCTCGTGGGAGAGGTCTCGGATGGCAGCGTGGGTCGGAGACCCTCCGTGCGGATGGTCGGGCGGTTCGGCCTTCAGTCGGATCGTCAGGTCGATCGTTCCGTCCTCGCAGAGCAAGCTCGGCCAAGTCGGGCGGCTCTGCCGAGCATCGCCGCGGCTCATGCCGACTTGCCGACGACGCCCTTGAACATCCTCTGTGTGCGGCCGAGCGACTCGAGCTCGTCCTGCAACGCGTCGACATCGCCACGTTCGAGCAGCGTTCGGGCATTGTCGACGACGCCTCTTGCCTTCTCGATCGCATCGCGGCCGAAGTCGCTACCCGCCACGATCGACTGGACTTCGGGGAACAGGCGCTCGATCTCGGCAATCAAGGTCTCGGCCTGCTGACGAATCTTTTCCGCCGCTTCGTCTTGGCGGCGAATCACCGCGTAATCCGAAGCGTCTACCATCATCTCGTTGATCTCGTCTTCGGTGAGGCCGCTGGTCGCGGTCACGGTGATCGACTGCTCCTTGCCGGTCTCGACGTCCTTTGCGTGCACGCTGACGATACCGTCTGCGTTGATCTCGAAGGTGACCTCGACCTCGACCTGGCCGGCAGGCGCACGCCGGAGTCCGGTGAGGATGAACTCACCCAGGAGCTCGTTGTCTTCTGCTCGCCGCGACTCACCCTGCAACACGAGGATCTTCACGGCGGTCTGGTTGTCACGGACCGTGGTGAACGGCTTGCTCCTGGAAGTGGGAACCGTGGTGTTCTGAGGAATCAGCTCCTCGAAATAGCCGCCCACGACCATGATGCCGAGCGTGTGGGGCGTGACGTCCAGAAGAACCATGTCGAGCTCCGGCGAATCGTCGACGAGCGCGGCGCCTTGAATGGAGGCGCCCAATGCCACCACCTCGTCCGGGTGTACGCCCTTGCAAGGATCGCGCTGGAAGAACTTGCTGACCCTCTCTTGAACCTTGGGCATTCGCGTCATGCCGCCGACGAGAATCACGTCCTCGATCTCGTCTTTTTCGAGCCCTGCTTCACCGAGTGTGAGCTCGCAGATTTGAACCGTGCGGTCCACGAGATCGGCAGTTAGCTCCTCGAGTGTCGAGCGCGTCAGCAACCGCTGCAGATGAAGCGCTTCGTTCCGGGCGCTCGAAATGATGAAGGGAAGATTGACCTCCGTCTCGGTCACTGCCGATAGCTCGCACTTCGCCTTTTCTGCGGCGTCTTTGAGGCGTTGGAGGGCCATGCGGTCCTGCCGGAGGTCGATGCCGTGCTCGTGCTGAAATCCCTCGACCAGCCAGTCGATGACCCTTTGGTCGAAGTCTTCGCCCCCGAGGAAGGTATCGCCGGCGGTGCTGATCACCTTGAACACCCCGGAGCTGGAAATCTCCAAGATCGAAATGTCGAAGGTGCCGCCACCGAGGTCGAATACGGCGACCGTGCGATCGATGTTCTTCCCAAACCCATACGCCAGCGCTGCCGAGGTGGGCTCGTTGATGATGCGGATCACGTCCAAGCCGGCAATGGCGCCCGCGTCCTTGGTGGCCTGGCGCTGATTGTCGTTGAAGTAGGCGGGGACGGTCACGACGACCTTGTTGACCTCGTCTCCCAGATAGTCCTCGGCGACCATCTTCATCTCTTGGAGCACCATCGCGCTGACTTCGGGGATGCTGTAGACCTTGTCACGCATCTTGATGCGGCAATCGCCGTGCGGACCCTCCACGATGTGGAATGGGCAAGTCTGGATGGCGTTCTTGACCTGCGGCGTGTCCCACTTGCGGCCGATGAGCCGCTTGGCGGCGAACACCGTGTTCTCCGCATTGGTGACGGCCTGCCGCTTCGCAATGTGTCCGACCAGACGCTTGCCACCTTCGGTGACCGCAACCATGGAGGGGGTGACCTTGTAGCCCCCTCGGTTGGCGATGACCACGGGTGTGCCGTTTTCGACGACGGCCACACACGAGTTGAACGTACCTAGGTCAATGCCGATGACTCTTTCCATGCCCCACTTCCAAGCGCTCAGATGCGTTGCTCACATCATCCCCCGAGCTGCTTTCTAAGATTTTTCACCATCTCGTGCTTCGGGTCCAGCTTTGCAGCCTCATCGAGCTCCTTCGATGCGCTATTTTCCATGCCGGCCTCGATGTAAATCCGCGCCAAAATGAGACGAGTATCGAGCGAATCCGGCGCGAGCTCGAGGCTCCTGAGGGCGAAATCACGAGCTTTGCGTAGGTCACCTCCGGCCGCCAGAAGGGCCTTGGCCGCCCTCCGCGGCGCGGTCGGGTCCTCGGGTAATGCATCGGCGACCTTTGCCCAGGAGATGCTGGCCGCCGCCCACATCGAGTTCTCCTCCTCGTACTTGGCCTGCTCCCGATGAATGTCGACGAGCTGGACCCGCAAGCGGGAGTTGATCCGCCTGTAGTCCTCCTGCAGGTCGGTGCGGCTCGAATCGAGAGCCAGGGCCATGCGCAACGCAGTCGCTGCCGCGGTCAGGTCTCCCTCGGCTTCCGCCATCCGGGCTGTCTCGAGGTGGCGTTGTGCACGGTCGACACCACCGGTCAGCACGGCCGTCTGTCTGAGGGAGCGGGTGAGATCACGAAGCGCTTCCTTCTTTCCGATTCGCGCGGTTGGTCTCGGCGTCGCTTGGACCGGTTGGCGCGCAGAGGACGGCCGCATCGACCGGCCCTTGAGCCGGCGCTCGAGCAGCTCGCGTTTGCGCAGCATGCGCTCGTGCTCCGGCGATCCCGGAGTCAGCGCCGGTCCCGTTTGTGACGGTGCAGCGGTGCGGCCGATGGCCCTGGCATCGGGAACGTTTGCTTGGGCACCGGAATCCACGATGGGCGCCTTCGTGAGCGCCTTCGACAAGGCCTCGGCGCGCTCCTCCATGCGATGCATCTGCTGCTCGGCCGCCGAAACTGCGAGACTCTGCTTGAGGTAGCGATCGTAGGCGTCTCTCTTTTTGGGACGTCCCACCGCCTCGTATGCATCGGTGATCTTTCGAAAGATGTGCTCCATCTTGGATTGGAACGAGCCGAGATACTTTCCGTAGTACGCGTCGGGGTGAAAGGTCTTCGAGAGCGCAAAGTACGCTTTTCGGATCTCCGTCCGATCGGCGTCCATGGCCACGCCGAGCAGCTCGTAGTGGTTCAGCTTGTCGGCGCGATGAAACGTCTCGTTGATGCGCTGCTGGAACGCTTCGTCGATGTCGACGTCTTCGATCAGCTCGCTCTCCGGCGGCCCGCTCGAGGCTTTGGGCGTCACCCACTCCGCGGCACCGAGCTCGATCAGACGCTCGACGGCTCTCAACACCTCCGAGGGCGTCAAAACCGTCACGTCGGCGATGTCCTCGAGGTTGAGCACTCCGTCGATGCACGAATGCACGAACGCTTCCTGCGCGGTGAGGTTCAACCCCCTGACGTCTGCTCCTTGCAGTAGCCGCGGGATTTTCTCCTCGGGCATCGACTGCCGAGCTGCCCCCATGTTCGAAGCTTAGCGTGGCTCCCTGGTCTCGAGCCACTTCGCGGAATCTAGCCGATCAGCCATTCCAATAAAGCCTTCTGGGTGTGTAGGCGATTCTCCGCCTCGTCCCATACGCGAGACTGCGGCCCGTCGATGACCGAAGCACTGACCTCTTCGCCGCGATGCGCAGGCAGGCAATGAAGGAAAATCGCATCGTCGGCCGCGCGCTTCATCGCGGCGTCGTCGACGATGAAACCGGCGAACGCGCGCTGCCGCTCGGCGGTCTCGCGCTCTTGCCCCATGCTGGCCCAGACGTCGGTGGTGACGACGCTCGCCTGGTCGAGCGCTTCCTCGGCGCGTTCGACGACGCGCACTCGCGCACCGCGCTCTCGAGCCTCGGAAAGAACGTCTTCGTCTGGCTCATAGCCGGACGGACAGGCGAGGACCAGCTCGAAGCCGGCCACGCCTGCAGAGACGATCCAAGAGTGGGCCATGTTGTTGCCGTCTCCGATCCACGCGACCCGGACGTCTTCGAGCGACGGCCCGAAGTGCTGCCTGATCGCCATCATGTCAGCGAGCAGTTGCACCGGGTGGAACTTGTCGGAGAGCCCGTTGACGACGGGAATCGTGGCATGGTGAGCCAGCGTTTCGAGCCGATCGTGTCCGAAGGTTCGGTAGACCACGCCGTGGACGTAGCGGCTCAGCATTCGCGCCGTGTCTTCGATCGGCTCCCCGCGACCGAGCTGCGTGTCCTTCGAGATGAGCGTGACCGGCTGTGCGCCGAGCTCGTGAATCCCCACCTCGAAGGAGAGGCGGGTACGAGTCGACGCCTTCTCGAATACGATCGCGACGGACTTTCCCTGCAGAGGCTTTGGATGGGCCGGCGTTCCGCGAAGCGCCTTCAGCTCGGCAGCACGATCGAGCACGCCAATCAGCTCGTCCTTGCTGAGGTCGGATACCGTGAGAAAGTGTCGCGCCATCATTTCCTCGGTGGGTTCGAGAGGACCCGTTCTAGAATGGTGAGACCCTCGTCGAGCTCCTCTTGGGTGACGTTGAGCGCCGGAGAAACACGAATCACGTGGCCCCCGGCGAGCGTCAGAAGGAGACCAGCTTGGTGAATGGCGGCAATGGTGGCCGAAGGATCCACGTCATCAGCCAGGATGAGGCCTTGTAGCAAGCCCCTCCCACGGGTCCCTGCCGTCGTCTCCAGCCGGGCGTCGAGCTCGGACAGACGACTCGCCAAATACTCGCCGAGACGCCTCGCGTTCTCGATGAGCCCCTCTTCGTCGAGGATGTGCAACACGGCGAGACCGGCCGCGCACGCCAGCGGATTGCCGCCAAAGGTGCTGGCGTGGCTTCCCGGCGGCAGACCCTGCGAGACCCGGTCGGTGACGGCCATGGCCCCGAGGGGAAACCCACCTCCGATGCCCTTGGCCAATGAGCAGGCGTCGGGAGCGACGCCGAACCATTCCTGGGCCAAGAACCGGCCGGTCCGTCCGTAACCAGTCTGAATCTCGTCGAAAAAAAGAAGCGCGCCCCGCTCGTCACAGATGCGTCTCGCCCCTCGGACGAACGCTTCGGTCGCGGGGATGATTCCGCCTTCGGCCTGCACCGGCTCGAAAATCACTGCGGCTGTGTCATCGGTGACTGCCGCGTCCAACGCAGCCAGGTCGTTGAAGTCGATGAACTGCACGTCTTGCAGCAGTGGGCCCATGCCTTTTTGGTACTTGGTCTGTCCGGTCACCGACAGCGAGCCCATGGTGCGTCCGTGGAAGCTGTTGTGGGTCGAAACGAAACCGATGCGATTGGTGTCACCGCGATCGTAGTGGTAGCGCCGGGCGAGCTTGAGCAACGCCTCGTTGGCTTCCGAGCCGCTATTGCAGAAGTACACCTTGTCGAATGGCGTTCGGGCGCAGATGGCCTCGGCGAGCTCGATGGCGCGATCGTTGTAGAAGATGTTCGAGACGTGCATCAGGCGGGCCGCCTGCTCTCCGATGGCGGCAGCCAACGTCGGGTGGCTGTGGCCCACGGATAGGACGGAGATTCCACCCGACAGGTCTAAGTACTCCCGCCCCGCTGCATCGGTCACGCGACGGCCGCGACCATGTGTCAGCACGAATGGCGCGGGGGCGTAGTTACCGAGCTGAACCTCTTTCGCGGTCCGAAGCATGTCGTCCTGCCTGCTCATGGTGTGGCCTTTGCGAAACCCGGGGCATACCACCATTGGCCGAACCAGTCGACCCTCTGCAAGGGGTCGCTCAGCGGGTGATTTCGGTGCCGATACCCTCGTCGGTGAAGATCTCGAGCAGCACCGCGTGACGCACGCGGCCGTCGATGACGTGCGCTTTGCGAACCCCACCGGCGAGCGCGCTCAAAGCGCAGTCGACCTTGGGAATCATGCCTCCTTCGATGACTCCGTCACGTTTGAGTTGGTCTATCTCCGCGGCGCTCAACGAGCTCGCTACCTCGCCATCCTTTCCGCGCACCCCTTCGATGTCGGAAAGTAGAACGAACTTTCGAGCCTGAAGCGCCTCGGCCACCTTCCCAGCCACGGTGTCCGCATTGACGTTGAGCGACTTGCCTTCCGCGTCGATTGCGATGGGCGCGATGACCGGAATGAAACCGTCTTGCACCAGACGACGCACCACGTCCGGATTCACCTGCGTGACGGCACCCACGCGGCCCGGATCGACCCACTTGCCGCTCTTGGTTTTCATCTTGTCGACTTTCTGGGCGCGAAGGAATGCGTCGTCTTTGCCCGTGAGCCCCACCGCGCGGCCGCCGTGACCGGCGATGAGCGACACGATCTCCTGGTTGATCTTGCCACCCAACACCATCTCGACGACTTCCATGGTGTGATCGTCGGTGACGCGCAGCCCATCCAGCCGCTCGGACACCACACCGAGAGACTTCAGCATCTCGTCGATCTGTGGGCCTCCGCCATGCACGACGACCGGGTGCAGCCCGACGTACTTCATCAGCACCACGTCCCTCGCAAAGCTGTCCCTCAGCGCCGGGTCGACCATCGCATGACCGCCGTACTTGATGACGAAGATGTCCCCGTGGAAGCGCCGGATGTACGGAAGCGCCTCTTGCAGGACCGCAGCTTTTTGGATCAGGTCGTCCACGAGCGAGCGTATAGCAGAAGACCAGGGTCGAGACCGGCGCGAAGCCTACAGGATGTACTTCGCCAGGTCTTCGTCAGCGAGAATTGGGTCGAGAGTCTGCTGGACATAGGGCACGTCGACGACGAACCTCGATTCCGCTCGCTCCGAAGCATCGAAGGAGAGAACCTCCAGCAAGGCTTCCATGATCGTGTAGAGACGCCGGGCGCCGATGTTCTCGGAGCGTCGGTTGGCTTCCTCTGCATAGCCGGCGAGCGCCTCGACTGCGTCAGGCTCGAAAACCAAGTCGATGCCTTCGGTGGCCATCAGCGCCTGATACTGTTTGGTGAGCGCGTTGCGCGGCTCGGTCAGAATCCTGATGAAGTCACCCTTCTCCAGCGAGTCGAGCTCGACGCGAATGGGGAACCGGCCTTGAAGCTCCGGGATCAAGTCGGCGACCTTCGAGACGTGGAACGCCCCGGCCGCGATGAAGAGGATGTGATCGGTCTTCACCGCGCCGTACTTGGTGCTCACGGTGGAGCCTTCGACGATCGGCAAGAGGTCTCGTTGCACGCCCTCGCGTGAAACGTCCGGGCCTCCGAGCCTCCGGTCGGACCCTACCTTGTCGATCTCGTCCAAGAACACGATGCCCGCTTGTTCGGTGCGTTGAATGGCATCGCGCTGCACTTTGTCGTGATCGATCAGCTTTTGCGCTTCCTGCTGCTGGAGAACCTCGAGCGCCTCGGGCACCTTGAGGCGACGCCGTTTCGTGCGTCCTTTGAAGCCCGGCATCTGCGACATCATGTCTTGCAGGTTGACTTCCTCCGTGCCGCCCGCTCCGAAAATCGTCATGAATGGATTCTGCGAGTCCGTGACGTCGAGCTCCACTTCCATCTCGTCGAGCTCGCCGTTGCGAAGCCGCTGGCGCACGTCGTTGATCTCGCTGTCCGAATAGAACGCTTGAGGCTGCTGGGAATGCGGCGGCGTGATCTGAAAGCTCAGCGGACCGAATTGATGCGTCTGAGGCTTCGACTCCGGCGGCGTCTGAACGGGCGGCCGCTGGACGGCGAGAATCATCTTCGACAACCGCTCCTCGGCCGCGTCCTGAGCCCGGGTTTGCACGCCTTCGAGCGCCTCTTTCTCGCAGATCTGAATCGCGTTTTCGACGAGATCGCGAATCATGGATTCGACGTCACGTCCTACGTAGCCGACCTCGGTGAACTTCGATGCCTCCACCTTGACGAAGGGGGCACGCGCGAGCTTGGCGAGCCTGCGGGCAATCTCGGTCTTACCGACGCCCGTGGGGCCGATCATGATGATGTTGCGAGGCGCGATCTCCTCGCGAAGCTCGTTCGTCACTTGCTGCCGTCGCCAACGATTGCGGAGCGCAATGGCCACTGCGCGCTTTGCCTTGTGCTGCCCGATGATGTAGCGGTCGAGCTCGCCGACGGTCTCGCGAGGAGTGAAATTACCCTGCGTCATCGTCCCATCTCCTCGACTATGATCTCGTTGTTCGTGTAGACGCAGATTTCCGAAGCGATCTCGAGAGAACGACGCGCGACTTCCGCCGGTGGCAAGTCGGTATTGCGAACCAGCGCGCGAGCGGCGGCGAGCGCATAGGAGCCTCCCGATCCGATGGCGATGACGCCTTCGTCCGGCTCGATCACGTCACCCGTCCCGCTAATCAACAGCGTGGTATCGGCGTCCATCACGATCAACATCGCCTCGAGCCGGCGAAGATAGCGATCGGTGCGCCAGTCCTTGGCCAGCTCGACGGCCGCGCGCTGCAAGCTGCCCCGGTACTCCTTGAGCTTGCCTTCGAAGCGATCGAGAAGCGTGAATGCGTCGGCAGTGGCGCCAGCAAAGCCGGCCACGACCTTACCCTCGGCGATGCGGCGGACCTTGCGCGCCTGACCTTTCATGACCGTCTGGCCGAAAGAAACCTGTCCGTCACCAGCCATGGCGGCATGGTCGTTCCGGCGCACTGCCACGATGGTCGTCGAATGAAAACGAGGTTGATCGGCTTGGTTCATGTTGCGTCGGAGGAACGTAAGTACGCCCTTTGGGGCTGTCAACCGTCGCCGCTGTCGTTGCGGGCCAAGGGGTGAGCGCGATCGTAGACTTCCATCAGCCGATCCATGCTCACGTGCGTGTATCGCTGTGTCGTCGACAAGCTCGAATGGCCCAGAAGCTCTTGAATCGAACGAAGATCGGCTCCGGCGTCGAGTAGATGGGTCGCGCACGTGTGCCGAATCGCGTGGGGATGAAGGTCGCCGCGCCCTGCGCCGAGCGTCCCGTGGCGCCGAACGACGTTCTGTACCTGACGGACGCTCAACCTTCTGCCGCCTTGGGACAACCAAAGCGCATCGGAGTCCGGTCGACGGGATTTGGCGAGTAGCGCGCGGCGCACGGGCAGGTACTCGCCGATCGCGTCGAGCGCGGCCTTGCCTAGGGGCACGACGCGTTCTTTGCCGCCCTTGCCCAACACCCGCACTGCCGATTCGGCGGTATCGCAATGACCGACGTCCATCGAAGCGAGCTCTCCGACCCGCACCCCCGTTGCGTAGAGCGTCTCCAAAAGCGCACGATCGCGAGCCTTCAACGCATGAGGACGCGTTTCCTCCTTCGGTGGCGAATCCATCACCCGGAATGCTTGCTCGACCGAGAGAAATCGCGGAAGCGTCTTCCCAGCTTTCGGAGAGCGCACTCCCGCCGCGGGGTTTCGCTCGATGATGCCGCGCTTCAACAAGAATCGGAAGAACGAGCGAATGGCGCTCATCTTCTTCTTCATGGTGCTGGCCTGGTTCGAGCGAAACAAGGTCGACAAGAAGCCTCTCAGAGCCACCACGTCGAGCTTGCGCGCATCGGGCGGGAAACCTTCTTCGAGCACGTAGTCGCGAAAGCTACGCAGATCCCGGACGTACGTTTCGACCGTGCGCGGAGAGCTTCTGCGCTCGTCAGCCAGATACCGAGCGAAGGCGTCGATCTGCTGCGCTAGCGGATCCGATGCGCTCATCGTTCGACTCTACCACGTCACCGAGCCAGGACTGCAGATCCTGCAGAGCACGCGCGGACTGCGCATCGCGCCGAGCGCGCTTGTTCAACCGTCGACCTTCGATCGGCGGCACCATGCTCCACATCGCGTTGGAGGGCTGAAAATCGTCGTTCGGCGCTCTGAGATGGCCGAGCAGCCCGCCGAGCATCGTGGTCGGCGGCGGAAACGACGATGAGAGCCCACGGACCTCGTGCGCCAGCTTGATGCCGATCAGCATGCCGCAAGCCGCGCTTTCGACGTAGCCTTCGACACCGCTGATCTGACCGGCGAGGTATACGCCCGGCCTAGCGCGCAGCGCCAAGTCGTCGTCGAGCACGGTGGGTGAATCGACGAACGTGTTTCGATGGACGCTTCCGAAGCGTTCGATCTCCACGTTCTCGAGACCGGGGATCATTCGAAACACCCGCTTCTGCTCGGGCCACTTCATCCGGGTCTGAAAGCCGACCATGTTGAAGGCGGTTCCTTCGGCGTCCTCTTGGCGAAGCTGCACGACGGCATGAGGCCGCTTGCCGGTACGCGGATCGGTGAGACCCACGGGCTTCATGCAACCAAAGGCCAAGGTCTGACGACCTCGTTCAGCCAGGACCTCGATCGGGAGACAACCTTCGAAGTAACGCACCTGCTCGAAGTCCTTCGGCTCGACCTTCTCGGCACCGAGGACGGCATCGATGAACGCGTGGTATTGCTCCTCGTCGAGCGGGCAATTCACGTAGGCCGCGTCGCCTCCCTTGTCGTATCGGGACGCTCGAAACGCGACGTCGAAATTGATCGAGTCAGCCGAGACGATGGGGGCAATCGCGTCGTAGTACGCGAGGTGCTCGACCCCGATCGCCGATGCGATGTCGTCGGCGAGCGCTCCGGCCGTGAGCGGGCCTGTGGCGATGACCACGGGCGCTTCGGTGGGAATGCGGTCGACCACTTCATTAACTACTTCGATGAGTGGATGTCGCTCCATGCGGCGCGTGATCTCCGCGCTGAACGCGTCCCGATCGACCGCAAACGCGCCGCCGGCGGGAACTCGATGAAGCGCTCCCACCTCCATGACCAAGGACCCGCTGAGGCGCATCTCTTCCTTGAGCTGGCCGACCGCGTTGTGTAGCGCGGCCCCTCGAAAGGAGTTCGAGCAAACGAGCTCGGCCATCTGGTCCGAGCTCTGCGCTGGAGTGCGGGACCGCGGCTTCTGCTCGATCAAACGCACCGACACGCCGCGCTCGGCGAGCTGCCACGCGCACTCGGTGCCGGCCAGGCCCGCACCCACGATGATCACGTTTGCCACGACCGAACCTTACCCGGTCGCCGAGCCGGCGGCAGCCGACGACTCCCGCGTCTCTTCCTCGTCGCCGAGCTCGTCCGGATCATAGGGCCGTTCGAAGTCGCAGCTCTCGTTCGGGCACTTGAGCTTGGGGTTTTTCTTGCCGCCGATCGGCACCAAGAAATCGCTTCCGCAACGCGGGCACTTTTCGCCGACCGGCTTCTGCCAAACGCGAAAGTCGCAAGGCTCTTCGGAGCGATAGTTGGTGCACCCGTAGAAGGGACGTCCGCGACCCCGCGCCTTGATGGGGATGATGTCGCCCGTCTTGCACTTCGGGCACTTGAAGCCGAGCGGAACCGGACGGGTGTGCTTGCATTCCGGGTAGCGCGAGCAGCCCAGGAACCACCCATTGCGGCCCCAGCGCTTGGTCATCTTCGCCCCGCACTCGTGGCAATCGTACTCGGTGAGCTCGGGCTCCTTGGGCGGCTCGATTTCGCCGTCCGGCCCGATGTTCAGCGTATAGCGGCACTCGGGGTACTTCGTACACCCGATGAACGGGCCGTTTCGCCCCCAGCGCTTGACCAGCGGATCGCCCGACTCGGGGCACGTCTGGCCGATCTCCTCGGGCTCCGGCCACCATTTGCCCTTCTGCTCGACGGCGTGCTCGATCTGCGCCTGCAACCGTTCGTGGAAAGGCTGCAGGACATCGAGTCGCTTCGCGCGCGCTTCGGCGACGGCATCCAAATCTTCTTCGAGCTTGCGCGTGAAGCCGATGTCGGCGAGGTCGAAGTTGTCCGCGACCAGCTTTTCGATGACCAGCGTGCCGAGCGGCGTGGGCACGAGCTTGTTGCCTTCCTTGATCACGTACGCGCGCTGCTCGACTTTGCTGATGATCTCGGCGTAGGTGCTCGGCCGGCCGATGCCCTCTTCCTCGAGCTTCTTCACGAGCGTCGCTTCGGTGAAGAGCGGAGGCGGCTCGGTCTGCTTGTGGTGCATCTGCACGCCCGGGGGAATCACCAGGTGCAGCGTCTCGCCCTCGCGGAGCTCCGGAAGGCTGTCCGCGTCATCGTCGCCTCGATCCTCGGGGCTCGGCTCCTCGCCGGCCAAGGGCTCGGTGGTCGCGCCGTACACCGCACGCCAACCAGGAACCTTGAGCACACTGCCACTTGCGCGAAGACCGTACGAGCGATCACCGGCAATGGCTTCGATCTCGACGCTCGTCTGATCGAATACCGCAGGGGTCATCTGTGAAGCCACGAATCGATCCCAAATCA
Organism: Polyangiales bacterium; assembly: GCA_035466435.1. Lineage (GTDB taxonomy): Bacteria > Myxococcota_A > Polyangia > Polyangiales > Houyiibacteriaceae > SG8-38. The sequence goes on along the minus strand of DATIUW010000252.1, from coordinate 2,102 downwards.
GCTTGTAGAGCCTTCGCTGCGGGTCCTTGAGGTATTTGCTGACCTTCTCGGGGGGCAGATCGAGGCGCGTCGGGCGGATCGCCTCATGGGCATCCTGCACGTTTTGCTTCTTGCTCTTGAAGAAGTTCGGCTTTTCCGGAACGGAGTCTTTGCCGAACTTCTTCGCGATGTAAGCGCGACAGTCGTTCACCGCGTCGGGAGAGAGGCGCACGCTGTCGGTACGCATGTACGTGATGAGACCGACCATCTCGGCGTCCTTGCCCCGCCCGAGCGTGATGCCTTCATAGAGCTGCTGCGCGATCTGCATGGTGCGCTTGGGAGGCATGCTCAAGCGATTGGCCGCATCTTGCTGGAGCTTGGAGGTCGTGTAGGGAGCAGGCGCCTTGCGCGATGCCTTTCGCTTCGTGATGGCGCCAACGCGGTATTCGGCGGCCTTCAGATCCGACACGTAGCCCGCTGCTCGTTTTTCATCGAGCGTCGCGGGACGAGAGCCGACCTTTTCGAGCTTCTCTTCGCCCACGTCGTGGAGCATCGCCATGAACGACTGCGGCTTTTCACCCTTGAGCCTCACGTCGACCAGCCAGTATTCCACCGGAACGAACGCGTCGCGCTCGTGTTGCCGGTCGACGATGATGCGAAGCGCCGGCGTCTGTACACGGCCCGCGGAAAGCCCGAACGCGAGCTTCTTCCAAAGGAGGCTCGACAACGGATAACCGCCGAGGCGGTCGAGCACACGCCGGGTACGCTGCGCCTCGTAGAGATTCGCATCGAGATCGCGCGGATGCTCGAGGCCCTCGGCCACGCCGCGCTTGGTGATCTCCTCGAACAGGACGCGCTTGATTTCGGCGTCCTCGTTGGCCTGCCTGGCGACCTCCATCAGGTGGTAGGCGATCGCCTCGCCCTCGCGGTCGGGGTCGGTGGCAAGCAGGACCTTGTCGGCCTTCTTGGCGGCCGCCCGAATGGCCTTGACCACCTCGGGCTTGCCCTTTTCTTCGAGGAGCTCGTACGTCTCCTGGAAGCCGTGCTCGATGTCGACGCCCCCACGCTTGGGCAGGTCCTTGATGTGCCCTTTGGACGCAAGAACCTCGTAGCCGTCGCCGACGTACTTCTTGATGGTCTTCGCCTTGGCAGGGGACTCCACGATGAGGAGGGTCTTGGACATCGAACTCTTCCTATTAAGGCTTGCTACTCGCTCTGCAACGTTGGTACCGGCCCCCGGGCTTCTCCTCGATCAGCCCCCGAACCAGGAGCTGAAGAATGGAGCGCTGAACCTCAAACGCTGGAATTCCGGTTCGTTGGCAGAGGTCCTCGGGGTGCCGCGCCCGACCCCGGAGGGACTGGAGGATCTTCTGCTCAAAGAGGCTCAAATTGTCGTATTCCTGGGCACTTTCGTTCTCACTGGAAGGGTCGGCAGCCTCGCCGCCACCCCTCAGCGCGGAGTCGGATAGAACATCGCCGACATTCGCGCAAATCCTCGCGCCTCCGCGGAGGAGCCTGAGATTGCCCGATCCCCGCGAATCCCATGGGGAAGCTGGCACGACAAAAACTCGCCGACCGAGCTTGCTGGCAAGCCGCGCGGTGGACAGCGCCCCCGACCTGGCCGGAGCCTGCACGACGATCGTGGAGCGTCCGAGAGCCGCGACCAAGCGGTTTCGCGTCAAGAAACGCCCGGGCTGCGCGTCCGCGCCGTCGGGCACCTCGGTGAGCAGGCATCCGGCGTCGATGGCGCGCGAAAAAAGGCCGTGGTTGGCCGGGGGGTATGGTGTGTCGAGGCCGGTAGGCAACACCACCACCGTGCGCCCACCCCCGTCGATCGCCCCTTCGTGCGCCGCGCGGTCGATCCCGACGGCGCCACCCGACACCACTACGTGCCCATTGAGCGCCGCATCCCGCCCGAGCTCGTACGCAAAGTCGAGCGCCTCCTCATCGGCGCGCCTCGTGCCGACGATGGACAAGGCACGCTGAAGCCCCGGGAGCTCACCGACGACGCGAAACGAGGAAGGCGCATCGGGCAAGTCGCGAAGCCCAGCCGGATAATCGTCGCAGGCAGACGTCACCACACGGGCGCGCGCGGAGAGCTCACGCAGCATCAAGCAAATATC